>JAYVJL010000023.1:0-9755 GCA_043769295.1 Polaromonas sp. | reverse complement strand
CTGGATGCAGGGAATCGAGGCGCGGATGCGGGTGTCTTCGGTGATGTGGCCTGCGTCATCCTGCGGCACGTTCAGGTCGGCGCGGATGAAAACGCGTTTGCCTTGCAGCTGCCCCTTGGCAATGAGATCGGCAAGGCGGATGACGGACAAAGCAGGCGTGGCGGACATGAAAAGCTCCAAAACAGACAAAAAATGACGGAAGAAGGCCAAATATGGCAAAACAGGGCGATTTTTGAGTTGGTAACCGCGTGGTAACTCCTCCCGTCCAGACCCCTCAATTGTGCCGCAAATTTAGGCAGATTTGAGGGGAAATGGGTGCGTGGGTGGCTAGAAAGCGTGCGGGGAGGGTAGCAGGGGGAGCGTACGGGGAGATTACTAACCTTTGAATGAAATTAATATGCAATTCTGGAAAGGGATATTCTCCGCTGGACAATAAGGCTAAGGCGTAAAAAAACCCGTAAAAACGGGTTTTTTAGGTCGGTCAGTAAATCTTTCAAGCGGCTTTTTGCAAATCGCTGGTCTTAAATTCTTGTAATGGACTTGTCATAAGCTTCATGATCTCAGAAGTACTCATGGAATTTATTGCATGAGTAACACCGCTTTCAATCATTTCCCTTATTGCCGTGGTGGGTAGCGACGCAAAATTTAAGTATTGCAGAGTTGTCATAGTCGATTCCATTAATTTAAGGTAAAAGTTAAAAAGCGGCCTTCAAATTCTACTTTGGTGTTTGGCATTGACCAAACTCCATGGATAGATCGCAAAATACTCATCATTTCATCGTCTCGACCATACAGTTTTACTGTTCGAGATGAGTCAAATCCTTGTCTCGTAAGGACTTCGAAGAAGATGTCAGTATACAACGTAACGATATCCGCACGTGAATTGTTGACATCCCAGAACATAGGTGAAGGTATAACTTTCAACAATTTAGACATTTTCCCCTTACGACTAGAGACGACTTCAACTATCGCGTCTGTTCGTAATGCATCATTGTTATGTAGATTTAATGCAAGTGAGTCACCATCAACGTGTGCCAAATGATTGCCTGCCCATTCAAAAAGAGGCGAAAATTCCAAGTCAAAAGCATCCTCACCTGCCATTGCTTCCCATTTATTACGCGCTTCAAGAAGTGAAGTTGAATCAAAATTTATTAGTTTGTATTTGGACATATGCAACTAAGTATACCGAAGAGTGCATTTAATTTAGCAAAAGCTTTGATGGGCGCAGTGTGCCAAAGTAAATCCAACGCCTCAATACACCGGTTCTAACTCCCAAATCGTCACCACCGCCAACGCCTCGGTCACCGCACCCCGTCCAGCGGTGCTAACTTCGTCACTTGCTCAAAAAGTTCAAATACTTCGTCGCAAACTTGCCATAGGGTGGCCACAGGAATTTGACCGCGCTGAACGAGGCCTGATAGAACACCGGACGCAATTTTGAAAAGGTGTTGAAGCCTTCATGCCCGTGGTAATGGCCCATGCCGCTTTCACCCACGCCGCCAAAGGGCAGGTCGGTCTGGCCGACATGGAACAAAGCGTCGTTGACGGAAACACCGCCCGACATCACCCGGTCCAGCAGGGTTTGGATGGTGCTTTTGTTGTTGCTGAACGGATAAATGGCCAACGGGCGCGGCCGGCCATTGATGTACTGGATGGCTTCTTCGAGTTGGCTGTACTCCATGATGGGCAGGATGGGCCCAAAAATCTCGCGCTGCCGCAGGATCGAATTTTCTGGCGCATTGAGCACGATGTGGGGGGCCATTTTTCGGGTGGCAGCATCCCAGGGCTTGCCGGGGATGAGTTGTACCAGGGTGGCCCCGCCCGCCTGGGCTTCCTCCAATGCGGCGATGAGCCGGTTGAAGGATCGTTCATCGATGATGGAGGTCAAATCTGCCGTGTCCAAAGACGGGTAGCGGGCTTGCACAATCTCTTTCGCCATCTCGACGAATTCGGACGTTTTGCCTTTGGGCAAAAAGAGGTAGTCAATCGTGGTGCAGATCTGACCGGCGTTGAGGCATTTCACAAACATCAAGCGCTCAGCCGCTTTGCGCAGCGGGAAGTCGTCACACACGATGGCGGGTGCCTTGCCGCCCAGCTCCAGCGTCACCGGACACAGGTTTTGCGCCGCGGCAGCCATCACGGCGCGGCCCGTGGTGCCGGACCCGGTGAAGAGCAGGTGGTCAAACTTGAGTTTGGAGAATTCGATGCCCACGCCGCCGGTTTCATCAAAGAAAGCCAGTTTGTCTTTGGGAAAGTAGGTCGGGATGGTTTTCATCAAAAACTGGCACAGGTGGCGCGAGTTCTCGGACATTTTGACCATGGCGCGGTTGCCCGCCGAGAAGATGCTCACCAGCGGCGCAAAGGTCAGGTTCACTGGAAAGTTCCACGGCACAATGCAGCCCACCACGCCCAGCGGTTGGGGGATGACGCGGTTGCTCGCGCCGAAGTAATTCATCAAATCAACGTGGCGACGCTGCGGTTTCATCCATTTGCGCAGGTGCCCGAGGGCGTGGTCTATTTCACCCATGGCCGGGACAATTTCGGTCAGCAGCGTCTCATGGGTCGAGCGGTTGCCGTAGTCGGCATGGATGGCGGCGATGATGCCCTGCTTGTTGTCCCGCAGGTAGGTTTTCAGCTTCAACAGGTCGGCTTTGCGCTCCGCCAGGCTGGGCACCGGGTGGGCAAAGTAGGCTGCGCGTTGCAGCTTCAGGGTGGCTTCAAGGTCAGCGCGGACCAGCTCTAAAGGCGTTGCGTTGTCGATGGGTAGGGCTGACATGGCAGGTCTTTCTGGCTTAGTATTGAGGTTGGTGCTGCAGGATGGCCGCTTTGACGGCGTCTGTCAACGCAAAACCGGGTCCGAATTGGGCTGCCAATTCCGCAGCCCGCTTCACAAACGCATCGATGCCCATGCCGTAGATAAACTGCATCGCGCCGCCGGTGTAGGCGGGGAAGCCAATGCCGAAGATGGAGCCGATGTTGGCGTCATGCACGGTGGTGAGCACGCCCTCGTGCAGGCAGCGGGCGGTCTCGACGGCTTGGCGGTAGAGCAGGCGGTCTTTGATGTCTTGGATATTCCATGTCACGGTGGGTTTTTCAAACAGGCTCTGCAAGTGCGGCCACAGCGTCTTTTTCTCACCTTTCGGGTAATCGTAGAATCCCGCTCCGGCGGCTCGGCCGTGGCGGTTCAGCGCTTTGACCATACGCTCCACCAGCAGCTCGCCGGGGGTGGGGGTGTAGGTTTTGCCTTCAGCCACGTAGTCAGCACGGGTTTGATCGAGCACATGCACGCTGAGGGACAGTGCGGTTTCGTCCAGCACGGCCAGCGGCCCCACGGGCATGCCGCACTGGATGCCGGCATTTTCAATCACCGCTGCCGGAATGCCCTCGCCCAGCATGGCCGCGCCTTCCATCACAAAGGTGCCAAAGGTGCGGCTGGTGTAAAAACCACGCGAATCGTTCACCACGATCGGGATTTTGCCCAGCGCCTGCACATAGTCAAACGCGCGGGCGACGGTTTCGTCATCGGTCTGCTTGCCGCGAATGATCTCGACCAGCTTCATCTTGTCCACCGGGCTGAAAAAGTGGATGCCGACGTACTTTTCAGGGCGGGCGCTGGCCGTGGCCAGACCAGAAATAGGCAGGGTGGAGGTGTTGGAGGCGAAGAAACCACCCGCCGCCAGCATCGGCTCCGCTTCTTTGGTGACCATCGCCTTGAGTTCGCGGGACTCGTACACGGCTTCGATGATCAAATCGCAGCCCGCCAAATCTTCCGTTTTGCTCGTCGCCGTGATGCGCGCCAGCAGCGCGGTCTGGTCGTGCGGGCTCATGCGGCCTTTGTCGACGCGGGGTTGGGTGATGTTGGCGCTGTAGGCTTTGCCGGTGTCGGCCTGCTCCTGCGTCAGGTCTTTCAATACTGTGGCGATGCCGCGCGCCGCCTGGCTGTAGGCAATGCCCGCGCCCATCATGCCCGCACCCAAAATGCCGACCTTGCTGGGTTTGTACTTCGCAATGCCTTTGGGGCGCGATTGGCCCGATTTCACCGCGTTCATGTTGAAGAAGAAGGTGTTGATCATGTTTTTCGCCACCGGGTCCACCGCCAAGCGGGCCAAATAACGGCTTTCAATCCGCAGCGCGGTGTCAAAATCGACCATCGCGCCTTCCACCATCGCGGCCAGCGCCGCTTCGGGGGCGGGGTACAGGCCGCGCGAGGATTTTTTCATCATCGCCGGTGCAACGGTCAGCGCCATGGCGATTTTTGGGTTACTTGGCGTGCCACCGGGGATTTTGTAATCTTTGTTGTCCCACGGCTGGGCGGAGACGGGGTGGGCGGCGATCCAGGCCAGCGCGGCGGGGCGCAGGGCGGCAGCATCGGCGACCAGTTCGTGAATCAAGCTCAAATCCAGCCCTTCACGCGGGCTGAACAGTTTGCCTTCTAATAAATAAGGTTGCGCGCCCATCAGCCCCAGCAAACGCGTCGTTTTGGTGATGCCGGACGCGCCCGGAATCAGCCCCAGGCTTACCTCGGGCATGCCAAACTGGATTTTTTTGTCGTCCACCGCCACCCGGTAGTGGCCGACCAGCGCCACTTCCCAGCCGCCCCCCAGCGCCGCGCCGTTCAGGCAGCTGACGACCGGCTTGCCCAGTGTTTCCAGCGTGCGGAAGTTCTTTTTCATCCGCTCGATCTCGGTAAAGATCGCGCCAGCGTCGGTCACTTTGTTGCGCATCAGGCTTTTCAGATCTGCGCCGGCGAAGAAGGTGCTTTTGTTGGACGCGAGGATGATGCCCGTGATGGCGTCTTTGTCTTTGACCACCTGCGCGGTCGCCTCGGTCAAATCCTGCTGCCACTGCAGGCACATGGTGTTGACGGGGGAATCGGGCTCGTCAAAGGTGAGGGTGGCGATGCCGTTTTGGAGTTCGTATTGGATGGTTTTCATAATCAGTCTCAAATTCTTTCCACAATGGTCGCAATCCCCATGCCGCCGCCCACACACAGCGTCGCCATGCCGTAGCGCAGCTTGCGGCGATGCAGCTCGTCGATCAATATCCCCAAAATCATCGCACCCGTCGCGCCCAGCGGGTGGCCCATGGCGATCGCGCCGCCGTTGACGTTGGTCTTGTCGTGCGGCACTTTCATCTCTTTCATGAAGCGCATGGCCACGGCGGCAAAGGCTTCGTTGATTTCAACCAGGTCGATCTGGTCCATGGTCAGCCCCGCCTTGGCCAGCGCCTTGCGGGCGGCGGGCATGGGGCCGGTCAGCATGATGGTCGGGTCAGCCCCGCTCAACGCCACCGAGACAATGCGGGCGCGCGGCGTCAGGTTGTGGGTTTTGCCGGCCTGTTCCGAGCCGATCAGCACGGCAGCCGCGCCGTCCACAATGCCCGACGAGTTGCCAGCGTGGTGCACGTGGTTGATGCGCGCGACCTGCGGGTAGCGGGTCAGCGCCACCTGGTCAAAGCCCATCGCGCCCATTTGCTCAAAGGCCGGTTTCAGCGCCGCCAGCCTTTCCAGCGTGGTGCGGGGTTTGATGAATTCGTCCTGCGCGAGGATGGTTTGGCCCAGAAAGTCGGTCACGGGGATGACCGAGCCATTGAAATAGCCCGCGTTTTGGGCAAATGCTGCCCGTTTTTGCGATTCCATGGCAAAGGCGTCCACATCGGCGCGGCTGAAACCTTCAAGCGTCGCGATCAAGTCCGCGCCAATGCCCTGCGGCACAAAGCCGATGGTCGAGTTGGTGTCCGGGTCTTGCGCCCACGCGCCGCCGTCCGAGCCAATCGGGACGCGGCTCATGCTTTCTACGCCGCCGGCGACCACCAAATCTTCCCAGCCAGAGGCCACTTTTTGCGCCGCCATGTTCACCGCTTCCAGGCCCGAGGCGCAAAAGCGGTTGATCTGCACGCCCGAGGCGCGGAAGTCCCAGCCCGCCTTGAGCGCCGCAATTTTGGGCAAGACCGAGCCTTGTTCCCCAATCGGTGACACGATGCCCATCACCACGTCGTCCACCGCAGCCGTATCAAAGCCGTTGCGTTGCTGCAGATTTGATAGCAATCCAGACAGCAAAGTCACCGGCTTGACCTCATACAGGCTGCCGTCCTTCTTGCCTTTGCCGCGCGGGGTGCGGATGGCGTCGTACACATAGGCTTGGGTGGTCATGGCAATCTCCTGTTCGTCGTTAAATCAGTTTTTATCAGCAAAAATTGGAGTATAGTCTTTTCACCAAGCAATTGCTTTGTAATATTAAAACTCAAGTCCAACAGGTGACACCGATGATCGAAAGAACGCTTTTCTCCTCCGACCACGAAGCTTTTCGCGACAGCTTTCGCCGCTTCATCGACAAGGAAATCGCCCCCTTCCATGCCGATTGGGAAGAGCAGGGCTATGTGGACCGCCAAGTGTGGAACAAAGCCGGCGACAACGGCTTTTTGTGTACCTCCATGCCCGAGGCCTACGGCGGCGCGGCGGCGGACAAGCTGTACTCGGTGATCCAGATGGAAGAGCTGGCGCGGGGTGGATTTAGTGGCATTGGCTATGGCTTGCACAGCGAAATCGTCGCGCCTTACATCCTGCATTATGGGACGGAATCGCAAAAAAGCCGCTATCTGCCCAAGCTGGCCAGCGGCGAGATGATAGGTGCCATCGCCATGAGCGAGCCGGCGGCGGGGTCGGATTTGCAGGGCATCAAGGCGACCGCCTTATATCAACCAGGCCCCTCCGGTAGCGAACAATCCGACGGCAGTTACCTCTTGAACGGCAGCAAAACCTTCATCACCAACGGTTGGCATGCCGATTTGGTGATTGTGGTTGCGAAGACGAACCCGGCCGCAGGCGGCAAGGGCACCAGTTTGCTGCTGGTCGAGCGCGGCATGGCGGGGTTTTCGGTCGGCAAGCGGCTGAAAAAGCTGGGCTTGAAAGCGCAGGACACGTCCGAGCTGTTTTTCGACAACGTGCGCTTACCAGCCGAGAACCTGCTGGGCGGCGCGGCCATGGAGAACAAGGGCTTCATCTGCCTGATGGAGCAACTGCCGTGGGAGCGGCTGCAAATCGCCATCACCGCCGTGGCAGCCGCGCAGGCGGCGATTGACTGGACGGTGGCCTACGTCAAGGAGCGCAAGGTGTTTGGGCAGCCGGTGGCGAGCTTCCAGAACACCCGTTTCACCTTGGCCGAGCTGCAAACCGAGGTGCAGGTGGCGCGGGTGTTTGTGGACAAATGCACCGAGTTGGTCTTAACCGACAAGCTGGACACTGCCACTGCCAGCATGGCGAAATACTGGTGCTCAGACCTGCAATGCAAGGTGATGGACGAATGCGTGCAGCTTTTCGGCGGCTACGGCTACATGTGGGAATACCCCATCACCCGCGCCTACGCCGACGCGCGGGTACAGCGCATCTATGGCGGCACCAACGAAATCATGAAAGAGGTGATTACGCGGAGTATGGGGTTGGGGAAGTAGCCTAAATCGGAATATTTTGCTATTTATTTCATAGCTGTTTAGGCAATAAAAAAGCTGGTTAGAGGCATTTATACCTCTAAAATTTGGTGTTTATTTGATCTTGCAAGACCTGACCCCGTTGTTTTCTGATCACGGCGTTCAACAAGCTACGGGTTGTTTTTGATTTTGTTCATGATGAATTTCCTTCTTTGGTCAAATTTCTGTTAAAAACTGGCTGAATCATGACTGAAAAAATACTGCCATTTATGCGGTCAATGATGTTTTTCGGGGGCGACCTCCTAACGATCCATTGGCTCTGGCAGCAGCCGATTTTGCCGGTGACTTTGTCGCACCAGCCTTGGCAGCATTTGCGGCTAAATTGGTAGCTAAATTAGCAGTGAAGTCGCGCATCCAGTGGCGACTGCCAAAGACACCAGCGAGCAAGCCGTCAACGGTTAAATCAACATCAAGCTTTGGCCAATGCAAGCCAGTACCCAAAGGGGACATCTCGATAAGCGCAAGGTCTGCGTCACTGGCATTCTCTAAGCCTTGCGCCAACTTTGGCGGAAAGGAAAAATCAGCGCCATTGTCAAGCTCGATAACGATTCTGTGTTTCAGGGCATCAAAACGAACTGCAACGGCGTGACGCGGCTTTTGGACTTCGCGGTGAATACTGCGTTTGCTCACTTCGTCCACTCTAGCGAGCTCGCTTTCAACCCAAGCAGGGGGTTTAAGTTTAGTCATGTAGATCACTCCAAAGTTGTTTTAAACGATTAAGATGTTGTTCGGTATCCAGTAAAGCTCTTGCAATGTTTTGTTTTTTGTACGATCCAGCCACGGTCAACAATGAAGGCGGAATTGATAGCTCGATGCGAATTTCCCAGCCTGGGCCCAAAACATGCACATGCGGCGGTGGGTGATCGTTTGAATACACGACCAACCTTGAATTTTTTAAATAGATGCTTGCCATGATTTATTATAACCCAACATGATGGGTTACTTGTCTGTCTTTGATTTATGAAACTCCGCAACTATCCGAACATCTTTGCTTAGTTCGTTGCTGTCCACTTTTTAACAGTAATTTCTAAAACAACGCTGTGTGATGATGCCTATGCAATGCAAGTGCAAATGGCACCAATAGTCGCGTAAGCACCGTAAGTTGCTCTTTATTTTATAGCGACTTAGGCAATAAATACGCCGGCTAGAGCTTCATTTGACCCTTCAATTCATGTGGGATTGCTTGTCTTCTAGGCGACAGAAAGACACTTGTAGGCACGGCGTATCGGGTGCAACCCTAGGTGTGAATAGCGCGTATCCGACTATAAACAGGCAAGTTCAATTTCTTCAATATCGGAGACAGCGTGCAACTTCTTCAACTGGTTATCAGTGGTGTCGCACAGGGGTGCATCTACGGGCTGATTGCACTCGGCTTCGTGCTGATTTATAAGGCAACAGAGACCGTCAGCTTCGCGCAAGGCGAGCTGATGATGCTGGGCGCGTTTGGCGGGCTGGCGGGTATGACGTTGTTGGGTTTTCCGTATTGGCTGGCCGTGATCTGCGCCATCGCCGGCATGGCGGTTTTTGGCGTACTGCTGGAGCGGGTGGTGATTCGGCCTATTCTTGGGCAACCCGCCTTTTCCATCGTGATGTTGACCATCGGCATCGGCTATGTGGCGCGGGGCTTGATCACAATGATTCCCAACATCGGCACTGAAACCCACACCCTGCCCGTGCCCTACAAAGATCAGATATGGAAACTCGGCACACTGGTGCTGAACGTGGAGCAAATGGTCGTGATTGCCGCGACCAGCGTGCTGTGCGCGGTGTTGTTCACTGTTTTCAAATACAGCAAGATCGGCATTGCCATGCAGGCATCGTCGCAAAATCAGCTGGCGGCGTATTACATGGGCATTCCGGTCAAACGCATCAACGGCCTGGTGTGGGGTTTGGCTGCGGCGGTGGCGGCGATTGCCGGTTTGCTGCTCGCGCCCATCACCTTTGTACATGCCAACATGGGTTTTATCGGCTTGAAAGCTTTCCCTGCCGCCGTGGTGGGTGGCTTTGGCAGCTTGCCGGGCGCGATTGTGGGTGGGCTGATTATCGGGATTGTGGAGTCTTTCTCGGGTTTCTACTTGCCAGATGGCTTCAAGGACATCGCGGCCTATGTGGTGGTACTGGTCATGCTGATGGTCAAACCGAATGGTTTGTTTGGCGAAAAGCTGAGGAAGAAGGTATGACGAAGGTCCAAGGCAATACGTGCAGCTCTAAATACCAGGGCCACCGCAGAACCGGCTTTGCTGGGCTGCTGGTGGCGCCCCCTCAGGGGG
>JAYVJL010000022.1:0-3483 GCA_043769295.1 Polaromonas sp. | reverse complement strand
GTCGACTTTGCGGGTAAACAGCTCGCGTTTCACGCCTTCAGGCAAGATCCAGGCGCTGGCAAAGTAGTGTTGCACCATGGCCACATAGCCGTCGGTGGCTTGCTTTTCAACGTCAACCTTGTTTTTCTCGATGTCGGTGAATTCGACTTTTTGGTACTTCTTGGCGCTGGTGTAGACCGCCGGACCGGTAAAGGTGGAGTAGAAAGAGGACTCGCCGGCCAGTTTGTTGCCGTCGCGCACCAGTTGCAGGTACAACTGCGGCGACACGGCCGCACCGCTGGCGTTGACCACGTCGTGCTTGACGGCGATGTCATAGGCACCGCGCTTCAGCGTGTAGGTTTTGACGAGTTTGACGCCGCCGACATCCGGGGATTCAAACTTGATGACCAGCTCGTTGCTGCCGGCGGCCAGGTCGCGCGGACCGGCAACCAGGTTCATCACGGTTTTGTGGGTGGGGAATGCTGCGCTGCCATTGTTGCCGCCGATCAAACCGGTCTGGGCCACGTAGACGCGCTCTTTGCTGTCGTCCAGCAAGACCACGCCCTTGGACTTGTTGTCCATGTCGATGTGGTTCAGGAACTCGGAACGCACCAGCGAACCGCCTTCGGTGTCAAACGTCAGCTTGAGCAGGTCGGTGGTGACCACAAAACGCTCTTTAACTGCTGCTGGGACGGTTGAAACGGCTGTATTAATGCCATTTTGATTTGTAGCCGGCGTATTTGTTGCCTGAGTAGCTATTGAATTAATAGCGTTTGGTACGCTGGCGTTCGCGGCAGAAGCTGCTGGCTGGGCAGCGGTGGCCTGTGGCTTGGCTTGACCGAGGCCGAAAGTGGGCTTTTGACCGTTGTGAATCTGCCACTGGTCCCACAGCAAGACCATAGAAAAGCCAAAAATCACCCACAAAATGGTGCGGCGTATATCGTTCATGAGGATGTCTTTACCTTGGTAAATTTGGAAAACAGGGAAAAATGTGCAGGCACCGGGTCGGCGCCGCCTTCGCACCAGGGGTGGCAGCGGCCTAAACGCTTCAAAGTCAGGTAGGAACCTTTGGCTGCGCCATGGGCTTCGAGGGCCTGGATCGAATACATCGAACACGTTGGCTCAAAGCGGCAGGCCGAACCCAGCCAGGGGCTGAGGAACAAACGGTAGCCTTTGACCATACTGACCAAGAGCTGCTGCATCAAATTCATGCCTTGTTTCATGGTTTTGCGCCAGAAAACAGGTGTTGCAATTCAGCACGCACCGCCACCTTGAGCTTGTCGGAGGTGGCGCTGATGAATTCAGCACGGTCAAACCCAGAGCGCAAGCGCACCACATGGGCGGCGGGCGGCAGTTGGCATGAGGAATCGGTGCTCACAGCGTAGATTTGACGCTTGATGGTGTTGCGGGTGACGGCCCGTTTGGCCCAGCGCTTGGGTACGATCACGCCCAGCCAACAGTCTGCCACGGCAAACAGGGCTTTTTTAGCTGCCGATCCCGAGGGTGGCACGGCGTTTGACCCGGAGTTTGTTGCGGCGTCCAAGATCACAAGCGCAGTCGCTGAATCGGCTGAAAAGCGGGCCAAGGAGGGCAAGGCCACGCGGTGCAGGGCAAAATGCGGCGTTCTCGACACGGTTTGACCCGCCATCACGGCGGCAAACTGTGCCTTTGAAGTGATTCGCTGCAAAAACAGCCAAACTCAAAAACGGATGAAAAGGTTCGCGCGTGGCGTGGCTTAGACAGCCAGACGCTTACGGCCTTTGGCGCGGCGTGCATTGATCACAGCACGGCCACCAGGGGTCTTCATGCGGGACAAAAAGCCGTGGGTACGGGCGCGGCGAACTTTAGAGGGTTGGTATGTGCGTTTCATTATTTATCCTAGGTATCTTCTTCCAAGCCCACGATTATCGCAGATTCTTGAAGCCCAGCCACAATTTAGCGCCAAAAGCTGCAGTATTAGACTAAGCTAGCCTGCTCATTCGCAACCCAATACGGACTATTTTGAGTATTTTCAACAATAACTTGGCTTCTTTTTTCATCAAGTCCATGCCGGCCGTGTTTGTGCTGATCTGGAGCACCGGTTTCATCGTGGCTAAATTTGGTCTGCCCTACGCACCGCCTTTGAGCTTTTTGACGATCCGCTATGTGCTCTCCATTGCGTGTTTTTTGATCTGGATCGGCTTGGCACGAGCCAAGTGGCCCAGCAGTCGGCAGCAATGGCTGCATCTGGCCTTGACCGGGGTGCTGATGCACGCGGGCTATCTGGGCGGCGTCTGGGTGGCGGTCAAGGCGGGCATGGGCTCGGGTTTGGCCGCATTGATGGTGGGTTTGCAGCCGGTGCTGACGGCCTTGTGGCTATCGTGGGCCAGCCGGTCAAGCGCCGGCGGATCTACCGGCCAGCCCGCCGTGACAAAGCAGCAATGGCTGGGTTTGGCCTTGGGTTTGGGCGGTTTGGTGATGGTGGTGGCGCGCAAGTTTGGCACCGGCAGCGAAGTGACGGCGCTGACCCTGGGCAGTACGGTGATTGCGCTGTTCAGCATCACCATCGGCACGCTGTACCAAAAACGCTACGTGCAGCCGACCGATGTGCGCACGGCCAACGCCATCCAGCTCATGGCCGCTTTGCTGGTCACACTGCCCTTCACGCTGCTTGAAACCGAAGCGATTGTCTGGAACACTTCCTTTATAGGTGCCATGGCCTGGGCGGTGCTGGCGTTGACGCTGGGCGGCAGCTCGCTTCTGTACCTGTTGATCCAGCGCGGCGCGGCGACCACGGTGACCAGTTTGCTGTACCTGGTGCCGCCTACCACAGCTTTGATGGCTTGGTTGCTGTTCAACGAATCGATCACGGTTGTCACGGTCCTGGGCACCGCGCTGACGGCACTGGGGGTGAGTTTGGTGGTGCGACCTGCACGATGAGTGCGATCATCAGCTACATCATTTATTCAAAACAATCGAGGGGAATCCATGTTTGAAGCTTTTACTTTCCGCGCTATTGACGGCCCCGCTGGGCCACTGCACACCTTGCGTGGCGGCCAGGGCGCGCCCTTGCTGCTGCTGCACGGCCACCCGCAATCACATGTGATGTGGCATTTGGTAGCAAGCGAGCTGGCCAAACACTTCACCGTGGTGATGACGGATTTGCGCGGCTATGGCGATTCCGTACGTGCGCCAGCAGATGCCGAGCACCTGAATTACGCCAAACGTGCCATGGCGCTGGATGTCATCGCCGTGATGAAGCACTACGGGTTTGACCGCTTTCAAGTCATGGCGCATGACCGTGGGGCACGGGTGGCGCATCGGCTGGCGGTGGACCACCCAGAGGCCGTGCAGCGCTTGTTGGTACTGGACATCGCACCCACCTTGGCCATGTATGACCACACCACCGATGCTTTTGCCCGCGCTTATTGGCATTGGTTCTTTTTGATCCAACCTGCTCCCCTGCCCGAAAGTCTGATTGAGCTGGACCCTGTGCGCTACATGCGCAGCTTGATGGGCAAGCGC
>JAYVJL010000021.1:0-11781 GCA_043769295.1 Polaromonas sp. | reverse complement strand
CCGGCAGTGATGATCATGTCGTCGTCCCGCGCTTGGTAGCAAAAGTAACCCTCGTTGTCTTGAATGAAGGCATCGCCGGGGTAGTTCCAGCTGTTTTTGACGTAGTTGAGCTGGCGTGCATCGTCAAAATACTTGCAACCCGTGGGGCCGATCACGGCGAGTTTGCCAACTGTGCCGCGCGGCACTTCGTTACCAGCCTCGTCCACCACTTTGGCGGTGTAGCCGGGCACGACTTTGCCAATCGCACCGGCTTTGACGTCTTTGCCAGCGGAGGAGATGAAGATGTGGAACATCTCGGTTGCGCCAATGCCATCCAGCATTTCCAGGCCGGTGGCTTGTTTCCAAAGCTGGCGGGTCGCGTCGGGCAGCGCCTCGCCCGCGCTGACGGAGATGCGCAGTTTGGGCAAACCGATGGCTTTGGCAAACGGGGCCATTTGGCGGTAAAACGTGGGGGCGGTGTAGCAGATGGTCGCGCCGACCTCGTTCATGACATTGACCATGACCTCGGGCGTGTAGGCCGCGTCTGGGAAATAGACCGAAGCGCCCGCCCACATCGGGAAGATCAGCAAACCGCCCAAGCCGAAGGTGAAGGCCAACGGCGGCGAGCCGACGATGATGTCGTCTGGCGTAGCCTGCAGCACATGGCGCGGCCAGGCTTCGCAGGCGGCCAGAATATCGCGGTGGGTGTGGACAGCGGCTTTGGGTTTGCCGGTCGTACCGGAGGTGAAAGCCATCAAGGCAATATCGGTGGCCAGTGTGGGACAAGCAGTGAAATGGCCGTCTTTTTGCGACGACAGCGTGGCCAGCCCCTGCGGATGGACCATGACGTTGAAAGGCAGAATGGTTTTGAGCACCGGGTGCTGGCTTTGTGCGATTTCCAGCTCATCCATCAACTTGATGTCGCACAACGCCAGGGTGGGCTGGGCTTTCTCAATGATGTCGCCCAGCTCGCTGGCGCGCAGCAGGGGCATGGTGGCGACTGCTATCAGCCCCGCTTTGACAACCGCCAGCCAGGCCAGCGCCATGCCGACGGAGTTGCCGCCGCGCAGCAAGACACGGTTGCCGGGCACCAGACCGTAATCTTCCGTCAGCACCTGGGCGATGCGGTTGACCCGGTCGCTGACGTCGCTGTAGCTCAGGGTGATGCGCGGGCTGCGCAGCAGCGGGCGGTCGGCAAACCCTTTCAAGGGCGCTTTGTCGAGCAGCTCGGTCACCAGATTGAGCTTCGGCTGCAGCAGCGCATCTAAAACAGCGGGCGAAAAATCGTACGTCAGCTGTGGCCATTGCTCGGGGGGCGGCAGCTTGTCGCGGATGAAACTGTCGGGCTGGGCAGAATTCATAGCTGAGCTTCTCCTACATAACTTAATAAACCAAACCACGTCATTCCCGCGAAGGCGGGAATCCATACACGCCACCGTGGATTCCCGCCTTCGCGGGAAAGACGAAATCTTTAAGCACTGATTTACCAATGATGAGCTGTTGCACCTCGGTTGCGCCCTCGTAGATGCGCAGGGAGCGGATGTCGCGGTACAGGTGCTCCACCCTGCTGCCGACCTGAACGCCCTGCCCGCCGTGCATTTGCAGCGCCATGTCGATGACTTTTTGCGCGTTTTCAGTCGCGACCAGCTTGGCCATAGCGGAGGCGCGGCTGTAATTTCTGTCGCTTGCTGTGGCGGTTTGCGGGGTTGTTGTGCCCAACTTATCGCGCATCCACGCGGCGCGGTAGGTCAGCAGCGCGGCGCTGTCGATGAGGGCGGCCATGTCGCCCAACTTGGCTTGGGTGAGCTGCATGTCGGCCAAGGTGCCGCCAAACATGCGGCGGTTTTTGGC
This sequence comes from Polaromonas sp., assembly GCA_043769295.1. GTDB lineage: Bacteria > Pseudomonadota > Gammaproteobacteria > Burkholderiales > Burkholderiaceae_C > Aalborgiella. Next base: position 9,951 of record JAYVJL010000021.1, on the reverse strand, counting down.
GTAATGCAGCGCCTCGGCCATCGCGCGGCGCGCCATGCCCAACGCGGCAGCGGCCACAGAAGCGCGGAAGATGTCCAGCGTGCGCATCGCCAGCTTGAAGCCTTCGCCCTCCTCGCCCAGCAAGGCGCTGGCAGGAACGTGACAATCGTTAAACCGCAGCGTCGCCAGCGGGTGCGGCGCCATCACCTGGATATGCTCTGAGGTGTCTAAGCCTTGGGAATGAGCATCGACGATGAAGGCGCTGATGCCTTTGGTGCCACCGGCAGGGTCTGTCTTGGCAAAAGTGACATAAAAGTCTGCCAAACCGCCGTTGCTGATCCAGGTTTTGACGCCTGAAAGTGTGTAAAAACCCTCTTTTTCACCACTTTCACCTTGAAATTTGGCATTAGCCGGCGTATTTATTGGTTCATTAGCTATGTTTTTAATAGCGTTTGTTTGCATGGCCGCCACGTCTGAGCCTGCATCGGGCTCGCTCAAGGCAAACGCGGCGATTTTGTCGCCCCGCGCCACGGCGGGCAGGTACTTTGCTTGCTGTGCGGGCGTGCCCGCCAGGGTGATTGCGCCGCTGCCCAAACCCTGCATGGCAAAGGCAAAGTCGGCCAGCGGCGAGTGAAAAGCCAGGGTTTCACGCAGAATCACCAGCGCGCGGGAGTCCAGCTGTGGCAGCGCACCACCCTGTGCTGCGGGGACGCAATAGCGCAGCCAGCCGCCCTGCCCGAGTCGCTGCACCCACTCTTTGCAGGCGCGCCGGTCGTCGGACTCATCCACTTGCTGCAGGGGTGCCCAGTCTGCCAATCCACGGGCCAAATTGGCATGCGCGGCGTCGAAGAACGGCAGGTCGTACTGTGACGTTGAAGAAATGACGTTTGATGTGTTCAGTGCAGTCATTCAATCACCTCCAAACACAGGGGTTTGCTTGGTAGAAAACGCCTCAAACGCGCGCTTGAAGTCCTGCGTTTGCATGCAGATGGCCTGCGCTTGGGCTTCGGCTTCGACGGCTTGCTCTATCGTCATCGCCCACTCTTGCTGCAGCATGGTTTTGGTCATGCTGTGGGCAAACGTCGGGCCCATGGCCAGATCCTTCGCCATGGCCTGCGCTTTGGCGAGCAAATCCCCGGAATTTGCCGAATCGGTCAAACCATTGAAAAAGCCCCAAGCCAGGCCTTCTTGCGCCGTCATGGCGCGACCGGTGAACAGCAATTCAGAGGCACGGCCCTGCCCGATGACGCGGGGCAGCAGCGCGCAAGCGCCCATGTCCGCCCCCGCCAGGCCGACGCGGGTGAACAGAAAGGCGGTTTTGGTCTTTTCGGTGCCGTAGCGCAGGTCGCAAGCCAAGGCCATCATCGCGCCCGCACCGGCGCAGATGCCGTCTATCGCGCCGATGATGGGCTGCGGGCAGTTGCGCATGGTTTTGATCAAATCGCCGGTCATGCGGGTGAATTCCAGCATCTCCGGCATGCTCATCTTGGTCAGCGGGCCAATGATCTCAAACACGTCACCGCCGCTGCAAAAGTTGCCGCCGGCGCCGGTGACAACGATGGTTTTGACGTCGGTGGCGTATTGCAAGGTGCGAAATAGATCGCGCAGCTCGGCGTAGGAGTCAAAGGTCAGCGGGTTTTTGCGTTCCGGGCGGTTCAGGGTGATGGTGCCCACGCCGCCTTTGTCGTCCACTTGCTCATAGCTCCACGCGAAATGGGTGGCCGTGTAGCCTGCTTTGGCGTCGAATTGCGCGCGCATCGGGTTGGTTTGGCTGACAAAATGCTTCATAAAGCGACCTCTTTTTCTGTATTGCTCAAAATTTCTTGTGTGTCCATAACATGCTGTTTGACTTGGCCAAGCAGTTTGTGCAGTGCGGTAATATCCGTGGCCTTCAGACCAGAAAATGCTTCGACAATCCAGTTTTCATGCTGAACTGCCATCTCAGCAAAGCTATCTCGTCCTTTGTCGGTCAGCTTGATACGGAATGAACGTCTGTCACCATCCACCACCACGCGTTCTACCAAAGCTTCATTCACCAGTTGGTCGGTGATTCCCGTGATGTTCCCACCAGACACCATCATGCGGCGGCTCAAATCGTTCATTTTTAAGCCGTCGGGGTTGCGTTCCAATTGCGCCATCAGGTCGAAACGCGGCAGGGTGGTGTCGAATTGGACGCGTAGCTCGGTCCGAATTTGCTTTTCGATCAGCTGGGTGCAGGTCAGCAAGCGCAGCCACAGGCGCAGCTCTTGCGGATGTTCACTGTGCGCCGTGCCGTGCAGTCTGGCTTCTAAATCAAGGTTATTCGTCATTATTTTGCTTCCCATTTACTCCTCATTTACTATATTTTTCATAGCTGTTGAGGCAACAAATACGCCGGCTGATGTCGAATTTTGTGCCATATTTGACACTGTATTTTGCTTGGCCAGCTCGCGGTAGAGCTGGTCGCGGCCACTCCAGTATTGTTGGGGCCAATCGACCTGCTTTTGCAGCTTGGCGGCTTCATGCAGCGTCCAGGCGGGGTCGGCCAGATGCGGCCGGGCGATGGCGCACAGGTCCGCGCGACCGGCGGCGATGATGCTGTTGACCTGGTCTGCCTCGGTGATCGCGCCCACGGCAATGGTACGGATGCCCACTTCGTTGCGGATACGGTCGGCAAACGGGGTTTGGTACATGCGACCATAGACGGGTTTGGCCTTGCGGGTGGTTTGGCCGGAGGACACGTCGATCATGTCGCAACCGGCATTTTTGAACAACTTGGCAATCGCCACCGCGTCATCCGCCGTGTTACCGCCATCAAACCAGTCGTGGGCGGACAGCCGCACGCTCATGGGCAGGTGGGCAGGCCAGACGGCGCGGATGGCGGTGAACACTTCCAGCGGGTAGCGGCAACGCTGGTCAACCGAGCCGCCATAGTCGTCGGTGCGTAAATTGGTCAACGGTGAAAGGAAGCTGGCGAGCAAATACCCGTGTGCGCAATGCAACTCCAGCCAGTCAAAACCGGCGTCCATGGCACGCTGGGTGGCGGTAACAAATTCCTGCTTCAACAAATTCATATCCATGCGGCTCATGGCTTTCGGCGTTTGGTTTTGTTCGCCGTAAGACACCGCGCTGGCGGCCAACAAAGGCCAATTGCCTTTGGCAAGAGGTTCATCCGTCACCTCCCAACCCAACTGGGTTGAGCCTTTGGGGCCGCTGTGGCCGAGTTGCAGGCCGATTTTGGCGCTGCTGCTGGTGTGGACAAAATCGGTGATACGCTTGAACGCGTGGGTTTGCGCGTCGTTCCACAAGCCCGTGCAGCCGGGGGTGATGCGGCCTTCAGGCGTCGGGCTGGTCATTTCCACCATCACCAATGCCGCGCCGCCTAGGGCTCTGGCACCCAAATGGACGAGGTGGAAGTCCTGCACCACGCCATCCACCGCGCTGTACATGGCCATGGGGGAAACGATGACGCGGTTTTTGAGGGTGATGTCGCGCACTTTGAGGGGCAGCAACATCGGCGGCAAGCCGGATGTGTTTTTGTTATCGCCGGCCAACCAGTTTTCATAGCCACCCAGCCAAGCCGCATCCCGCAGACGCAGGTTTTCATGGCTGATGCGCTGGGAACGGGTCAACAGCGAGTAGGCAAACTGCTCGATCTCCATGCCGCTGTAGCGCTCTACATTTTCAAACCACTCGGTTGAGTTGCGGGCGGCGTTCTGGATTTTCAACACCTCGACGCTGCGGCGGACTTCGTAGCCTTCCAGCACCTGCGTCATGTCTTCGCCATTGCCTGCTGCTTTTTTAAATTCATCCGCCAGGTCGATCGCATCCTCAAGCGCCAGCTTGGTGCCACTGCCGATGGAGAAGTGCGCGGTGTGGGCGGCATCGCCCATCAAGACGACGGGAACGGTTTTGCCCTCAAACGCCACTTCATGAACCCATTTTTTGCAAATCACACGCGGAAAACGAATCCAGATCGCCGAGCCGCGCAGATGTGTGGCGTTGCTGATGAGCGGATTCACAACCTGACCATCATCAAGCTGTTTGGCAAACAGGCGTTCGCAAAAGACGATGGCCTCGGACTGCTCCATCGTGTCTAAACCATGCGCTTTCCAGACGGATTCAGGTGTTTCCACGATGAAAGTCGACATCTCACCGTCATATTGGTAGGCGTGGGCGGCAAACCAGCCGTGCTCTGTTTGCTCAAAAGCAAAGGTAAACGCGTCAAACTTTTTGCGCGTCCCCAGCCAGACGAAGCGGCATTGGCGGTTGTCAATATCAGGCTGGAAGGTGTCTGCATAACGGGTACGGATGCGGCTGTTCAGGCCGTCGCAGGCGATGACCAAGTCCGCGTTGTACTGCGCGGCAATGACCTGGTCGTCTTGCACGTCAGTCTCAAACACCAGGTTCACACCCAGCTCAAGGCAGCGGTCTTGCAGGATATTGAGCAGCTTTTTGCGCCCAATGCCGCAAAAACCGTGTCCGGTGGAACGAACGCTGCGGTCTTTGTAGAAGACGGCCACATCGTCCCAATGGTTGAAGGCATCGCCAATCAGCTGTGCGCTGGGTGCATCTGCTGCTTGCAAGTTCGCCAGTGTCTGGTCTGATAGCACGACGCCCCAGCCGAAAGTGTCAAACGGGCGGTTGCGCTCCACCACGGTGATGACGTTGACAGGGTTTTGCCGCTTCATGAGCAAGGCAAAGTAAAGACCGGCGGGGCCACCGCCCAGACAAAGTATATTCATGACTAAATATTTTAGGTATAAACTATATTTTGTCAAATGTTTAAGTACCTGAAAATTGCGTTGAGGTGAAACGCCACCTGCCAATCATTTATCGGGTATGTCAGGAGACCATTTTTTTTAGATGCCATTACCATTGTTGAGGACGTGCACGTATCTGGTGTTGATCAGTGATGCTTATTGACACTTTAAAACAAGGCAATATCAAAGCAGTACACAGGGTTTATCCTTAGCAAAAAAATGCTCATTACGACTAACATACATGCACAATAATTCCAGTTGCCCCATTCAGCCACTCACTTGACTCTTTAATACGCTTTTAATTTAAACAGGGAATTTCATGAAAACAACATCTCGCCGCCAAGTTTTGTCACGCAGTGCTGCTCTCATCGGCGCAGCTGCTACGGGTTTAGGTATTTCTGAGCAAGCCCAGGCGCAAACTGGCAAGCTGCGCGTCGGCCTGATGCTGCCGTACACCGGCACGTTTGCGCAACTGGGCGTGGCGATTGAAAACGGTTTCCGTATGGCGCTGAATGAGCAAGGTGGCAAATTAGGTGGCCGTGAGGTTGAGTTTTTCAAGGTGGATGACGAGTCAGAGCCCTCCAAAGGCATTGAAAACGCCAACAAACTGGTGCAGCGTGACAAGGTCGACGTGCTGGTGGGCACGGTGCATTCTGGTGTGCAAATGGGCATCCACAAAGTAGCGCGTGACAGCGGCGTGTTGAGCTTGATTCCGAATGCGGGCGTGCATGCCGCTACCCGCAGCTTGTGTGCACCGAACGTGTTCCGCACCTCCTTCACCAACTCGCAACCAACACGTGCCCTAGGTCAGGCCATGATCGCCAAGGGGCATAAAAAAGCCGTTTGGATCACCTGGAAATACGCAGCGGGTGATGAAGCGTTTGAAGGCTTCAAAGAAAGTTACACCGCCTCAGGTGGCACCATCGTCAAAGAATTGGGCCTGCCCTTCCCCAATGTCGAATTTCAAGCCTTGCTGACTGAAATTGCCGCGCTTAAGCCTGACGCTGTTGCCTGCTTTTTTGCCGGTGGTGGTGCGGCCAAGTTCATGAGAGACTACGCCGCTGCTGGTCTGCAAGGAAAAATCCCACTCTACGGTTCAGGCTTTTTGACTGAAGGCGTGTTGGACGCCGCTGGCCCGGCAGCCAATGGTGTGATGACGACCTTGCATTACAGCGATTCGCTCGATACACCACGCAACAAGGCTTTCCGCTTGAATTACGCAAAAACCTTCAAGTTGCAACCAGATGTGTATGCCGTGCAAGGCTACGACACCGGCTTGCTGTTGATTCAAGGCATGAACGCTGTCAAGGGCGACGTGAGCAACAAGGTGGTTCTGTACAAAGCGATGGAATCAGCGACCATTGACAGCCCGCGTGGCAAATGGACCATGAGCAAATCGCACAACCCTGTACAAGATATCTACCTGCGTGTGGTGGAGAACAAAGAAAACAAAGTGCTAGGTATTGCCGCCAAAGCCTTGGCCGATTCGGGTGCTGGTTGCAAAATGGGCTGAGATGCCGCTTGGCCATTTGGACAACAACCGACTTAGGCACCACATCAACGGGAGATGATTCTCCCGTTTTTTAATCCTCAATCAAGCACCCATGGATTTCCCCACGTTTCTCATTCAACTGCTCAACAGCGTGCAATACGGCTTGCTGCTGTTCATGCTTGCTGCAGGTTTGACGCTGATTTTCGGCATCATGGGTGTCGTGAACTTGGCGCACGGCAGTTTTTACATGCTTGGGGCCTATTTGGCCTACTCACTCAGCGGTTTGTTAGGAAGCCTGACCTTGGCCATCCTTGTGGGTGTGGCGCTGTCGGTCGTGTTTGGTTTGGCCTTGGAATGGCTGCTGTTCCGTCATTTTTACGAGCGCGACCATTTAGACCAAGTGTTGCTCACCTTCGGGCTGATCTACATTTTTGAAGAATTGCGCTCCATGCTTTGGGGAGACGATGTGCATGGCGTCACCATACCGGCCTTGCTCAGCGCGTCGATTCCCTTGACCGACAATCTTTCTTATCCTGTATACCGCTTGTTCATGTCTGGCGTATGCGTGGCCTTGGCATTGGGTTTGTATTGGCTGATTGCGAAAACGCGTTTGGGTATGAAGATACGTGCGGGCGCGTTCAACCGCGACATGACGGAGGCCTTGGGTATCAATATCAAATTGATCCACGCCGTGGTGTTTGCTCTGGGTGTGGGTCTGGCGGCAGTGGCTGGCATGATCGCCGCGCCCATTTCAAGCGTTTACCCCAACATGGGTTCGCAAGTACTGATCATGTGCTTTGTGGTGGTGGTGATTGGCGGCATTGGCTCGGTGCGTGGCGCATTGATTTCAGCATTGCTTGTCGGACTGGTGGACACCTTTGGCAAGGTTTTGCTGCCTTCCGTGTCTGGCATGCTGGTTTATATGTTGATGGCAGCTGTGTTGTTGTGGAAGCCTGAAGGATTATTCAAAGCATGAGCTCGCCAAAAGCCAACCTGGAAATACTACCTCGCGGTGTGCAAATCGCACTCGGGCTGGGTTTGATCGCCCTGCTCGCCTTTCCGTGGGTAGGCACAGATTTTTATACCCAGATGGTCACCCGCATGATGATCATGGCTATTTTTGCCATGAGTCTGGATTTGCTGCAAGGTGTGACCGGTCTGGTCTCTTTGGGCCATGCCGCCTACTTTGGCTTGGCTGGGTATGCGCTGGCGTTTCTAACGCCGCAAGGTGAAGCGGTCAGTTTATGGTGGACACTACCCGCCTCCGTGCTTGCCTCTGCATTGGCGGCGTTGATCATCGGCTTCTTCGTGGTGCGCACGCATGGCATCTACTTCATCATGGTCACGATGGCATTCGCGCAAATGGTGTTCTTTTTGTTTTTTGACAACAAGTTACTGGGTGGCTCTGACGGGCTGTACATCAACTTCAAACCCAGCGCCTCGATCGGCAGTTTTACTTTGTTTGACCTGGACAACAAAATCACCTTTTACTACCTGACCTTTGTTTGCGTGCTTGGGGTCTATTTCTTTTTACGCCGTTTGCTCTGGAGCCCTTTGGGCCGTGCCTTGGCGGGCATCCGCATCAATGAGCATCGCATGCGTGCTGTTGGCTTTGGCACCTTTGGCTACAAGTTGACGGCATTCACGCTGGCGGGCGGCCTGGCTGGTTTGGCTGGCTATTTGTGGGGCGCGCAAAGCGGCTATATCAACCCGGAACTCATGGGTTTTCACATGAGTGCACATGCCATCATGATGGTCATTTTGGGTGGCATGGGCAACTTTGCCGGTGCGATGGTGGGTGCATTCACGTTTGAAATGGTCTTGCACGTCTTGAAAGACCTGCCTACAGTGCAAGTGTTCGGCGGCGAAGTGAATCTAGGCAAACACTGGCAGCTGTGGATGGGGAGTTTCATCGTCTTGGTGGTCGTGTTTGCACCGCGCGGCTTGTTGGGTTTAGTTGAACGTTTTTCTCAAAACAAACGGTCCAAGCAGCCGGATGCTCAACAAACAAGCACCAAGGAGCGTGCGCATGGATGAATTGCTGCTATCTGCAAAAAACTTGACCAAACGCTTTGGCGGTTTGGCTGCGGTCAACAACGTGTCGATTGACTTGTATCGCGGTCGGATTCATGCTGTGATCGGCCCAAATGGTGCGGGTAAATCAACGCTCACCAATTTGGTCTCTGGGGATTTACCGTTGACGTCGGGAAGCATCACCCTGAACGGCAAAGACATCAGCGGTTGGCATGCAGAACAAATTTCCAGACAGGGTTTGGGACGCAGTTTTCAAAAAACCAATGTTTTTTTACCTTTCAGCGTGTGGGACAACGTGCGTCTGACGGCACAATCGCGCGATCCGCAGCAGCCTTGGAACCCATTGCGTTGGTTGCAGGACACCCGAAACGTGACACAATCCATAGCGTCCCAAGCAATAGCCATGTCGGTCATATCGCTGTGCAAGCTTGAGCATCGGATGCACACGGTGGCAGGAACCATCAGCCACGGCGAGCAAAGACAATTGGAGATCGCCATGACATTGGCGACCCAGCCGCAGGTGCTGCTGCTGGATGAACCCTTGGCAGGGATGGGCGTGGCTGAAGCGGAACGCATGATAGAACTGCTGCTCACCTTGAAAAAAGACCATGCCATGCTGCTGGTGGAGCACGATATGGATGCGGTATTCACGCTCGCTGATCAACTGACAGTCATGGTCAACGGACAGGTGATCGCCAGTGATTCACCCAAAGCCGTACGCGCGGATGCAGGTGTGCAAGCCGCCTATCTAGGCGAGGATGAACATGTCTGATCTGCTCATCGATGTCCAAGGCTTGAACACGTTTTATGGTGCCAGTCATATTTTGCAGGGCATCGATTTCGCGGTTGCGCGTGGTGAAACGATCGGTTTGATGGGCCGCAACGGCATGGGAAAAAGCACACTGCTCAAAAGCATCATGGGTTTGGTCAAGCCGACATCCGGGTTTGTCAATGTGATGGGGCAAAATATGACGGGAGCCGCACCTTACAAAATCGCCCAACTGGGTGTGGCTTATGTGCCAGAAGGGCGCGGTATTTTTGGCAATTTAAGCGTGGTTGAAAATTTGAAAATGTCTGCACGTGTGGGCATGTCAGAAGCCGCAAAATTGCGCGCCAAAAATCAGCAGGACTGGAACTATGACAAAGTCCTGGATACCTTTCCCCGCTTGAAAGAGCGCCTCAAACACGGTGGACAGCAGCTCTCAGGTGGCGAACAACAAATGTTGACGATTGGCCGGGCATTGATGACCAACCCCGATGTGTTGATTCTGGATGAAGCCACCGAAGGCTTGGCACCCCTGATAGCAAAAGAAATTTGGCGCATTTGTAGCGTGATACGGGCCAGTGGCATCAGCAGCATCATTGTGGATAAAAACTGGAAACACGTGACTCAAATCACCGATCGAAATGTGATTCTGGTGAAAGGCCAAGCGGTGTTTGTGGGAAGCTCGGATCAACTACATGCACAACCGGAAATATTGGCGCAACATTTGGGTGTTTAGCAGAAGAAATTCAGGTGTAAATTTTCTGCAATAACTTCATCAAAGTTTTACGCTCGGCGGGTGTTAACTTGGTTGTCGCGTCTTTTTCGAGCTCAGAAGCCGTTTGCTCGGCGTCAGCCATGAGCTTGATTCCAACCTGCGTCAAATGCAAGCCCATGACACGGCCATCAACTGGATGTGGCAAACGCACAATGAGTTCTCG
>JAYVJL010000020.1:0-22927 GCA_043769295.1 Polaromonas sp. | reverse complement strand
GTTGCAAACCCGCGTAGGCGCAACCATGCAAGTCTTGGTAGATTCCGCCCCCGCCCTAGGCAAAAAAGGCGGCATAGGCCGCACCTACGCCGACGCCCCCGAGATCGACGGCGTCGTCAAACTCCTGCCCCCTGAGAAAATCAGCAAAACCCTGAAAGTAGGCGAGTTCACCAAAGCCCGCATCGTGGGCACGCAGGGGCATGATTTGGTGGCTTTGCCGATTTGATTTGCAATTTTATTGTCGATTTTTGCTATATTTTCAATAGCTGCTTAGGCAATAAATACGCCGGCTAGAGTTGGTTTTTACCTTAAAAAACCCCGTTATTTCACCTGCAAAGGCTTAAAACTGCCAAAATGCCGCTGGCTGTAGATCAGGCTTTCACCTTCTTGGCTACCAAAATCTAAAACACGGCCGATCAGGATGTCGTGATCGCCAGCAGGGACGGCTGCTTCCAGGGCGCAGTCGAACCAGGCTACCGCACCCTGGATACGGGGGCGCAAGCTTGATGCGCTGTGCGTTACCGGCACGTTATGAAAGCGTTCGGTCTGCGTGCCGTGGGTGAACTGCATGGCCAGATGCTGCTGCGTGCTGGCCAAAATGCTGACGGTGTAGCCGCCGCTTTGGGTAAATGCGGGGTGGCTTAAAGACTCTTTGCGGATACTCCACAGCACCAAAGCGGGTTCCAGCGATACGGTACTGAACGAATTGCAGGTCATGCCCCAGTCCTGGTTCTCAAATCGGGCAGTCACAATAGTCACGCCGGTTGTGAAATGGCTCATGGCATTGCGGAGTTCGCGCGTCATGCTACCGCTACTCCTACCGTGTATGCAGTCCGCGAATGGGCAAACTCAGGTGGTGAGTTGCCGTATAGGGTGGTGTTTTTGGGTCGAATTGACGAAGGTAGTGTTGTTTGCATGCCTGCTGAGTATAAATCGCGCAGCAACAATGCTTGCTGCGTCATCTATCCTTATAAAAAGCTCAGCCCGGCTATGCATGTCAGATTGACGCTATATTGACGGCAACAGCGGCTATTTTTTACGTCCCCGCTGCTCTTCTTCGAGCAACCGTTCTTCGCTGTCTGTGCTTGCCTTGTCATTCGCCTGATCTTTGCGCTTATTGGTGTTGGATTTTGGTTTAGCTTCTTGACCGCGTGTCTCTGCATTGGCGGCTGGTGCAGGTGGTTCGACCTGCTTTGCAGCCGTAGGTGCGTTGCGTTCGGGACGAGCCGGTCGTTGTGCTTCAGGTGCAGGCGCAACGGTTGATGGTGTTGCTGGTTTTGACTCGGCGGCAGGCTGTGCTGGCGGCGCTGCTTTTTGCGCTGGTGCAGCAGGTCGTTCACGCTGCTCGCTGTTACCGCGCTGTTCTGGCTTGCCGCGAGGTTCTGCGGGCTGCACGGGTGGAACGGTTTGTTGCGGGGCAGCCTGAGGTGGAGCCGTTTTTTGCGCTGGTGCAGCAGGTCGTTCACGTTGCTCGCTGTTACCGCGCTGTTCTGGCTTGCCGCGCGGCTCTGCGGGCGGCACGGGTGGCGCGGTTTGTTGCGGGGCGGCCTGAGGTGGAGCCGTTTTTTGCGCTGGTGCAGCAGGTCGTTCACGTTGCTCGCTGTTGCCACGCTGTTCTGGCTTGCCGCGCGTATCAGCCGCCGATTTAGCATCTGGTGTTGTCGGTGGTGGCTGCAGGGTTGGTGGGACTGCCTGCGTTGGTGCCACCACTTTGACCGCGGGCGCTGGCGCTGCCCCTGCAGGTTTTAAGTCTTTGCGGGCGGTTTCGTCCAGCGGTTTACCCGGCTTGGCTGCCAGTTGCGGTTGTTGTGCTGCAAAACCGGGATGTGCAGCAGCCGGAGCCGAGCGGGCGACGACTGGTCGCTCGAACACCTTGCCGGGCGGCTTATTGCCAGGACCTGCGTCGCCACGTACGCTTTTTTCGGTCGGCACCAAGGGCGCAGCGACCACCAACGGTGCGCTTGCCACCATATTTCGTGTGACTTGAACAGCCGCTCTGGATACCGGCTGGGACTGGACGAAGGTGGTTGTCGGCACGGCGATGATGGCACCAGCCACCTCCCGGTTGGCGTAAACGACGTTGGTCACGTTTGAATTGTTGTAGTAATTGTTGATGACCGTGGTGTTGATGATCGTGTTGCTGCGGTTGATGTTCTCAAAATAGCTGCGGCTCACGGTATAAGAGGGCTGGTAGACCTCGCGTGGTCCGAGCGGAAACCACCCAACGCCACCCACATTACCGCTGGAGATCGCCAGTTGAAAGTTGTTGCCACCTACGAAGACCACCAGTGCCGGGGCGTAATAGGCCTGGCTGCGCACCGGGCCGGGTACCCAAGCCCACGCACCACTCAGATAGGCCCAACGACCATAGTGGGATACAGCAAACCCCCAAGGTGCATCATCTACCCAGGTCCAACCCCAGGGGTCAATCCAAGCCCAGTGTCCATCACGGTAGGGTGTCCAGCCAGCGGAAACGCGGTTCGGACGCCAGACGCTCCCGTAAGCAACGTCGGTGCGCCAAGTGCCGTACGCATCAAGATCCTGGTAGCCGATGACGTCTTGTGAAACGTACCGGGCCGAGCCCGAGTTGTCGTATCGGCGGTCGCGTTCGCTGGACCAGCGGTCAAACTCATCCAGTCGTGGCGCGTCGACATAGCGGTACTCGCGCAAGTTAGTCCCGGTGAAGCGATACGGCTGTCGCGCATCGATAACGTAAGCTGCACCTTCTCCATAAACCTCGCCCTTGCCTTTACGTACGATGATGGTTGTGCCATTGCCGTCTGGGTCCACCGTGATCCGGTATTCACCCGGTTGCCGAAGCGTGAAGGCGAGATTCGGCGTGTCGACCTCAAATACCTGGTTGCGCCCCAAACGACGCACACGGACGTTCAAGGTGCCCTGCGTCAGCTGCAACTGGGCAATTCGGTCGTCAAGATTGAGTATGGATACGCTGGTATTTGCCGACATGCGGACCATGGCCCCGCCGATCTGGAGCTCGGTCCGCCCACGTTGATCCGTCCAGAGTCGATCCCCGGTGGTCAGCGGACGGTTGATGGATGCCCGAACCCAGTCGTCCTCGCCAGCGGGTGAAAAACTGACCTCGCCCGTCAAGTAGCCCAGACGGACAACACGAGACGGTGGATCGGCGTTGGCCCAGCCGCTGAAAGTAACAACCGCGATGCCGATGACGGCGGCGAATATCCGAACTCGCAGCGATCGTGGCTTCACGACGGCGACTGAAGTCGCATGCAAACCGCTATCGGTCACATAAAGGAGCTGATTCATGGTTATCTCCAGAAATTAAGGGCACTACGCTGATATTTAATGTCCATGATGCACACCGAATCGTCGGCCGACTGTGCGATAGCGTACAAAGAGATGGATCTTTTTAGCGCGAAGCGGCCAGCTTGGCAAGGGAGCGGAATCTTTGCCAACGTTGAAAAAATTAAACCCCCACAACCGCTGGGTTGTGGGGGTTTATTGATTGGAGTCAGACTGCGGTTTGTACGGTTAGAATCAGAAAATAGTAAGCTGCAAAATTAGATTCAATATCTGACATTTCACTCACAAATTTCTAAAACTCGTATGCCTATTCAGTATTTGGTGCCCAGGAAGGGACTCGAACCCCCACGAAGTTACTCGCTAGTACCTGAAACTAGTGCGTCTACCAATTCCGCCACCTGGGCCCATGCTGTTTTCCGGGCAGATTGCCAAAAAACAAGATTTTGAATTTCAGGAAAAAGGTGATTGTATCAAAACACAAAGCATGAATCGTGCAGACAGCACAAATATCTCTTCAGATAACCTAAACGACCACCATATCGGCAAAGGTATGCTGGCAGAAGTCGCCGGCATCGTACAGGGACACCGCGACGGACACGGTTTTGTCATCCGTGATGACGGCGAGGCGGATATTTATTTGCCCCCCAACGAAATGCGCGCTGTTTTGCACAAAGACCATGTCAAGGTCAGCATTGTGCGGCAGGACCGGCGTGGTCGGCCGGAAGGACGTGTGACGGAAATTCTGGAGCGCTCCAAGCAACCCATCATCGGCCGACTGCTGCATGAGAGCGGTATCTGGATCATGGCACCGGAAGACAAACGCTATGGTCAGGACGTGCTGATCCCCAAAACGGCCACCGCTAGCGCCAAAACCGGCCAGGTGGTGGTGGTGGAACTCACCGAGCCGCCCGCCTTGTTCGGGCAGCCCGTAGGCCGCGTCACCGAGGTGTTGGGCGAGGTGGATGACCCCGGCATGGAGATTGAAATCGCCGTGCGCAAGTACAGCGTGCCGCATGTGTTCTCAGAAGCCTGTGTTGCGCAGGCGAGGGCCTTGCCCGACAAGGTGCGTCCGCAAGACAAAAAGAACCGCGTTGATTTGACCGACGTGCCCTTGGTCACCATCGATGGCGAAGATGCCCGTGACTTTGACGACGCGGTGTACTGCGAACCCGCCAAAATAGGCCGTGTGAAATCGAATAATGGCTGGCGCTTGCTGGTCGCCATTGCCGATGTGAGCCACTATGTTGAAAACGGCTCGGCCATCGACATCGACGCCTACGACCGCGCCACCAGCGTGTACTTCCCGCGCCGCGTCATCCCCATGCTGCCCGAGAAGCTGTCCAACGGCCTGTGCTCGCTCAACCCCGATGTGGAACGTCTGTGCATGGTTTGCGACATGCTGGTCACCGCCAAAGGCGATGTGCACGCCTACCAGTTTTACCCGGCGGTGATGTTCAGCCACGCGCGCTTTACCTACACCGAAGTCGCCGCGATTTTGAGCAACACCAAAGGCCCCGAAGCCGCCAAACGCAAAGACCGCATCACCGATTTGTTGAACCTAAGCGACGTCTACAAAGCCCTGCTCGCCTCGCGCGGCGTGCGCGGTGCGGTCGATTTTGAAACGACCGAGACCCAGATCGTCTGCGATGAAAACGGTCGCATCGAAAAAATCGTCGCCCGTACCCGCAACGAAGCACACCGTTTGATTGAAGAAGCCATGCTGGCCGCCAACGTCTGCAGCGCCGACTACATCGCACAAAGCAAGCACGCCGGTTTGTTCCGCGTGCATGAAGGCCCGACACCTGAAAAGCAGGAAACCCTGCGCAACTACCTCAAAGCCACCGGCATCCCGCAGACCATTGGCGACGACCCCAGACCGGGTGAATTCCAGGCCATCGCCCTGGCCACCAAAGACCGGCCTGATGCGCTGCAGATCCATTCAATGTTGCTGCGTTCCATGTCGCAGGCCATCTACACGCCGGCCAACAGCGGTCACTTTGGCTTGGCTTACGACGCCTACACGCATTTCACCAGCCCCATCCGGCGCTACCCCGACTTGCTGGTGCACCGCGTCATCAAAGCGATCTTGAACAGCAGCAAATACAAGTTGCCGGTTTTGCCCTTGCCCGGTGAAGCGCATGAAAAGCTGGCGAAGCGTTTGGCTTCGCGCGCATCCAATGTCGCCAAAAAGGTGGCAGAACCCACCGTCAAGCTCACCAAGTCGCAAACCGAAGAAAACCTCGCCTGGCAAGCCGCCGGC
Organism: Polaromonas sp.; assembly: GCA_043769295.1. Classification (GTDB taxonomy): domain Bacteria; phylum Pseudomonadota; class Gammaproteobacteria; order Burkholderiales; family Burkholderiaceae_C; genus Aalborgiella. Next base: position 17,385 of record JAYVJL010000020.1, on the reverse strand, counting down.
CTGCATTGCAGCGCCAACGAGCGCCGCGCCGACGAGGCCAGCCGCGATGTTGAAGCCTGGCTCAAATGCAAGTACATGCGCGAGTATCTGGGCGAAGAATTCGACGGCGTGGTCACCTCCGTCACCAGCTTTGGCCTGTTCATCACGCTGGAGGCCATGTTTGTCGAAGGGCTGATTCACATCACCGAGCTGGGGGGTGAGTACTTCAAGTTCGACGAAGCCCGCCAAGAGCTGCGCGGTGAACGCACCGGCATCAAATACGCCATCGGCAGCCGTGTCCGCATCCAGGTGAGCAGGGTGGATCTGGACGGCCGCAAAATCGATTTCAGACTGGTCACCAAAGGCGAGGACTTGCTCTCGCGCGCCATGAAGGACAAGGGCGTCGGTTCCGGCTCAGGTTCCGCCGCTTACGGCGCGCCCCGCTCAGACCACAGCAAAACCAGCCACGCCGGTGGCGGTAAAACACACGGGAAAGCGCCTAAATCTGAAATCGCTTCACGCAAAAGCAGCGCTAAAAAAGTGAGCAAAAGCAGTAATAACGGTAACAGCGGTAACAGCGGTGCCCCCAACAGCGCATCGACCGGCATGGCTCCCAACAGCACTAAAACGGCTACCAAAAAAGAGTCCAATGCGGGTGCGTACAAGAAAAAAATGAAGTCAAGACGTTAAACCCTGATTTGACCTATTCACAAACCATCCGTGTCAATATCATCAAGTCATAGAAAATCATATTCATGTCTTCAAGTTCTAAAGTTGCCATCGTCACAGGCGCCGGTTCAGGTGTAGGCAAAGCCGCCGCCATGGCCTTGCTGGCTGACGGTTTCAGTGTCGTCCTGGCGGGCCGCCGTTTGGAGCCGCTGCAGGCGGTCATCACCGAATCCGGCGCTGGCAAGCGCGGTCTGGCCGTATCGACCGATGTGTCGAAGCCGTCCGACGTGGAAGCCTTGTTCGCCGCCGCCGTGCAGGCCTTTGGCCGTGTCGATCTGCTGTTCAACAACGCCGGTGTGGGCAATCCGGCCGGTCCGTTTGAAGACTGGACGGTAGACCAGTGGAAAAATGTCGTCGATATCAACCTCACCGGCATGTTTTTGTGCATCCAGCAGGCCTTCAAAGCCATGAAAGCGCAAACTCCCATGGGTGGCCGCATCATCAACAACGGCTCCATCTCCGCCACCACACCGCGCCCCAACTCCATCGCCTACACCTCAACCAAGCACGCGGTGCAGGGTTTGACGAAAAGCGCCAGTCTGGATGGTCGCAAATACGACATCGCCGTCGGTCAAATCGATATCGGCAATGCCGCAACCGAAATGGCTGCGCGCATGGCCACAGGCATCCTGCAAGCCAATGGCAAGATCGAGATCGAGCCCCTCATGGACGTCGCCATCGTTGGCCAATCCATCGTCTACATGGCCAACCTGCCACTCAGCGCGAATGTGTTGTTTCACACCGTGATGGCGACGAAAATGCCGTTTGTGGGACGGGGTTGAACTTTATTTGCTATAAATAAAATAGCACAATAAGCAATAAATACGCCGGTTAGAGGCAAAAATGATCACTAAATTGGCAATAGATAGCTATTTGCTTGCAGAGGCGTGCCAGCTTAGTTGCCAACTTACTGCCAATGAGGTTGTGACACAGGCCTTGCGGGAGTACGTCCAGCGGCGTAAGCAGTTGAAATTGCTGGATTTTTTTGGCACGGTTGAGTACGACGATGACTACGACCGCAAGGCTCAGCGGTCAGTCACTCGCTCATCAGCATCAACTTAAAGCGCTGGCATGAAGGTGTTGACCTTTTGATCTGTGCCGTGTCCATCAACCATCAGCTGGCAATTTTCAGCGTGGATAATGATTTTTTGAATTATCAGAAACACTTGCCGGTGTTGCTTCATTTGCTATAAATAAAGTAGCTATTTAGGTAATAAATACGCTAGTTGGGTAGCAATTTGGTAGTAAATTCTACAGAGTTAGTCCGTCAGTTTTCTATTTTGCCCATTCCGTTCAATCTCTCTGTCATGCGTATTTCTGTGCCACGCGTCAAGACCTTCACGATCTGCTTCCGACATGCGTTCCCCCATTCCAGTGCCCCCTCCGTGTTTGCCCGCATGGCATCGGAGACATAAAACTTGCAAATTCGCTGTTGCGTTATCGGACTTGTCAAAGTTAACGTGATGAGCATGAATAGCAGTGCTGCCAATTGAAGTGAATTTGCATAATTCGCATCTCCAACCTCTTGCATTTTTAATTTCTCTCGATATATCGCTCCAATTAGCAGGATAGTCGGGTGGATCGATCTCAGGTTTAAAGACTTCTGGTATTGTTATTTCATATCCAGTAATTTCCTGCAAAGTCTCTGATTCATCGTCGTCATCGTTATTAAGCTTAATTTCAAGTGCTTTAGTATCTTCATATTCTTTACGTGAAGTCAAATCATCTGGATTCCATTCATTGCGATCAACATAGTCATTTTCTGGTGCTGAACTCATGAAATTTTCCATTCTCTAGATGTTTGTGCATCAATTATATTTGCTACAAATAAAATAGCACCTTAGGCAATAAATACGGCGGCTATAGCCATATTTATGCCATATTTCACCTACATCCCCGCATAATTCGGCCCGCCACCGCCTTCAGGTGTCACCCAGACGATGTTCTGCGTCGGGTCTTTGATGTCGCAGGTTTTGCAGTGGACGCAGTTTTGCGCGTTGATCTGCAGGCGGTCGGAGTTGTCTTCGTTTTTGACGTATTCGTAGACACCAGCCGGGCAATAACGGGCTTCAGGGCCTGCGTATATGGCAAGGTTGATATTGACTGGGACGGACGCGTCCTTCAGCGTCAAATGCGCGGGCTGCTGTTCTTCGTGGTTGGTGTTGCTGATGAAGACGCTGCTCAAGCGGTCAAAGGTCAGTTTGCCATCGGGCTTGGGGTAAATAATCGGTTTACAGTCTGCGGCGGGCTTGAGGTAGGCGTGGTCCGGCTTGTCGCGGCGCAACGTCCAGGGCATGTGGCCGCGCAAGACGAACTGTTCAAAGCCGTTCATCAAGGTCGCAACAGTCAGGCCGTGTTTGAACCAGTTTTTGAAGTTGCGGTCTTTGTTCAGCTCGGTGTGCAGCCAGCTTTTCTCAAAGGCTTCGGGGTAGGCGGTGAGTTCGTCGTGCTGGCGGCCTGCAACAATGGCATCATAGGCGGCTTCTGCGGCCTGCATCCCGGTTTTGATGGCGGCGTGGCTGCCTTTGATGCGGCCCACGTTCATGTAGCCCGCATTGCAACCAATCAGCGCACCGCCCGGGAACACGGTTTTAGGCAAGGCATTGATGCCGCTGGCGTTGATGGCGCGTGCGCCATAACCCAAGCGCTTGGCCGTGACTTCGCCTTTGTCGTTTTCAAGGTAGTAGCGCACGTTCGGATGGGTTTTCCAGCGCTGGAACTCTTCAAATGGGCTCAGATATGGGTTGCTGTAGCCCAAGCCGGTGACGAAGCCGAGCGCGACTTTGTTGCCTTCCAGATGGTACAAAAACGCGCCACCGTAGGTGTCAGAGGCCATCGGCCAGCCGGCGGTGTGCATCACAAAACCGGGTTTGTGGCGGGAGGGATCGATTTCCCACAGCTCTTTGATGCCCAAGCCCCAGCTTTGTGGGTCGCGGCCTTCGTCGAGTTTAAATCTTTCAATCAGCTGCTTGCCCAAATGACCGCGTGCGCCTTCGGCAAACACGGTGTACTTGGCGTGCAGTTCCATGCCGAGCTGGAAGCTTTCCATCGGCTCGCCATCTTTGCCGATGCCCATGTTGCCGGTGGCGACACCTTTGACGCTGCCATCGTCGTTGTAAAGCACTTCAGCGCCCGTGAAGCCGGGGAAGATTTCCACGCCCAGCGCTTCCGCCTGCTCGCCCAACCACTTGGTGAACGCACCCAGGCTGATGATGTAGTTGCCATGGTTTTCGTAGATGGGGGGCAAGAAGACATTCGGCACGCGCGTGCCTGACTTTTCGCTCAGGAAAATGATGGCGTCATCGGTGACCGGCTGGTTCAGCGGGGCGCCCAGTTCTTTCCAATTGGGGAACAACTCGTTCAGTGCAATCGGGTCCATGATCGCGCCCGACAGAATGTGCGCGCCCGGCTCAGAGCCTTTTTCCAGCACGACGACCGAGACATCGGTGCCTTTTTCAGCCGCGAGCTGCTTCAAACGGATGGCGGTCGCCAGACCACCGGGACCGCCACCGACGACGACGACGTCGTATTCCATGGATTCGCGCGGGCCGTGCGTGGCGAGGATCTCTAGTGGGGTCATGGGGTGCTTTCTAAATTTCTTGGTTGAATCATTCGGAATGAAGCTATTTTAGGGGGTATAGTCGCCTGAATATCGTCGTTAGAATGAATGCCATGAAATTCATCATTCCAGAAAAGAAAAAACTCGTTTATGAAATGTCCATGCCCATCCGTTGGGGCGACATGGACGCCATGGGGCACGTCAACAACACCATTTACTTCCGCTATTTGGAGACCTGCCGCATCGACTGGATGAGCTCGATTGGCGCTTTGCCCGACCCGAACGGCGATGGCCCGGTCATCATCAATGCATTTTGCAACTTCTATAAACAGCTGGAATACCCGGGCGATGTGGTCGTCAAAATGTACGTCAGCGACCCCGCCCGCACGACTTTCGAGACTTGGGGAACCATGGAGCGGGCTGACCAACCGGGTGTGGTTTACGCCGCCGGTGGCGCGACGACGATTTGGGTCAACTTCCCGAAACAGAAGTCGCACGACCTGCCGGATTGGATGCGCAAGATCGTCAGCAGTGACTAAAACTATGCCAAATATGCCAAATATGTCTCTAGCCGGCGTATTTATTGCCTAAGGCGCTATTAAAAGTATAGTAATTTTAAATCTAAGCTGAATTCAGCGAACTGCCCGCCAACTGTTCGCATGGGTTTCTAGCCAGTTTGCCGCCAGCTGCTGGTTGTCGCCAAACGGATCGTGGTTGGGGTGAAAGTCGCGTTTGAAGTAGGCCAAAAGCGGCAGGCTGCAGCGCCAGATGAAGCCGTTTTTGCCGACCAAGAACTTGGCCACGCTCCACACGGTGCTGGGTTTGAACAGGCTGCCGTCGTGCCACAGGTTGAGGGTGGTTTGCCGTACGGTGTCAAAGGTAAACAAAATCAGCACGTACATGTACCAGCGGATGCGCCAGGCGTAATTACCGCCTATGGCCTGGTAGACGTCAAAAGCGACGGCTTTGTGCTCGGTTTCTTCAGCGGCGTGCCAGCGCCACAAGGTTTTCATCTTCTCGTCGGCGGCGTCAAACCACGAGCCGTAACGCAGTGTGCCGTCGGCAAACACGGCGGTGCAGTGCTCAAAAGCGGCAGTCACAGCCAGGTAATGGATAGGTTTGACCTTTTGGCTGCGGACAAATTCCAGCCGTTTGGTCGCCCAGTCTTGCCAATGGTTGACCAAACCCTGCTTCTCCAAATGCGCGTTGTACAGGCCGTGGATGCGTCGGTGCGTGGCTTCCTGGCCGATAAATTGGGCAACAGTGGCGCGAAGTTGGGCGTATTCGGCGGTATCTGGCAGTAGCTTGGCGCAATCGCGCACGGCGTCGATGAAGCTTTGCTCGCCAACCGGAAAGCTCATCGACAGCGCGTTGTAGTAATGGCTCAAAAACGCATCGCCACCGTGCCAATGGCGGTCAAAGCCGCTTTCGATGTCAATTTCGAGCTTGCGGACGGTGAGTTGTGGGCTGTTGTCAATCATGTTGCTTTGACCTTGGGTACCCGCCCCATCAAATAAAACTCCGGGTTGGGCATCATGCTGCTGAAGCTGGCCATGCGGTTGGACAGGCCGAAAAACGCGGTGATGGCGGCGATGTCCCAAATGTCTTCGTCATCAAAGCCATGCAGATGCAGGGCGGCAAAGTCGGCTTCTTCAAACTCGGCGGAATGCTGGCAGACTTTCATCGCAAAGTCCAGCATGGCGCGCTGTCGCGGGCTGATGTCGGCTTTGCGGTAGTTGACGGCGACCTGGTCGGCGACCAGCGGCTTTTTCTCCATGATGCGCAAAATCGCGCCGTGCGCGACCACGCAGTACAGGCAATGGTTGGCGGCACTGGTGGTGGTGACGATCATTTCCCGGTCGCCTTTGGTCAAATTGCTGGTGCGACCGACGGATTCAGGCACCATGAGCGCGTCATGGTAGGCAAAAAATGCCCGCCATTCCGCAGGGCGGCGCGCAAAGGCCAGGAACACATTCGGGACGAACCCGGCTTTTTCCTGCACTTCCAGTACTTTGGCGCGGATGTCGTCGGGCAGGTCTTTCAACTCGGGGGCGGGGTAACGTATCGCGGTGAGGGGTGTGGTTTGCGTCATGCCCGATTATGTGCGGATCCACAAAAATTTATCAAGTAAACCCGTTTTAGGTCGTTTTTGGGGTGTTTTAAAAGAACCCGTGCCCAGCCCTGAGACAATAGGGGCTATGACTGAAAAAATTGACTCTGTAACCGTAGCAAACAAAGATCCCGCAAAAACCTGGCCGGTGGAGTGGCTGAATGTTGAATCTCTGGACATCGAAGCCCAAGGCGTGGCCCACAAAGCCGATGGCAAAGTGGTGTTTATCGACGGTGCGCTGCCGTTTGAGGTGGTCAGCGCCAACACCAACCGCAAGAAGGACAACTGGGAGAAAGCCACGTTGACGGCGATCCACCGCGAATCCGCCCAACGCGTCACCCCCGGCTGCCCGCACTTTGGCATGCACGAGGGCGCGTGCGGCGGCTGCAAGATGCAGCATTTGCACGTGGCGGCGCAAGTTGCCGTCAAGCAGCGCGCCTTGGAAGATGGTTTGTGGCATTTGGGCAAACTCAAAGCCGGCAACGTGATGCGCCCGATTGAAGGCCCAGCTTGGGGCTACCGCTACCGTGCCCGCATTTCAGTGAAATTTGTCCGTAAAAAAGGCGAGAATGGCCAGGTATTGGTCGGCTTCCACGAGCGCAAAAGCCGTTACGTGGCGGATATGAAGGTGTGCCCCGTGCTGCCCAAGCACGTCAGCGACTTGCTGCTGCCGCTGCGCGCCTTGATCACAACTATGGACGCCAAAGAAACGATTCCGCAGTTAGAGCTCGCCGTCGGTGATGACGTGATCGCCATGGTGATCCGCCACATGCAGCCTTTGAGCGAGGGCGACATGGGCAAATTGCGCGCTTTCACTGTGTCGCATCCAGCGGTGCAGTGGTGGCTGCAGCCCAAGGGGCTGGATACGGTGCATTTGATGGATGAAAAGCTCGGGAAAGCCAGCACCTTGTCCTACGCTTTGCCGCAGTTTGGCATCACCATGCCCTTCAAACCAACCGATTTCACCCAAGTCAACCCGCACATCAACCAGGTGTTGGTGGCGAGGGCGCTGCGTTTGCTGGACGTGCAAAAGTCCGAGCGGGTGATCGACTGGTTCTGCGGTCTGGGCAATTTCACACTGCCGCTGGCGACGCAAGCGCGTGAGGTGCTGGGCGTGGAGGGGAGCGAGGAGCTGGTGGCACGATCCAGGCAAAATTACCTGCTAAATAAGCACCCAGCCGGCGCAAATAATGCCTTGGCTGCTACTGATTTCGTAGTAAGAAACCTCTTTGAAATCACCGGTTCGGTATTGGCTGCCGACGGTATGGCAGAAAAATGGCTGATGGACCCACCGCGTGAAGGCGCGTTCGCACTGGTCAAAGCACTGGTGGAGTTGGTGCAGCAAACCGAGGGTTTGGACACTGCTTCAGATGCCGTCAAAACCTGGCAGCCACCCAAGCGGATTGTCTACGTCAGTTGCAACCCCGCCACGCTGGCACGAGATGCCGGGCTGCTGGTCAACGAGGCGGGTTATGCCTGCACGGCGGCGGGCGTGGTGAACATGTTTCCGCATACGGCGCACGTGGAATCCATCGCCGTATTCGACAGAATTTAGCGGGAAAATTAACGTTTTGGGGTGACGATAGTGGCCTTGTTGCCACCGGTCATGCCTTTTTTGTCAAACTGTGCCTTCAGACTCTCGTACATATCTTTGGGCAGGAACTTGAATGCCAGTTTGACCAGCACGTAGGCGATGATGCCATCGTCCAGCCAGCCGAGAATGGGGAGGACGTCGGGAATGAGGTCCACCGGGCTGAGGACGTAGACTGCCGCCAGAATAGCTGTGATTTTGGCCACCATGGGCGCAGCCGGGTTGCGCAGCATGGCCCAGACCATCAAAATCTCGGTTTTAAACCTAAACCACAAAGCGCCTAATTTCCACATAGTCATTCTCCAAAATTACCCATGATCTTTTCACTGCACCCTTTTCTGCAACGCAGCGCTGACTTGTAGGATGACAGCTGAGGGCGGTAAATAGATTAAGCAATAAAAAAGGAGCCACGTGGCTCCTTTTTATTGGGCGAAGTGCCTCATAAATCACGGCTTAGTCACGCTCGCCACCAAAAATGCCCAGCAAAGCCAGCAAGCTTTGGAACACGTTGAAGATGTCCAGGTACAAGGACAGGGTCGCGCTGATGTAGTTGGTTTCACCACCGTCGATGATCTGCTTCAAGTCATACAACATGTAGGCGCTAAAAATACCGATGGCGGCGACAGAAACGGCGATCATCGCTGCGGATGAGCCAACCAAAATACCGATGACTGAACCAATCATCAGCACAATCGCACCGACAAACAGCCATTTACCCATGCCGCTCAGGTCGCGTTTGATGACACTGGCCAAGCTGGCCATGACGAAAAACACGCCAGCCGTGCCGCCAAAGGCTGTCATGATGAGAGACGGGCCGTTTTTAAAGCCCAAAGTGCGCTCAATCAGCCCGGAGAGCATCAAGCCCATAAAGAAGGTGAAACCGAGCAAGACCGGTACGCCCGCAGCCGAGTTCTTGGTTTTTTGAATCGCATACATAAAGGCAAACGCGCCACCCAGAAAGACGATCATGCCCATCCAGCCGCCCATGACGGCTTTGGTGATGCCGGTGCTGACGCCAACCCAGGCACCCAAAACGGTAGGAATCAAGCTCAACGCCAGCAGCCAATACGTGTTGCGTAAAACGCGGTTGCGTTCTTGCAGGTCTACGCCAGCGCCAAAGCCGGTGTTGTTTAGAATTTGTTCAGTCATGCTGTTTCTCCAATTGATGCAGTAGTCTGCAGGTGAGTGGCATTTTAGGGGAAATTAAGAAAATGCAAGGTGTTTACATGCTGTCGGACAAAATTTTGTAGAATTGGTTCCATGAAAACAAAACACACCCTAGAAAACGCCGACGTCAAACTCATTGCTGCCGCCGCCGAAGCAGAAGCCCTTAACAACAACTGGGCCGTCAGCATTGCCATTGTGGACGATGGCGGTCATTTGCTGCACTACCAGCGCTTGGACGGCGCGCCAGCCATGTCCGCCCACATTGCACCCGCCAAGGCCAACACCGCTGCGCTGGCACGTAAAGAAACCAAAGTGTATGAAGATGTCATCAACGGCGGCCGTTTCTCCTTTTTGAGCGCCCCCACCATTCAAGGCATGCTGGAAGGCGGCGTACCGATCCTCAAAGACGGTCAATGCCTGGGTGCTGTGGGCGTGAGCGGTGTGAAATCGTCTGAAGATGCGCAGATCGCCAAAGCGGGCATCGCGGCGATTGGTTTGTAAAAGAAAATTTGCTAGAAATAACATAGCACTATAAGCAATAAATACGCTGGCTAGAAGCGTATTTATTGCCTAAAATCAATAAATTAGCCGCTCAGGCCGGATTTCCTGCAAAATCGTCGTCGCAATCTCTTCGATAGATTTGGTTGTTGTACTCAGCCAGCGTATGCCGCTGCGGCGCATCATGGTTTCGGCTTCATGCACCTCATGCCGGCAGTTTTCCAGACTGGCGTATTTGGAGTTGGGGCGGCGTTCGTTGCGGATCTCGCTCAGGCGTTCGGCCTGGATGGTCAGCCCGAAAATCTTTTTCTGATGCGGCACCAAAGCGGGCGGTAGCTGCCGGCGGTCAAAATCTTCGGGGATGAGCGGGTAGTTGGACGCTTTCAGGCCATATTGCATCGCCAAATACAGGGAAGTCGGCGTTTTGCCACTGCGGCTCACACCGACCAAAATCACATCTGATTGCTCCAAATCGCGGTTCAGCTGGCCATCGTCATGCGCCAGGCTGAAGTTGATCGCCTCAATACGGTCGTGGTAGGCCTTGCTCTTGCTGGCATCGCTAAACCGGCCAATGCGGTGGTTGGATTTGATGCCCAGCTCCGCTTCCAGCGGGTTCACAAAGGTGGCAAACATGTCCAGCAGCATGCCGTGGCAGCCCGCCTGGATGACTTTCAACACCTCCATGTTCACCAGCGTAGAAAACACAATCGGCTTCTTTCCCTCGATTTCTGCCGTATGGTTGATCTGCCGCACCACCTGATGCGCCTTGTCCACCGTATCCACAAACGGCAGCCGCACATGGCGCGGCTGCATCTCAAACTGCGCCAAAATAGCGTTGCCAAAGGTTTCGGCGGTGATGCCGGTGCCATCGGAGATAAAGAAAACGGTGCGGTCGGACATGGTGGGTTAAGTTGGATTTAGCTTGAGAACAATTTGCTTTACTATATCGAAACTATTTCTAAAACTCGTCAAAAACATCAAGTAGGCAGAAAAAATGAAACTATCTAGAAAACGGTCGATGGCTTGGATTGCCATAAGTGGAATTGTTTTTTTAGCAGATGCTTTTGCGCAACAAAACATGAGTTTATGCATATCAGGATACAACAATCAACGATCTGGTTTTTATGATCAAGCAATTCTTGATCTAGAAAACTGCATTAAAACTGGAAATCTGACTAATGCAAATCTTGCCAGAGTATATCGATATGTTGGACAAGCACATAATGCAAAAGAAGAATATTTACAGGCGATCAATTCATATGACCAAGCATTGAGCCTGAATCCAAGCGATCCTTGGTATGATTTTTTAAATCGGGCGAATGCATATTCTAGTGCTGGTGAACTTCAAAAGTCATTGGCAGATTATGAGGAGGCTTTAAAACTTAATCCAGATTTGGGAGCTGCATATTTTTACAGGGGTATAGTGTACGAAAAAATGGGTCAATTTGAAAAAGCCAAATCAGATATTACCGTTGGGTATCAAAAAGGATTTCGTTCACCTCAAATAAATGCACGGATGTTTTATTTTCAACTAAAGAAAAAATCATCAAATGTCGATTCAGTAATTGAAGTTAAAAAGACAGATAATAAAAATTAAAAATAATAAATTTTTCGGGTTTTTATTATTCAATATAAAAAATGTTCTGATGCTAGTTAGGGAAAATTAATTTGTAATGCATTAAGTTGCTGAAAATTGTTAAATTTATCTCAAGCCAGCGTATTTGTTGACTATGGTGCTATTAAAATATAGTATTTGATGTTTACATCGTTTAGCGCATTTTCCCTTACGCTAAAACTGATTCCGATTAAAATATAGCCTTTATGCCACTCAGCACCACACAAATCATAGACTTAGCGCCACAGCATTTGGCTGCTGTCCGTGTGTGCGGACGATTTCAAGCATCACATCGTCAACAAATATTCACTTACATCATGAGCGTCGTAAACATCATGATCGGTAAACAGTTTTTAAACTCTGGAGCTTCCCTATGTCTGCACTCTTTAGCCCGACCGCCCTGGTCGTTCCGTTTGAAAACCTGAGAAATTCTGACGTCGAGTCGGTTGGTGGTAAAAACGCCAGCTTGGGAGAGATGATTTCGCAACTCCCTATGGGCGTACGCGTTCCCACGGGTTTTGCGACGACCGCCCATGCTTTCCGCGAATTTTTGAAACTCGGCGGTTTGGACGACAAAATTAACGCTTTGCTGAACGCGCTGAACACCGAAGATGTGCGCGATTTGGCCAAAGTGGGGGCGCAGATTCGCGCCATGGTTGAAGCCCAGCCGTTTTCAGCTGAGCTTGACGCTGCCATTCGCGGTGCGTTTATGACTTTGCACGGTGGCAATGCAGAGGCTTCGTTTGCGGTTCGCTCGTCTGCCACGGCCGAGGATCTGCCGGACGCCTCATTTGCCGGTCAGCAAGAAAGCTTTTTGAATGTCGTCGGTATCGACACCGTGCTGCACAAAATCAAGGAAGTGTTTGCATCGCTGTACAACGACCGCGCGATTTCCTACCGCGTCCACAAAGGCTTTGCCCATGCAGATGTCGCTTTGAGCGCGGGTATCCAGCGCATGGTTCGCTCAGACAAAGGCGCGGCGGGCGTGATGTTCACGATGGATACCGAGTCGGGCTTTGATCAGGTCGTTTTCATCACATCCAGCTACGGTTTGGGTGAAACGGTGGTGCAAGGCTCGGTGAATCCGGACGAGTTTTATGTCCACAAACCGATGCTGGCCGCCGGCAACCGTGCGGTGATTCGCCGCAATTTGGGTTCCAAGCAGATCCAGATGGAGTTTGCCAGTGCGGCTGACAAGGCGGCATCGGGCAAATTGGTAAAAACCACCGATGTGCCGACCGAGCTGCGCAACCGCTATTCCTTGACCGATGCTGAAGTCGAACAATTGGCCAAATACGCCATGATCATCGAGGCGCATTACGGCCGTGCGATGGACATTGAGTGGGGCAAAGACGGCTTGGATGGGCATATCTACATCCTGCAAGCGCGGCCAGAAACCGTGAAAAGCCAAGGCGCGGGCAAGGCTGAGTTGCGCTACAAGCTGAAAGGGACGAGTGCTATTCTGGCGCAAGGTCGTGCCATCGGTCAAAAAATCGGTACGGGCCGCGTGCGTTTGGTGCACAGTATTGATGAGATGGATCAAGTCCAGCCTGGCGACATTCTGGTCACCGACATGACGGACCCGAACTGGGAACCTGTGATGAAGCGCGCCAGCGCCATTGTCACCAACCGGGGTGGCCGCACCTGCCACGCCGCCATCATTGCGCGTGAATTGGGCATTGCCGCCGTGGTGGGCTGTGGGGATGCGACCGAGATGCTGAAAGATGGCACGCTGGTGACGGTGAGCTGCGCAGAAGGCGACACCGGCTTCATCTACGACGGTTTGCTGGAAACCGAGGTGACCGAAGTGCAGCGCGGTGTGATGCCGGAGATCAAGACCAAAATCACCATGAACATCGGCAACCCGCAGCTGGCGTTTGACTTCTGCCAATTGCCCAATGCGGGCGTGGGCTTGGCTCGCTTGGAATTCATCATCAACAACAACATTGGCGTGCACCCCAAAGCGATTTTGGACTACCCAAGCATTGATGCAGACTTGAAGAAGGCGGTGGAATCTGTGGCACGCGGTCATGCCTCACCACGGGCTTTTTATGTCGACAAAGTGGCAGAGGGCGTTGCCACCATCGGCGCGGCGTTTTGGCCCAAGCAGGTTATAGTGCGTTTCAGCGATTTTAAATCCAACGAATACCGCAAGCTGATTGGCGGCTCACGCTATGAGCCTGAAGAAGAAAACCCAATGCTGGGCTTCCGTGGCGCTGTGCGTTACACCAGCGCCGAGTTTGGCGAGGCGTTTGCGATGGAATGCCAAGCACTCAAGCGTGTGCGCAACGAGATGGGTTTGACCAACGTCGCCGTGATGGTGCCGTTTGTCCGCACACTCGGCCAGGCTGCAAAAGTAACAGAGCTGCTAGCGAAGAATGGCTTGAAGCGTGGCGACAATGGCTTGAAAGTCATGATGATGTGCGAAGTGCCAAGCAATGCCATTCTGGCTGATGCTTTCCTGGAGTACTTTGACGGCTTCTCGATTGGCTCGAACGATTTGACGCAGTTGACCTTGGGCCTGGATCGTGATTCAGGTTTGGAATTACTGGCGGCAGATTTTGATGAGCGTGACCCCGCCGTCAAAGCGATGCTGACTTTGGCTATTCAAGCATGCAAGCGACAAAACAAGTATGTGGGCATTTGCGGCCAAGGGCCAAGCGACCACCCAGACTTTGCGCAGTGGCTGGTTGATCAGGGGATTGAATCCATTTCTCTCAACCCAGATAGCGTGATCGCCACTTGGCAGGCTTTGGCCAAGCAAGCTGACGTGTGGAGTTGAAAGCCCCCCTTGATGATGCAGACATCGGATACAACAGCCAACGCAGCTCAAGGCAGATCGTCAGTTTTGCGGGCAGGCTCCTTGCTGGTGTGGCTGGCGGTGGCGTTTGGGGGGGTATTTTTTGCCAGAGATTTGAGCTGGGTGATGGCGGGGTGGCCGTTTAATTTTTGGTTTTCGTCGCAAGGTGCCGTGATTGTGTTCATCGTCATCGTCGCTTTTTATGCATGGCGCCGCAATAAAACCAGCCAGGAGCCGGCCGCATTTGGATGGGAATCGGCCAACTATGCCGCTTACAAGATGCGTTTGCACCGCATCGTGTTGATGTACATCGCCGGTTTGCTCTCGTTTTTGGTGTTGATGTTCTTTGCCGAACGTGCGGGCATGTCGCGGTATTGGGTGGGTGGCATTTTCCTCACTGCAACCATTGGTTTGTATGCATGTATCGGCATCTACTGCCGTACAGCCGACCCGAGTGAGTACTACGTTGCCGGCAGGCGTGTGCCGGCTATGTACAACGGTATGGCCACAGCGGCCGACTGGATGAGCGCTGCATCCTTCATTAGTCTGGCTGGCAGTTTGTATTTGCAGGGTTTTTCCGGCACCTCAACCCAACCGGGCGGTTTGGCCTATATCTTGGGTTGGACGGGCGGATTTTGCCTGGTCGCCTTGTTGGTGGCGCCCCATTTGCGCAGCCTTGAGATTGATACCGTTCCCGATTTTTTTCAAGTCCGTTTTGGTGGCAAATGGCCGCGTCTTGTGGCCGCATTCTCTGCGGTGCTGTGTTCATTTACCTATGTGGTGGCGCAAATTTATGGCGTGGGTTTGATCACCTCGCGTCTCACCGGCGTGCAATTTGAAATTGGCATTTTACTGGGCCTGGGAGGTGTGCTGGTGTGTTCGTTTTTAGGCGGCATGCGCGCCGTGACATGGACGCAGGTGGCGCAGTATGTGATTGTGATCCTGGCTTTTTTAATTCCTGTCTCTTGGCTGTCGTACAAGCAACTGGGCAACCCTCTGGCAACGATTGCATACGGTCAGCAGATCAGCAAGATCACGGCTTTGGAGGCGCAATTGATGGCGTCGCCCGCCGAAAAATCTGTGATTGAGGAGTATGGCCGTCGCGCCAAAGTGTTTGAGACCAAATTGCTCGATATTGAAACATCTCTGGCGGACGACCACAAAGCGGCTCAGGCCAAGCTCAGGCAGTTGAACCTTCAGCGTGCGGACGCTTCCATCATTTTTGCGGCGACGCGCGAACTGTCAGCGCTGCCAAAGGATGTCGACACGGCCAGAGAGCGCTGGACGGCCGCCATGCATGACTATATAGACCGCGCAAAACCCTTGGCCGGTATGCCAAGGCATGCACAGCCCTTTGCGGGTGACCCCCATGGAACGGTTGAGGAGAAACAAGAGTTCAACACCTCGCGCACCAACTTTTTAGCTTTGATGTTTTGCTTGATGATCGGGACGGTCGGTTTGCCCCATTTGTTGACGCGCTATTACACCACGCCCACGGTGGCCGAGGCGCGCACGTCGGTGGCTTGGTCGCTCTTTTTCATTGCCTTGCTGTATTTGTCAGCACCGGCGCTGGCTGTCTTGGTGAAGTTTGAAATTATGAGCAACCTCGTTGGCCTGAATTTTGAAAACCTGCCGACCTGGATGGCGCAATGGTCCAAGGTCGACCCCAGTCTGATCTCTGTCAGCGATGTCAATGGTGATGGCATTTTGCAATTTGCGGAGTTGCGTTTGGGGGCGGACATCGTGATGCTGGCAACGCCAGAGCTGGGTGGCTTGCCGTATGTGGTGTCGGGTTTGGTTGCGGCCGGTGGTCTGGCTGCAGCCTTGTCAACGGCAGATGGTTTGTTGTTGACCATCGGCAACGCTTTGGCGCATGACATCTATAAGTCAAAGACCAAAGGCAACCACGGCAAATTGCATCGGGTGATGTTGTCCAAATTCACCTTGTTGTTGGTGGCTTTGGTGGCGGCTTATGTGGCATCACAACGACCAGCAGCTATTTTGTCCCTGGTCGCCGCTTCCTTTTCATTGGCTGGTGCGGCATTTGTTCCCGCTATGGTGATGGGCATTTTTTGGCGGCGTACCAGCCGTGTGGGTGTGGTCTGCGGTATGTTGTCCGGTCTGGCCGTGACGGTGTACTACATGGCTGTCAATTCCGCCTTAACCAAGACGGCTTTTGGTTGGCGTGGCAACGCTTTATGGTTTGATATCCAGCCTATTTCTGCCGGTGTTTTTGGTGTACCTGTCGGTATTTTGGCGATTTGGATTGTCAGTTTGATCTACCCGCACCGTGAACCTGTGCAAGCAGCCATGCCTACCAAGCTGGGCTAGTCAGAAAAAAGCTTATAATCTAAGGCTTTCCCTTACCACACCGCTACATTTCTTTGGGTTTAATCCTAGATCTTCGAATATGTAGACGCAGCGGGTGGTTTTATCCTAAAGGAGTGTCTATGCGTCATTATGAGATCGTCTTGTTGATCCACCCGGATCAAAGTGAACAAGTTCCAGCCATGCTGGAGCGTTACAAGGGCATGATTACCGCTGGTGGCGGTAAAGTGCACCGTGTTGAGGACTGGGGTCGCCGCCAAATGGTCTACATGATCAACAAGCTGGCTAAAGCCCACTATCTGTGCGTCAATATTGAAGCTGACCAGACCGTCATGGCTGAACTTGAGCATGCTTTCAAGTTTAACGATGCTGTTTTGCGTCATTTGACCGTTCTCAAGAAGACAGCCGAAACCGGCCCATCTTCGATGATGAAAACTGTCGAGCGCGAAGAAACTCGTAAAACCCAACAAGCCGAGTACGCAGCTCAATAATTTTGTCGTCTAGCGAGGAGTGAACCAGCTTGTTTTGACCGCCTGTATCGTTGAGGTTTCCACCTTGCGCTACACGCCAGCCGGATTGCCCGCTTTGAACCTGACGCTTGAACATGCGTCTGAAGTTCAGGAAGCTGGTCTGAAAAGGCAAGTCAGTGCAAGTATCAAAGCAGTCGTCATCGGGTCTGTTGCCGAATCCATCGGTAAACAAGCCATCGGTAGCAACTGGCAATTCACAGGCTTTTTAGGAGCCGCCCGCCAAGGCAAGAGTGTTGTGTTTCATATTCAAGAATTTAAACAGAGTTAATTTAATTTAGCCTTATTTTTAGGAGTCCATCATGCCCGGACCAAAACGTTTTAATAAAGACAAGCGCCCAAAGCGCCCCGCACAAAATCTGTTGTTCAAACGCAAACGCTACTGCCGTTTCACGGTGGCTGACGTTGTCGAGATTGACTACAAAGACGTCGACACATTGCGTGACTTCATCGCCGAAAACGGCAAAATCATCCCTGCGCGT
>JAYVJL010000019.1:0-2551 GCA_043769295.1 Polaromonas sp. | reverse complement strand
GGTGCTTGCCGTTGCCGATCAGGTCGGCGCGGCCCATGGTTTTCAGCGCCTCGCGCAGCAGCGGCCAGTTGTTGGCATCGTGGTAACGCAGAAAAGCCTTGTGCAGGCGCCGGCGCTTGTCGCCGCGAACGATGTCCACCGTCTCGCTGTCGCGGGTGATCCTGCGCAGCGGGTTTTTGTTGCTGTGGTACATCGCCGTGGCCGTGGCCATCGGGCTGGGGTAGAAGGTCTGCACCTGGTCGGCGCGAAAGCCGTTTTTCTTCAGCCAGATCGCCAGGTTCATCATGTCTTCGTCGCTGGTGCCGGGATGGGCGGCGATGAAGTAGGGAATCAGAAACTGCTTCTTGCCCGCTTCCAGACTGTATTTTTCAAACAGCGTCTTGAACTTGTCGTAATTGCCGATGCCCGGCTTCATCATCTTGGTGAGCGGTCCCTGCTCAGTGTGCTCGGGTGCGATCTTGAGGTAGCCGCCGACGTGGTGGCTCACCAGTTCCTTGACGTACTCGGGGCTTTCCACCGCGAGGTCGTAGCGCACACCGGAGCTGATCAAAATTTTCTTCACGCCCTTCAATGCCCGCGCGCGTCGGTACATCTTGATCAGCGGGTTGTGGTTGGTATTGAGGTTCTGGCAGATACCCGGATACACGCACGACGGCTTGCGGCAGGCCGCTTCAATCTCGGGGCTTTTGCAACCAATGCGGTACATGTTGGCGGTCGGGCCACCCAGATCGGAAATCGCGCCGGTGAAGCCCTTGACGCTGTCACGAATCGCTTCGATCTCGCGGATCACCGAGTCTTCTGACCGGCTCTGGATGATGCGACCTTCGTGTTCGGTGATCGAACAGAAAGTGCAGCCGCCGAAGCAGCCGCGCATGATGTTGACAGAAAAGCGGATCATCTCCCACGCGGGGATTTTGGTGGCACCGTCATGGCTGCCGCTTTCATCGGCGTAGCGGGGGTGCGGGCTGCGCGCATACGGCAAGTCGAACACATGGTCCATCTCGGCGGTGGTCAGGGGAATCGGCGGGGGCGTGATCCACACGTCTCTGGCGGTAGCGCCTTCTCCGTGCGCCTGTACCAGCGCTCTGGCGTTGCCGGGGTTGGTTTCCAGGTGCAGCACCCGGTTGGCATGGGCATACAGCACCGGGTCGCTTTTCACCTGCTCGTAGGACGGCAGGCGAATCACCGAGAGGTCGCGCGGCGGCACCTTGATCTTGCCCTGCATGTGCGACAGGCTCGGATTGGGCACAAAGGTGAGCGGCTTGATCGCGGGATTGGCTGCATTCGCTTTGGAAAGCGTTCCCAGCACTGGCGATCCCGCCGCCTCGGCCTTCAGCGCCACGCCCTCGGCTTCATCCTCGCGTGCACAGGTCGCGCCCTGCGCTTTCGCCACATCCGAAATCATCAGGTAGGGATTGACATGCGCCTCGACGCGGCCCGGCGCATCGACGCTGGTCGAATCAATCTCGAACCAGCCCTGAGCGGTTTCATCCCCGGCGCGGCGAATAAACGCAGTACCGCGAATGTCCGTCATCGTGGCGATCGGCTCTTTTCCTGCCAGCCGGTGGGCGATCTCGACAATTGCGCGCTCGGCGTTGCCGTACAGCAGCAGGTCGCATTTCGAATCAATCACCACGCTGCGACGGACCTTGTCTGACCAATAGTCGTAATGCGCGATGCGGCGCAGCGAGCCCTCGATACCACCCAGAATGATGGGCACGTCTTTATAAGCCTCGCGGCAACGCTGTGAGTACACCAGCGCCGCGCGGTCAGGCCGCTTGCCGCCAATGTCGCCAGGTGTGTAGGCGTCGTCACTACGGATTTTGTGGTCTGCGGTGTAGCGGTTGATCATCGAATCCATATTGCCCGAGGTCACACCGTAGAACAAATTGGGTTTGCCTAAGACACGGAATGGCTCAGCACTTTGCCACTCAGGTTGCGCAATGATGCCTACGCGAAAGCCTTGCGATTCCAGCATGCGGCCGATCACCGCCATGCCAAAGCTGGGGTGATCGACATAGGCATCGCCGGTGACGATGATGATGTCGCAACTGTCCCAACCCAGAGCGGTCATCTCTGCCCGGGTCGTGGGCAAGAATTTGGCCGTGCCAAAACGGGCTGCCCAGTACTTGCGGTAGCTGGTCAGCGGTTTGGCGGGGCGCGGGAAAAGTGACACGTCGGTGAAGACGCTGGGTGTTGCGGTCATGGGGGGCTATCGTGAGGGAAGCCATGATTTTACGGCTTTGGCGCGCAAGAGGTCGGGCAAACCCTGCTTTAGCCACGGGCTTATGGGCAAATAGCACCAAGATGGTGACGGATAATTTCCCCCATGCATCGCACTCTCTTCACCACCCCTGTGGTCAACACCCTGCTCCGTGGCGCGTCCATTGTTTTTTTGAAACTCACAGGCTGGAAAGTTGAAGGCAGTTTGCCTGCCCATACCACCAAGTGTGTGCTGATTGCAGCCCCCCACACCAGCAACTGGGATTTGCCCTACACGCTGATGGTGGCCTTCGTCTTGCGGCTGAACATCTACTGGATGGGCAAAAGC
>JAYVJL010000018.1:0-31488 GCA_043769295.1 Polaromonas sp. | reverse complement strand
GCTGTCGATTCCAGCTTGATTTTTTCGCGTCCGCCTTTTGCCATGATGGTTCTCCGTATCTAGGTAAATTGGGTGGATGGATTAAGCTTGACCACGAGCGCGCATGTCTGCGAGCACGGATTCGATGCCGTTTTTGTCGATCAGGCGGATAGCTGCAGCAGAAACGCGCAGACGAATCCAGCGGTTTTCGGCTTCAATCCAGAAGCGGCGATATTGCAAGTTCGGCAAAAACCGACGCTTGGTGTGGTTGTTGGCGTGAGAAACATTGTTTCCCGACATTGGGCCTTTGCCCGTTACTTCACATACGCGTGCCATGTGGACACTCCTAAGAAAAAACGTAACTGTTGTTTGGGTTTGAATGATTACTTAAAAATCAAGTAATCAAACTCAAACAAATGGTCACGCGTTAACGGCCTACGCCGCACCTCGCCTTTAAATCTGTAACCCCAACATGTGGAAATGCAGCATATGAAGGCGGTAATAAGGTTGAATGCACTAAAAAATGGCTAGCAAAATTTAGGCAAGCCTCGGATTATAGCGTTTTTAAACCCCCAAGTTGCAATAAGAGCAGTAATGAAGACTAGGTTTCGTTTTGCTCTAAAAAGCGTTGTGCATCTAATGCAGCCATGCAGCCCGTACCCGCGCTGGTGATGGCTTGGCGATAAATATGGTCTTGCACGTCGCCTGCAGCAAAAACACCAGGTACGCTGGTCATCGTCGCCATCCCTTTTAGGCCTGATTTGGTGATGATGTAGCCATCTTGCATTTCTAACTGCTCTTTAAATATATCAGTGTTGGGTTGATGGCCGATGGCAATGAAGCAGCCTTTGAGTGTTATGTCTTGGGTTGACCCGTCCTTCACATTTTTCAATCGGATGCCAGTAACGCCTGTGTTGTCACCCAAAACCTCATCCAGGATGGCATGCAATTTGAGTTCAATCTTGCCAGCAGCGACTTTAGCCATCAATTTGTCGATCAAAATGGCCTCGGCTTTGAATGTATCGCGGCGGTGGACCAAGTAGACTTTGCTGGCGATATTGGACAGATACAGCGCTTCTTCTACCGCAGTATTGCCGCCTCCAATGACTGAGCAAACCTGTTCGCGATAAAAGAAACCATCACAGGTGGCACAGCCCGAGACGCCTCTGCCCATGAACGCCGTCTCTGAAGGCAGACCCAGATATTTTGCCGATGCGCCAGTTGCCAGAATCAAGGCATCGCAGGTATAGGCGCCAGAATCGCCCGTCAGGGTAAAGGGGCGTTTGGAAAAATCAGCGGTGTGGATATGGTCAAACACTATTTGCGTATTAAAGCGTTTTGCATGTGATTGGAAGCGTTGCATCAGTTCGGGGCCCTGAACGCCATCTACATCAGCGGGCCAGTTGTCCACATCGGTCGTGGTCATAAGCTGGCCACCTTGGGCGATGCCCGTGATCAGCATGGGCTTCAAATTGGCGCGCGCTGCGTAAATAGCGGCTGTGTAGCCTGCGGGACCTGATCCTAGAATAAGAATTTTTGCGTGCGATGTGTTTGACATAGGTGATTCTGGAAAATAGCGAATGCGAGAATATTGGAGATATTGGAACTAAGGTCGTCGATAACACTGAATTTCAGGTTATAACTTGCTGTGTGTTTCGATTTTAAAGGAAAGCTGTTTATCTGGCTTGACCTGCCTTAATTGTGTGCTGCGAGACGCAACTGAATGTTGCCAACTCGATATCTGAGAGGGACTCATATGACAATTTTGTCAAATCTGGATTTAATTCGTCGCGTGCCATTGTTCTCTATGCTGACGGAGGCGCAAGCGCAAACTATTGCAGAGTCTGTCACCAAGCAACGGTTTCGTCGCGGCGAATTGATTGTTGAGCGCGGTAAAAAATCTAACGCACTTTACATTATTTTAAATGGCCGCGCGCATGTGGTTGCCACAGATGGTCGCGGACGGGAGGCCATTTTGGCCAATCTCAAGCAGGGTGATTACATTGGTGAAATGAGTTTGATCGACAATCAGCCGCACTCTGCCTCGGTTCGTACTGAAGTACAGACGGATGTTTTGGTGCTAGGGCGCGCGCAGTTTGCCAGAATCTTGCCAGAAAACGCTGCCATGACCTACGCCATCATGAAAGTGCTGGTCCAACGTCTTCGCCATGCAGATCGAAAAATTGAATCCCTGGCTCTCATGGACGTGTATGGCCGGGTGGCCGGTGCCTTGATGGAAATCGCAGATGTCGATGCGAATGGTGTCACTTTTATCAAAGAGAAAGTTTCGCGCCAAAACATTGCCAAAAACGTGGGAGCATCGCGTGAAATGGTCAGTCGCGTGATGAAAGATCTTGAAGACAAAGGTTATATTGAGAGTCGTCCCGACGGTTCTTTGTGCATTCGTCAAAGCAATTTTTTACACTTTTGATTCTTTCCTCTTTTTGCGCGGTAGCACCTGACTGAGCGCTTATGTCTTATTCCTTAAATACTTTAAATTCAAGCCGATCAAATTCTGAACTAACGGCAAGCGCACGTTTTACACAAGAAGTTGGTTTGATTCTTGGCGCTTTGGTGCTGGTTTTTTGGTTGCTTGCTTTGCTGAGTTACTCCAGCCATGACGCCGCCTGGTCGACCTCAGGCGTGGGTGCGAATACCTTAAATTGGGGCGGGCGACTTGGCGCATTGCTGTCTGATATGAGTTATTATTTTTTTGGATTTTCCATCTGGTGGTGCGTGGCTGCCCTCGCAAGAGCTTGGCTCGCAACGTTAGCGACCTGGATGCGAAGCGGTGAAAGTCATGTGGCTGTGGCTGATATGACCGAGCGTGACCCTGTTTTGTCGCCAAGAATCAAGTTTTGGCTGGGTCTGGGCCTGTTGATGTCCAGCAGTGTGGCCATTGAATGGGCGCGGTTGCATCGGTTGGAACTTTATTTGCCAGGACATGCCGGTGGCGTCTTGGGCTATTTGTTGGGGATTTTCAGCGTTAAATTGCTTGGCTTTACCGGGGCTGCTCTGGCTTGCATCAGCTTGGGTGTGATTGGCGCAGCGATGACGTTTGACTTTTCATGGAACAGGGTCGCGCTGAAACTGGGTGCACGGGTGCAAGAGTTTTGGGCTTCCAGAAGGCAAAAAAATGAAATTGCGCAAGATTGGGCTCTTGGCAAACAGGCGGCTCGTGAACGTGAAGAAAATGTGTCTGAAGAGCGTGAAATTATTGCTGAGCAGCATCCTTTGCCCGTCAGAATTGAGCCCGTGCTTGCTGAAGTGCCCCCCAGCCTGAGAGTGGCCAAAGAGCGGCAAAAGCCTTTGTTTGTGGACATGCTGGACAGCAAACTCCCGCAGGTAGATTTGCTGGATGATGCACAAGTACGGCAGGAGACGGTTTCGCCAGAAACGCTGGAGATGACGTCCCGCTTGATTGAGAAAAAGCTCAAAGACTTTGGCGTAGAAGTGCGTGTTGTTTTGGCTTCACCAGGCCCCGTCATCACCCGTTATGAAATCGAGCCCGCTATTGGCGTCAAAGGCTCGCAGATTGTCGGACTGGCCAAAGACCTGGCACGTTCACTCAGTCTGGTCTCTATCCGCGTGGTGGAGACCATTCCCGGCAAAAATTACATGGCGCTGGAGTTGCCCAATGCGCGCAGGCAGTCCATCAAACTGAGCGAGATTCTGGGTTCAGACGTCTACAACGAAGCCAAGTCCCTGTTGACCATGGGCTTGGGTAAAGACATTGTGGGTAATGCCGTCGTTGCTGATTTGGCCAAAATGCCCCATGTTTTGGTGGCAGGGACGACCGGTTCAGGCAAGTCTGTGGGTATCAATGCCATGATTTTGTCGTTGCTTTACAAGGCCGAAGCGCGTGATGTTCGTTTGTTGATGATTGACCCCAAAATGCTGGAAATGAGCGTTTATGAGGGCATTCCGCATTTGCTTGCACCGGTGGTGACCGATATGCGCCAAGCCGCGCATGGTTTGAATTGGTGCGTGGCTGAAATGGAGCGTCGCTACAAACTGCTCAGCAAGATGGGAGTGCGCAATTTGGCGGGTTACAACGCCAAAATTGATGAAGCCAAATCCCGCGAAGAATTCATCTATAACCCGTTCAGTTTGACACCCGACTCACCAGAACCACTTGATCGCCTACCGCATATCGTGGTGGTGATTGACGAGTTGGCTGACTTGATGATGGTGGTGGGTAAAAAGATTGAAGAATTAATTGCGCGCTTGGCGCAAAAAGCACGGGCAGCTGGCATTCACTTGATTTTGGCGACACAGCGCCCCAGTGTGGATGTGATCACAGGTTTGATCAAAGCCAATATCCCGACCCGAATTTCATTCCAGGTCAGCAGCAAAATCGACAGCCGTACGATCTTGGACCAAATGGGTGCAGAGGCGCTGTTGGGTATGGGCGACATGCTGTACATGGCCAGTGGTACCGGTTTGCCTATTCGGGTGCATGGCGCCTATGTCAGCGACGAAGAGGTCCACCGCGTTGTATCTTATCTGAAGACGCAAGGGGAGCCTGACTATATCGAGGGCGTGCTGGAAGGTGGCACGGTAGACGGCGAAGGTGATTCGCTGGGCGATGGTGCGGGCGGTGGTGGCGAAAAAGACCCCATGTACGACCAAGCGGTTGAAGTGGTGCTAAAAAACCGCAAAGCAAGCATATCTCTGGTGCAGCGGCATTTGAAAATTGGTTACAACCGCGCGGCGCGTTTGGTTGAAGACATGGAAAAAGCAGGTTTGGTTAGCAGCATGAGCACAAGTGGCCAGCGCGAGATTTTGGTGCCCCAGCGTCAAGAGTGAGAGCGAAACCTGACTCCCAGGTTGTAACAGGTGCCCCAAAAATAGGACAGTGATGTTTAAACAACGACAAGTTAACCGTTTTGCAACTGCGGTCAGATTGCTATCTGCTTCTATTTTAATAGCTACTGTGGCAGTAAATACGCCGGCTGGAGGCCTAAATTCACTTGAAGAGTTCCTGAAATCCACCCGCTCAGGCAAGGCCGAGTTCAACCAAGTGGTGACCAGTCCGCCCAAAACAGAGGGTTCAGAGAAAGCCGCAGCAAAAGTCAAAAATTCCAGCGGGACCTTTGAGTTTGTACGCCCCAATCGGTTCAAGTTTTTGTACAAAAAACCTTTTGAACAAACCATTGTGGCTGATGGCACCACCTTGTGGTTGTACGACGCCGATCTGAACCAGGTGACGGCGCGCAAACAAGCGCAGGCTTTGGGGTCAACCCCTGCGGCTTTGATTGCCACAGCGCCCAATTTGAAGGCACTGGAGGCGGAGTTCAGCCTGCAGGACGCGCCCGAAGCCAATGGACTACAGTGGGTGGTGGCGACACCCAAGGCCAAAGATGGACAGTTGCAAAGTATCCGGGTGGGCTTTAAAACGGCGGCTGATAAAAGTGTGGGTTTGGCTGCGATGGAGATATCGGACAGTTTTGGTCAACGCTCGGTGCTCAGCTTCAGCAAGTTTGAGGTGAATCCGGCATTTGGCGCGGAGGCATTTAACTTCAAGCCACCGGCCGGTGCCGATGTCATCCGGCAGTAGAACTTCGCAATAAACCGCCATCGTCTATGAAGCCATCCAGGCCACCTGATCCGTCGTCTTCATCCCCTTTGGCGGAGCGCCTACGACCCAAAACGTTGAGCGAAGTGATAGGTCAACAGCATGTTCTGGGTGCGGGCATGGCGCTGCGCATCGCTTTTGAGTCCGGCCGGCCGCACAGCTGCATCCTTTGGGGACCACCCGGCGTGGGCAAAACCACCATCGCCAGGTTGATGGCAAACGCCTTTGATGCGCAGTTTATCACCATCAGCGCCACTTTGGGCGGTGTCAAAGACATCCGCGAAGCCGTTGAACAAGCCCTGATCTGGCAGGGGCAGGGCAGGCGAACGATTGTGTTTGTGGACGAAGTCCATCGATTCAATAAAAGCCAGCAGGACGCTTTTTTACCCCATGTCGAAAGCGGATTGTTGACCTTCATTGGCGCCACTACGGAGAACCCCTCGTTTGAGGTGAATTCTGCGTTGTTGTCCCGAGCCGCTGTGTATGTGTTGCAATCGTTATCGAGCGAAGATTTGGCTAAAATTGTTGCCAGAGCCGGCCAAATACATGCCATACCAGCTATTGAAAAGATAGCAATTGAACGGCTCATTGCCTATGCGGATGGTGATGCTCGCCGCTTGCTCAACACCCTTGAGACTTTAGCGGTGGCTGCAGGGCAGGATAAATTGTCAGAGATCACCGATGTCTGGCTCATGCGGGTGTTGGGTGAACGCATGCGGCGCTACGACAAAGGCGGCGAGCAGTTTTACGACACCATCAGCGCCCTTCACAAGTCGGTGCGCGGCAGCGACCCGCAGGCGGCCATGTATTGGTTTGTGCGCATGCTGGATGGTGGCGCCGACCCGCGCTACATGGCCCGGCGCTTGATTCGCATGGCCAGTGAAGACATCGGCCTGGCCGACCCGCGCGCGCTGCGCATGGCTTTGGATGCTGCAGATACCTATGAACGTTTGGGTACGCCCGAGGGTGAGTTGGCATTGGCGCAGTGCGTGGTTTATTTGGCGGTTGCACCCAAATCAAATGCGGTCTACAAAGCCTTCAACGAAGCCAAAGCCTTTGTAAAAAAAGACGGCACACGCCCCGTGCCCCTGCATTTACGCAATGCGCCTACCAAGCTGATGAAAGCGCTTGATTACGGCAAAGACTATCGCTATGCCCATGACGAAGCTGATGGTTTTGCTGCAGGAGAGCGCTACTTGCCGGACGGCATGACCGAGGCCGTGTTCTATCGGCCCGTTGAACGCGGCTTGGAAATCAAGATTGCCGATAAGCTGCGCGAGCTGAATAAATTGAATCATAAGCAAAACTAATAATGCATGAAACGTGTGGTCTCATCGGTTTTTGGCTGCTAACTCAAGGGTAAACCCACCCGAACTTACCCCCTCTATTGCGCTTTCGCTGGCTACAATGGCCCACGTTTACACGCCACGCTGAGTTTTAGGTCGTCTGATACAAAGTTGGCAAGTTTATTGCTGGTTATTTTCAATCGTTCCCAACCACTTTGTTGGTACACGGTTAAACATTGGAGTTTTGATATGGAAGTCTTGCTACAACAGATCATCAACGGTCTGGTGCTCGGCAGTATGTATGCGCTCGTGGCCCTGGGGTACACCATGGTTTACGGCATTATCGGATTGATCAATTTTGCGCATGGTGAAGTGCTGGTGGTGGGGGCGCTGACCAGCTGGTCCATCATCGGCTTGATGAAAGAGTCCATGCCCGGCACCCCGGGTTGGCTGATTTTGTTGATTGCCATGCTGATTGCCTGCATCGTTGCCGCCACGCTCAACTTTGTGATTGAAAAAGTGGCCTATCGGCCCCTGCGCAACAGTCCCAAGCTAGCCCCTTTGATCACCGCCATCGGCATGTCTATCTTGCTGCAAACCTTGGCGATGATCATCTGGAAACCAAACTACAAGCCGTATCCAGGTTTGCTGCCACGCATTCCTTATGAATTCGGTGGGGCCGTGATCACGGTCACACAGATTTTGATTTTAGGTATCACCGCTGTTGCGTTGGCCGTCTTGATGTATTTGGTCAACCACACCAAGCTCGGGCGTGCCATGCGAGCCACGGCTGAAAACCCACGCGTCGCGGGTTTGATGGGCGTCAAGCCAGACATGGTGATTTCTGCCACCTTCATCATCGGTGCCATTTTGGCTGCGATTGCCGGTGTGATGTGGGCTGCCAACTATGGCACCGTGCAACACACCATGGGCTTCTTGCCCGGCCTGAAAGCCTTTACTGCAGCGGTGTTTGGCGGTATCGGGAATCTGGCGGGTGCCGTCGTGGGCGGCATTCTGCTGGGACTCATCGAATCCATTGCGTCGGGTTATATCGGGCAATGGACGGGCGGTGTTTTGGGCAGCCATTACTCCGATATCTTTGCCTTTGTGGTGCTCATCATCATGCTCACGCTGCGACCATCAGGTCTGCTCGGTGAACGTGTGGCCGACAGAGCCTAGGCCCGTACGCTACCCATATAAGAAGTGAGATCAAAATGAAACAAAATAAACTTCCCCTTTATGTTGCTGGCGCACTGGCTTTGCTGGCGCTGCCCTTTTTATTGCAGGGTTTTGGCAACGCCTGGGTGCGTATAGCGGACGTTGCTTTACTTTACGTGCTCTTGGCGTTGGGCTTGAACATTGTGGTGGGCTATGCTGGCCTACTGGATTTGGGCTATGTTGCCTTCTTTGCGTTGGGTGCCTATATGTTCGGCCTGCTGGCATCGCCGCATCTGACAGAGACCTTCCCCGCCATTGCCGCCATTTTCCCGGAGGGCTTGCACATGTCCTTCTGGATTGTTGTGCCCCTCGCGGCCCTGGTTGCAGGGGTCTTTGGTGTGATTTTGGGCGCACCCACCCTGAAGTTGCGCGGTGACTATCTGGCGATTGTGACCTTGGGTTTTGGTGAAATCATCCGCGTGTTTCTGAACAACCTGGATCACCCTGTCAATATCACCAACGGTCCCAAAGGCTTGAATGAAATTGACTCGGTCAAGTTGTTCGGTGTGGACTTGGGCAAGTCCTTGAATGTGGGTGGCTATGAAGTGTCGTCTGTGACTTTGTACTACTTCTTATTTTTGGCCTTGGTCATTTTTGCCATCATCATCAGCCACCGTTTGCAGTTGTCACGCATTGGCCGCGCCTGGATGGCGATTCGCGAGGATGAAATCGCAGCCAAAGCCATGGGCATCAACACCCGCAACATGAAGTTATTGGCCTTTGGTATGGGTGCCACGTTTGGTGGTGTGTCGGGTGCCATGTTTGCCTCATTCCAGCACTTTGTCTCTCCCGAGTCCTTCGGCTTGATGGAGTCCGTGATGATTGTCGCCATGGTGGTCCTGGGCGGCATGGGGCATCTGCCGGGTGTCGTTTTAGGCGCCATCTTGCTGGCTGCATTACCCGAAGTCCTGCGTTATGTGGCCTCGCCGTTGCAGGCCATGAGCGGCGGCAGGATAGATGCATCCATCCTGCGCCAATTGCTCATCGCACTGGCGATGATCGTCATCATGATGATTCGCCCACGTGGTTTGTGGCCTTCGCCCGAGCACGGTAAATCACTTCTGGCTAATCCGGCTAAATAATTCAGGAGAACAGGCAATGAGCGATATCGTTCTCAAAGTAGCGGGTATTTCAAAACGCTTTGGCGGCCTACAGGCGCTCAGCGATGTAGGCATCACCATTGAACGCGGCATGGTCTACGGCCTGATTGGCCCCAATGGCGCTGGAAAAACAACTTTTTTCAACGTGATTACTGGTTTGTATACGCCAGACAGCGGCAGTTTCGAACTGGCTGGCAAACCTTACCAACCCACAGCCGTGCATGAAGTGGCGAAGGCCGGCATTGCGCGTACTTTCCAAAATATCCGTCTGTTTGCAGAGATGACAGCATTGGAAAACGTGATGGTGGGCCGTCATATCCGTACCAAATCAGGTCTTTTTGGTGCAATCTTCAGAACGGGCAGCTTCAAGTCGGAAGAACTGGCGATTGCCAAACGCGCACAGGAACTGCTTGAATACGTCGGCATTGGTCAACTGGCTGACTACAAAGCGCGGACATTGAGCTACGGTGACCAGCGCCGCCTGGAAATCGCCCGCGCACTGGCGACTGATCCCCAGTTGATTGCGCTGGACGAACCTGCTGCCGGCATGAATGCAACTGAAAAAGTGCAATTGCGTGAACTGATAGACCGCATCCGCAACGACAACCGCACCATTTTGCTGATTGAGCACGATGTGAAACTCGTCATGGGCTTGTGCGACCGCGTGACGGTATTGGATTACGGCAAGCAGATCGCCGAAGGCACGCCTGCCTCTGTTCAGAAAAACGAAAAAGTGATCGAGGCCTATCTGGGCACCGGCGGACATTGAGGTCAATGAGCGGTCAAAGGACCAAAGGACATAACATGGCAAATATTCTTCTCAAAGTCAGCGGACTCAAAGTGGGTTACGGCGGTATTCAAGCGGTCAAAGGCGTCGATTTTGAAGTGCGTGAGGGTGAACTGGTCTCCTTGATCGGTTCGAACGGCGCTGGTAAAACGACGACCATGAAAGCCATCACAGGCACCCTGCCGTTCAAGGACGGTGATATCGAGTACCTCGGTCAAAGCATCAAAGGCAAAGGCTCCTGGGATCTGGTCAAACAGGGCTTGGCCATGGTGCCAGAAGGTCGCGGCGT
This sequence comes from Polaromonas sp., assembly GCA_043769295.1. Taxonomy (GTDB): domain Bacteria; phylum Pseudomonadota; class Gammaproteobacteria; order Burkholderiales; family Burkholderiaceae_C; genus Aalborgiella. Next base: position 21,251 of record JAYVJL010000018.1, on the reverse strand, counting down.
GTTTACCCGCATGACCATTCTGGAAAACCTGGCGATGGGTGCTTATATCCGCGATGACACGGCTGAGATTGCGCTGGATGTGGAGCAAATGTTCAGCATTTTCCCGCGCTTGAAAGAGCGCAAAGACCAGTTGGCCGGCACCATGAGCGGTGGCGAACAGCAGATGCTCGCCATGGGCCGCGCCTTGATGAGCCGCCCCAAGGTGCTCTTGCTGGATGAGCCCTCCATGGGTTTGTCACCCATCATGGTCGACAAAATCTTTGAAGTGATCAAGGAAGTGTCATCCAAAGGTGTGACGGTGCTGCTGGTTGAGCAAAACGCCAGCCGTGCGCTGGGTATCGCCGACCGTGGCTACGTGATGGACTCGGGTTTGATCACCATGACCGGCGACGCCAAAGAGATGCTGAACGATCCTAAGGTCCGCGCCGCTTATTTGGGTGAGTAAGGTGGGTGAATGATTTCGGTGACTAATTTTGGTGAATGACTGAATTTACTTTTGCTATATATTTAATAGCAATTTAGGCAGTAAATACGCCGGCTATAGTCATAAATGACCATATCTGGCCGGATTTTTCATGGTTTAATCCGATGCTTTGACGCGATGCTTCAACCCGTATTGCGTAATCCAGCGGCAATACCGTTGATGGAAATGTGGATGCCGCGCCGTACCCGCTCATCAGACTGGCCTTCGCGGTAACGGCGTACCAGTTCAACCTGCAAGTGGTGCAACGGGTCGATGTACGGAAAACGGTGGCGGATGGAGCGCTGCAGGGCTGCGTTGTTGGTCAAACGCTGCTTGTCACCCGTGATCATCTGTAGCGCATCCACCGTGAGCTGCCACTCCGCCTCGATCAACCCAAAAATCTTTTTACGCAAGCGCGCATCGGTCACCAGCTCGGCATAGCGCGCCGCGAGAGCCAAGTCGCTTTTGGCCAACACCATGTCGATGTTGCTCAGCAGGGTGCGGAAAAACGGCCATTCCTTGACCATTTTTTGCAGCAAGGCCAGCCGTTTCTTCGACTCGGTTGGGTTGGCGTCGGCCTGCAAAAACGCGTGCACCGCAGAGCCAAAACCGTACCAACCCGGCAGGGTCAAACGACATTGCCCCCAGCTGAAGCCCCAGGGGATGGCGCGCAGGTCTTCAATCTTTTGCGTCGCTTTGCGTGAGGCCGGGCGGGAGCCCAGATTCAGCTCGGCAATCTCCCTTAAAGGCGTGGACTGGAAAAAGTAGTCGGTAAAACCGGGTGTCTCGTACACCAGGGTGCGGTAGGCCGCCATGCTGGCTGTGGACAGTGCTGCTGCCGTTTGCAAAAACGAACTGCTCGCCGACTTGGTGGGTTGCAACAGGGTGGCTTCCAGGGTCGCAGCGACCAGGGTTTCCAGATTGCGGCGTCCAATTTCAGGGTTGGCGTATTTCGAGCCAATCACCTCACCTTGTTCCGTCAAACGGATCTGTCCCCGTACCGTTCCCGGTGGTTGCGCCAAAATGGCCTGGTAGCTGGGGCCACCGCCACGCCCCACCGTGCCGCCACGGCCATGAAACATGCGTAGCTGGATGCCATGCGAGGCGGCCAGCTCATCAAACAGCTCGACGAGCGCGATCTCAGCGCGGTACAGTTCCCAGTTGCTGGTGAAAATGCCACCGTCTTTGTTGCTGTCCGAGTAGCCCAGCATGATGTCCTGCTCGCCACCACTGCGCTGAATCTGCTGCGCCATACCCGTCAAGGCGTAGAACTCGCGCATGATGGGTGCGGCGTTGCGCAGGTCTTTGATTGTTTCAAAGAGAGGCACCACAATCAGGTCGTGGCTGGCCGCTTTGTCCAGTGTTCCATGCATCAAGCCGACTTCTTTTTGCAGCAGCAGTACTTCCAGCAAATCGCTGACGGTTTCCGTGTGGCTGATGATGTAGTGGCGGATGGCGTGGTGGCCATAGCGTTGGCGCATCATCTTGGCGGTTTCAAAAATCGCCAATTCACGCTGGGTGTGGTCTGAATAAGCGCCATCCAAAACGCGCAATGGCCGCGTGTCGCTGAGTAGTTTAATCAGCAGGCTGCGTTTGGCTTGCTCGTCCAGACTTGAGTAATTGGCCTCTAAACGTGATACGGCCAGCAGGTCGGCCACCACTTCTTCATGTTTGTCAGAGCTTTGGCGCAGGTCAACGGTCGCCAGATGAAAGCCAAACACCTCCACTGCGCGAATGAGCGGGTGCAGGCGCTGCGCCGTCAAAGCATCGCCATGGTTGCTTTGCAGGGATGATTCAATCGTGCGCAGGTCGGCCAAAAATGCCTCGGCATCCGCATACGGGTTTTGCGGGGCCACCGCGTGCCGTGCCGCATCGCCGCCCGTCATCGCCTTCAAGTTGGCGGCCAAATGGGCGTAGACACCCGTCAGCGCGCGGCGATAGGGCTCGTCTTGGCGGTGTTCATTGGTGTCGGGTGAATGCTCGGCCAAGGCCTGCATGTCCGCCGACAGCGGCACCAAAATGGCCGACATCGACAGCTCTGCCCCCAGGAAATGCACCTCTGTCAAATAAAACCGCAGCACCATCTCGGCTTGGCGGCGCAGCGCGTATTGCAGGGTTTGGGCGCTGACATTCGGGTTGCCGTCGCGGTCGCCACCAATCCATTGGCCCATGCGCAAAAAGCTGTGTAAGGGCTGGTTGCCGAGGGATTGCTCCAATTCCGCATACAGCTTGGGAATTTCGCGCAAAAACGTGGACTCGTAATAGCTCAGCGAGTTTTCAATCTCATCGGTCACCGTGAGCTTGGAATTGCGCAGCAAGCGCGTCTGCCAGAGCTGCATCACGCGGGCACGCAGCTGCAGCTCATTGGCGTTGAGTTCTTTGGGTGTCAGGGCATCTTTACCGCCATGGGTGTGGTGGCTGCAGGCCAGGCCGCGCATTTTGATGTCGTCCCGCGCCGTCAACAACTGGGCAATGTCGCGCTCCGCATCCAGAATGCTTTTGCGCTGCACTTCGGTGGGATGCGCCGTCAACACGGGGGATACATGGCTTTTGGCCAGGGTTTGGGAGATGATTTTGGGCGTGATGCCCGCCCAGCGCAGGCGGGCCAGAGCCACCTCAATGCTGCCTTCTTGCGTGTCGCCGGCGCGCTCATGGACGGCGCGGCGGCGGATATGGTGCCTGTCTTCCGCCAGATTGGCCAAATGGCTGAAGTAGGTGAAAGCACGGATGACGCTGACCGTCTGGTCGCCAGACAAACCTTTGAGCAGCTTTTTGAGGGCTTTGTCCGCCGTGTGGTCTTCGTCCCGCCGAAAAGAAACCGACAGTTTGCGGATTTCCTCAATCAAATCAAACGCGGTTGCGCCTTCCTGCTCCCGAATCACGTCGCCCAATATGCGGCCCAGCAGGCGGATATCTTCCACCAACGGCCGCTCATTCAGCTTTTGTTTGGCGAGCGATTGCGCCTTGGTTTTTGAGGACGCGGCGGCTGAGGAGTCTTTGAGGGCGCTTGACATGACCGAATGAATGTCCGATTTAAGGTAGGTGAGAGGGGAGTGGATTAAACTTCTAGGTGGATGCTAGCATCATTGTTAGCGTGTTTCTTCACTACAAATTACCAACAGGTTTCCATTTTGAGCGTCAATTCCAGCCCCATTACTTCTTCTGCTGATAGCAAACCCCGTGCGATCACCATCGCCACCCGTGAAAGCCGTTTGGCCCTGTGGCAAGCCGAGCACGTCAAAGCCCTGCTGGAAGCACGCGGGCACAGCGTTAAACTGCTGGGCATGACCACACTGGGTGACCAGATTTTGGACCGTTCACTAAGCAAAGTGGGCGGAAAAGGCCTGTTTGTCAAAGAACTGGAGCTGGCTTTGGACGACGGCAGCGCCGACATTGCCGTGCATTCACTCAAAGACGTGCCGATGGACCTGCCGCCCGGTTTTGCCTTGGCTTGTGTGATGGAGCGTGAAGACCCGCGTGATGCTTTTGTCTCCAACCATTTCGCCAACCTGGCCGCCTTGCCGCTGGGTGCAACTGTGGGCACCTCCAGCCTGCGCCGTGTGGTGCTGCTCAAAGCGCTGCGCCCCGATGTGAAGATTGTCCCCCTGCGCGGTAACCTGGACACCCGCCTGCGCAAGCTGGACGAAGGCCAGTTCGATGCCATCATCCTGGCCGCCGCTGGCTTGAAACGCCTGGGTTTGGCCCAGCGCATCCGTGCCGTTTTTGAGCCGACCGAGATGCTGCCGGCCGCGGGGCAAGGCGCTTTGGGCATTGAAATCAAGACCGACCGCGTTGATTTGATCGCCGCTTTGGCACCTTTGGCGCACCAGCCGACGTGGATGGCTGTCTCAGCCGAGCGGGCGGTCAGCCGCGCCATGGGGGGCAGCTGCTCCATGCCTTTGGCCGCGCACGCCGTGTGGCAAGGTGCGCAATTGCAGCTCAAAGCCGCTTGGGGCGAGTCTGAGGAGACCGTTGCCGTACCGGTCATTCCTGTGGTCGCAGACCTGGTTACCGCCTGTTTGAGTTTGGATGTGGCTGATCTGGACGCGGCCACAGCCATGGGCGAGCAGGTCGCCGCCCAGCTGCAAGCGGGCGGTGCGCGCGTCCATATCAAGCCAGACGTCCAGCAAGCCCAGCCATGAAAGTCATCGTGACCCGCCCACGCCGTGAGGCCGATGCCTGGGTCAAGCAGCTTCGCGGCCTTCATATTGATGCGGTCGCGCTCCCTTTGATTCATATCGGCGCACCCAAAGACCCCAGTGGCATCGTGCAGGCTTGGCTGAATTTGCACCAATACAGTGCGTTGATGTTTGTCAGCAGCAATGCGGTACGGTATTTTTACCAGTCAAATGAGCATCTATCCGGCATAAAATATGCCTATGGTGCTATTAAATACAGAGCGTGGGCAACCGGACCGGGAACGCGCGAGGCATTGCTGGCCGCATCGGTGCCCGCTGATGCGATTGACGCGCCTGCCGCAGATGCCCCGCAATTCGACTCGGAAGCTTTGTGGGACCGCGTGCAGGCGCAGGTCAGAGCGGGTGACAAGGTGCTGATCGTGCGCGGCAGCTCGGCGGACCCGCAAGATGCCGAGGATGGCGCCATGAACGGGCGGCCCTGGCTGGCAGATCAGCTGACGGCAGTTGGTGTACAGGTTGATTTTGTGGTCAGCTACCAGCGAAGCGCACCGGTGTTTGATGCAGCGGAGCAGGCGCTGATGGCGCAGGCCCGTGTTGACGGGTCCTTGTGGTTGCTCAGCAGCTCGGAGGCGGTGACGAATTTGACGTCGGCGACGGCTGTGGATTGGTCACAGGCCAGCGCATTGGCGACGCACCCCCGCATTGCCCAGGCGGCGCGCGGGGCGGGTTTTGGTGTTGTTTACGAGTCACGGCCCTTGCTAGCCGACGTGGCGGCTTCGATAGAATCTCTGCTATGAGCGAACACCCCGTGACGGATACCCCTAACACCCAAACTACCCCTGAAAGCGCCACTGCGCCGCAGGAGGGCCAGGGGATGGGTGTTTATGCCAAGCTTTTTGCTATATTTAGCATAGCAGCTTTGGTAACATCTTTGCTGGTTAGTGCCTATTTATGGCGCAAACTGGCGGGTATTCAAGAGCACTTGGCGAGGCAAAGCGCCGAAGCCACTACCGTCAGCGTCGAGGCCCGAGCGGTGGCTAAAAATGCACAAGACGTGGCTCGTGATGCCGCTGCCAAGGCCGCGTTCAACGAAACGCGGCTGGGTGAAGTGGCGCTGCAGCGCGGTCAACTCGACGAATTGATGCAAAGCCTGTCACGTTCCCGCGATGAAAATTTGGTGGTCGACATTGAATCTGCTTTGCGCCTGGCGCAGCAGCAAGCCCAGTTGACGGGCAGCGTGGAGCCCCTGCTGGCTGCGCTTAAAACAGCCGATCAACGCCTCGCACGGGCTGCGCAACCCCGGCTCAACGCGGTCCGCCGCGCTTTGGTCAACGACAGCGAGCGCATCAAAGCCGCCACGGTCACCGACATTCCCACCTTGCTGGGCAAGCTGGACGAGCTGACGCGCCTGGTGGGGGATATGCCGGTGATCAACGCCGTAGGAGCTGCTGCAGCTTCAACCACAGCACTTGCACCCATGACCGATAAACCGAATGCCGCGGATCAGCCTAAAAAATCCAAGGCTGATGAAGCCGGCACAGCGAAAGCCACGGTCAGCTGGCAGGCGATGGGCGCTTCATGGTGGCAAACGGGCTGGAGCGCTGTGCGTACCGAGTTGCTTAAACTGGTCCGGGTCAGCCGGATTGAACACCCTGAGGCCGTGCTTTTATCGCCTGAACAAACCTTCTTCTTCCGTGAAAATCTCAAGCTCAAGCTGCTCAACGCACGGCTGGGCCTGCTGAGCCGGCAAGTAGCGTCTGCCAAGGCTGATTTGGCATCGGTCAACGCCGATATCCACAAATATGCAGATCCCAGCGCCAAGTCCTCGCAAGTCGTGTTTGCCTTGATGCAACAAATTCAGGCGCAGTTGGGCACGATGGCAATTCCGGGTCTGGATGAGTCTTTGTCCGCCTTGACGCTGGCGGCGGCAGGTCGCTGATATGCGCGCCGCTCTTTGGTTTTTAGCACTGTTTGCCATTGCAGTGGCCAGCGCCCTGTTTGCAGGCGACAACGACGCTACGGTGACCGTTTTTTGGGCACCGCACCGCATTGATTTGTCACTCAACTTTGTGTTGTTGGTTCTGGCCGCGGCCTTTGTGCTGATCTACGTGGCACTGCGCACCATGGCATTGTTGTTTTCCTTGCCGGTACAGGCGCAGCGCTGGCGTGCCCTGCAAAAAGAGCGGGCCCTGAACGCGGAATTGTTCAACGCGCAGTCCCACTTCATGGCGGGGCGCTACATTCGGGCGCGTAAAGCCGCTGTGGCGGCGTTGAGTTTGGATCAAACCATTGACCACGCAATTGGTGTCCACCACGACCGACCCGCCAACGCCGCCCAGTTGCGCGCTTTGGCCCACGTCATGGCCGCCCAAAGCGCGCATGCCCTGCAGGACAAATCAGCGCGTGACGAGCATTTGCAACAGGCGCTGGAACACCACAACCCCAAAGCCGCGCAGGAAACACGCGAAGGCACCCAATTGCTGGCCGCCCAATGGGCCTTGGACGACAGAGATGCGCCGGCTGCGCTGCGCTGGCTGGCCCAGCTGCCCTTGGGCGCGGTGCGCCGTACCGTGGCACTGCGCCTGAAACTCAAAGCGGCGCAGCTTGAAAACTTGAGCGCATCAGCCCTGGAAACCACCCGTTTGCTGGCCAAACACCGTGCGTTTTCACCCGCTGCGGCGCAAAGCCTGGTACGAAGCCTGGTGCTGAGCATGCTGGACGATGCCCGCGATGTCGCGCAATTGCAGAGCGTTTGGCGCAGTTTGGACGCCGCAGAGCGCAACCAGCCTGACATCGCCATCCACGCCGCCTACCGTTTGAACGCCTTGCAAGGCGACGCCCAACAGGTGCGCACCTGGTTGCTGCCGGTGTGGGACCGCATGCTGGCAGGTGGCGGGGCGTCGGATGCGCTGTCTCTTTCGGACAGCCTGAGTGTCAAGCTGGTGCAAACCATTGAAGCCACCCTGGCGTCTATGGACGACAACTGGCTGGCCAAGATTGAAAACGCCCAGCGCGCCAACCCCAGAGACAGCCGTTTGCAGTATTTGGCGGGTATGGCCTGCAAAACCCGCAGTTTGTGGGGCAAAGCGCAGCAGCAGCTGTCGCAAGCGGCCCCCCAGTTGAAGGACGCCAGCCTGCAACGCCAAGCCTGGATCGCACTGGCCGAGCTGGCCGAGCAGCGCGGCGAGACGGCTGTGGCCGTACAAGCCTGGAAAAAGTCGGCCCAAGTGGCGGTCTTGTCGTGATCTGGACCTGATCCGCTCACCGACCCGTTCACCGACCCGTTCACTTCACTTAACCTTAGCCAGACACCCAAGTCAGATGGTGCCCCTCTTGCTTGGCTGGGTGTTGGGCAGTGCCTTGCAGTTGGGGCAGTCCAAGCTGTATGAATCCTCTATTTACCTCTTAATTAGTGCTATAGCCGGCGTATTTATTGCTTATGTCGCTATTAAAAATATAGTAAATAGAAGGCAACGCGTTGTTGCCAAACAACGCGACAATCTGTGGCGTTTTATAGCTGCTTGCGCGTATGGCACAGCGGTGGCTGCGCTGGCTTTTGGCGTCACCGGCTGGCGTGCCGTGGCCTACAGTTCGCAAACCCTGCAAGCTGCGCTGGAGGGCAAAGATGTGCAGGTGGTGGGCATTGTTGCTGCCATGCCGCAAGAAAGTGATGCGGGTTTGCGCTTTCGCCTGGAGGTTGAATCGGCCCATGTGTGGGCTGAGACTGACAGCGCCACCGCCGCCGTCAGCACCACCCCGGTTGAGGCGTCCAAGGTCGCTACTTTGCCCGTCACCTTGCCGCCCTTGATCGACCTGAGCTGGTACGGCGGTGTTTTCAGCGGCGGCAACAGTGCACAAAAAAGTACGCAAAAAAGTACGCAAAAGAGTACGCAAAAGAGTACACAAAAGAGCAAAGAAGACATCATCAGTGACCCCGTTTTTGAGTTGCAGCGTCAGCCCGTTCATTTGCTGCCCGGTGAGCGCTGGCAGATGACCGTGCGGCTCAAAGCACCCCATGGCAACAACAACCCCGACGGCTTTGATTACGAACTGTACCTGTGGGAGCAGGGCGTGCAGGCCACCGGCTACGTGCGCGCAGGTGCGCGTGATGCCTTGCCGCGGCGTTTGAACGACACCCGGCAGCACCCGATTGAGCGCTTGCGGCTCAAGGTGCGCGATGCGGTGTTTGCGCGCCTGCGCAGCCAAGTGCAGGGTGAGACTTTACCTGGCTTTACGTCACTTGACGCTGTGGTCAAAGGCCATTCACGCAACGCCGGCGTGGTGGCTGCACTGGTCACCGGCGATCAGCGGGCCATTGACCGTGCCGATTGGGATGTGTTTCGGGCCACCGGCGTGGCGCATCTCATGAGCATTTCTGGCCTCCATATCACGATGTTCGCGTGGGCGGCGTCTTTGCTGGTCGGCTGGCTGTGGCGGCGTTCTGCGCGGCTGTGTTTGGCGTTCCCTGCACCCTATGCCGCTTTGATCGGTGGCGTGCTGCTGGCCACGCTGTATGCGGCCTTCAGCGGCTGGGGTGTGCCGTCGCAGCGCACGGTCTGGATGCTGGCGATGGTGAGTTTGCTCAGGCTGTCTGGCAAGCGCTGGCCGTGGCCTTTGGTTTGGCTGCTGGCCTGTGCGGTGGTGGTGCTGTTTGACCCCTGGGCGCTGTTGCAGGCCGGGTTTTGGCTGAGTTTTGTGGCTGTTGGGGTGCTTTTTGCAACGGACAGACCCCAGCATGTACCCAAAGTCCTGTCACCAACGCCGTCACAGCGCACCTCGCTGGTTGAAAAATGGCAGCTGGTTAGCGGCTTGCACCGCTTGGGCATTTTTTTGCGGAGCATGACGCGCGAGCAAGGGGTCATCACACTGGCTTTGACACCGCTCACGCTTTTGCTGTTTGGACAAGTCTCGGTGGTGGGTTTGCTGGCCAATGTGGTGGCTATTCCCTGGGTGACGTTTGTGGTCACCCCGCTCGCGATGCTGGGCACGCTGTATGCGCCTATTTGGGATATGGCTGCAGTGGCTATGCAAGGTTTGTCGGTGTATTTGACCTATCTAGCCAGCTTCTCCTGGGCGACGGTTTCAGTCGCTACGCCAAGCTTGTTCAGCAGTGCCATGGGTGTTTTGGGCGGGCTGTTCCTGGTCATGCCGTGGCCTTGGCGTTTGCGGGTGCTCGGTTTGCCTTTGTTGCTACCCGTTGTGCTGTGGCAGGCATCGCGGCCTGAACTCGGGCAGTTTGAGCTGTTGGCCGCCGATATTGGCCAAGGCAATGCTGTGATCGTGCGCACAGCCCACCACACACTGGTCTACGACGCGGGGCCACGCTTTTCATTAGAGAGCGATGCGGGCCATCGCGTGCTGGTTCCTTTGCTGCGCTCGACGGGTGAGAAGGTCGATACCGTCATGCTCAGCCATCGTGATATTGACCACGCGGGTGGCATCAAATCTGTTTTGACCATGCACCCGAATGCCCAGTTCATCAGCTCTATTGAGGATGCACACGAACTGCATGCCGTCAAACGCGCGACCCGCTGTTATGCGGGCCAGCAGTGGCAGTGGGATGGGGTGGACTTCACCGTGTTGCACCCAGATAGCGCGGACTACGAGGCGTCGGCAAAGTCAAATGCCATGAGCTGTGTGCTGCGCATCAGCGCGAGTACGCGTACAAACCCTCAGACAAACGCCCAGCTTTCGAGACACGTTAGTGCGCACCAAAATAGTGCATTGCTGGTGGGTGACATTGAGCAGGCACAGGAAGCGCGCCTGGTTAGCCGTCATGCAGATGCACCTGACAACAAGGTGTTGCAAAGCACCATCTTGTTGGTGCCGCACCACGGGAGTAAAACATCGTCCAGCGCCGCTTTTTTAGATGCGGTGAAGCCGCAGCTGGCCATCGTTCAAGCGGGTTACCGCAACCGTTTTGGTCATCCCGCGCCGCCTGTGATGGCGCGTTACCAAGAGCGGAACATCAAAACTGTCGACTCTGCGCACTGCGGTGCGGCGGCCTGGTCGTCAGCCAACCCGCAGCGCATCGTCTGCCAGCGCCAGCAAGTAAAGCATTACTGGCACCATCAAGTTCCCTAGCGAGCATGACATTTTTTCACGCAGAAAGCATTTCAGATCACAAATAGGCCCATATCTTGCTATCCTAAAGGTAGGAGACCTTTTTGTATGCAGAAATTCGACGAAATGTACAAAGCTTTGCCTTATGAATTTTTTACCAAGGGCGCCGGTGTTCGGGAACATTACAAAAACTATGACATCTGGCTAGCACAGCAGCCCGGTGACATGATGGCCAAGCGGCGCGAAGAGGCGGAAATGATTTTTCGCCGCGTCGGCATCACCTTTGCGGTCTACGGTGCCAAAGATGAAGATGGTTCGGGCACGGAGCGTTTGATTCCCTTCGACCTGATTCCGCGCATCATCCCCGCGCACGAGTGGAGCAATATGGAAAAAGGCCTGGTGCAGCGTGTCACCGCCTTGAACCGCTTTATCCACGATGTCTACCACGACCAGGAAATCATCAAGGCCGGCATTGTGCCGCGCGAGCAGATCATGCAAAACGCGCAGTTTCGGCCCGAGATGATGGGCATCAAGGTCCCGAACCAGATTTATTCGCAGATCAGTGGCATCGACATCGTCCGCGCGCCAGACGCCAAAGGCAATGGCGAGTACTTCGTGCTGGAGGACAATCTGCGCGTTCCCAGCGGTGTGAGCTACATGCTGGAAGACCGCAAAATGATGATGCGGCTGTTCCCCAGTCTGTTCAACATGCACCGCGTTGCACCTGTAGCACATTACCCCGATTTGCTGCTTGAAACCCTGCGCGCCAGCGCCCCCGCCAGCGCGGCAGAGCCTTTGGTGGTGGTGTTGACGCCTGGCATGTACAACAGTGCCTATTTTGAACACGCCTTTTTGGCGCAGCAAATGGGTGTTGAACTGGTGGAAGGGCAGGACCTGTTTGTCAAAGACAAGTTTGTCTACATGCGCACCACGCGCGGCCCGAAGCGGGTCGATGTGATCTACCGCCGCGTGGACGATGACTTTTTGGACCCCACGGCGTTCAGGCCGACCTCCACCCTCGGTTGTCCGGGCTTATTGGACGCCTACCGCGCCGGCCATGTGAGCATTTGCAATGCGGTCGGTACGGGTGTGGCGGATGACAAATCCATCTACCCCTACGTGCCGAAAATGATCGAGTTCTATCTGGGTGAAAAGCCCATTTTGAACAACGTGCCCACCTACATGTGCCGCAATGACGATGACTTGAAGTACACCCTGGCCAACCTGAAAGACCTGGTGGTGAAAGAAGTGCATGGCGCTGGCGGCTATGGCATGCTGGTGGGCCCGGCATCGACCAAAGCGGAGATTGAAGATTTCCGGCAAGCCATCATCGCCAACCCGGGCGGCTACATCGCCCAGCCCACGCTGAGCTTGTCCAGCTGTCCGACCTTTGTTGAAAGCGGTATTGCACCGCGCCATATCGACCTGCGCCCGTATGTGCTGAGCGGCAAAACCGTGCAAATGGTGCCCGGCGGCCTGACGCGCGTGGCGCTCAAAGAAGGTTCTTTGGTGGTCAACTCATCCCAGGGCGGTGGTACCAAAGATACCTGGATTCTGGAAGACGATGCTTCTCCCCCCGCTGCTGTTAACGGCGCTGCAACGCAAACGCAATCCTGAAGGAGAACCAGCATGTTATCGCGCACCGCAGATCATTTATTTTGGATGTCCCGTTACACCGAGCGCGCCGAAAACACGGCCCGTATGCTGGATGTGAACTACCAGGCCTCATTGCTGCCGCAAAGCTCTGAAATGACCTTGCTGGGGTGGCAGGGATTGCTGTCCATCAGCGAGTTACTGGGCTTATACACCAAGCTGCATGGCGAGATCACACCGCAAAAAGTGATGGATTTCATGGTCAAGGATGAAGACAACGCATCTTCCATCATCTCCTGCCTGCGCGCAGCCCGCGAAAACGCCAGAGCCGTGCGTGGCACCTTGACCACCGAGGTCTGGGAAACGAAGAACCAAACCTGGCTGGAAGTCAAACGCAAGATTGCCGATGGCGAGTTTGAGCAGGACCCGGGTCAATTTTTGGAGTGGGTGAAGTTCCGCTCCCATCTGTCGCGCGGCGTCACCATTGGCACCATGCTGATGGACGAGGCTTTGCACTTCATGCGTCTGGGGACGTTTCTGGAGCGCTCCGACAACACCGCCCGCTTGGTCGATGTGAAATTTCATGCCTTGAAAGGTGTCAATGGTGGTCAGGGCGGCCAGGGCGAGTTTTTTGGTGCCGTCACCGACAAAGACCAGGAATACGATTTCTACCATTGGAGCGCCATTTTGCGCAGCGTCAGTGGGTTTGAGATCTACCGCAAGGTGTACCGCGATGTCATCAAGCCCGAGCGCGTGGCCGAGTTGCTGATCTTGCGCCACGACATGCCACGTTCCCTGCATGCCAGTTTGAACGGCGTGGTTGAAAACCTGGGTTACATCGCCATGAACCCCGCCAGTGAAACACAGCGCTGTGCTGGCAAATTACGGGCCGAACTGCAATACGGCCGGATTGACGAGATTTTGGCGACCGGCTTGCACGCGTATTTGACGCAGTTTTTAGACCGTGTGAATGAGCTGGGTGCCCATATCAGCCGGGATTTTTTGGTACCTTCACACGCCTAGCGCTGAACCGAAGCAAGGTTGAACCGAAGCGGGGCAAAGTGAAGCTACGGAGACAGGTGGCGGTCCGGATCTCGGTCTGGATTAGCGCGGATTTTCTCGTGCGCGGGCGACTTCACGTCCCAGGTCGATCACCGACATGGCGTAATAACTGCTCCAGTTGTAGCGGGTGATGGCATAAAAATTCTCGGTGCCCGCCACATAAACAGGCTCGTTGCCGGCCACGGTGGGGTCGCCATTTTGCAGCTCCACCAGCGCCAACGGGCCTTTGTGCTGTAAGGCATCACCTTCTAAAACAGCACCTTTGGCGGTGAAACTGGCAACGGAGAAAGTAGGCAAAATGTCGGGTGCCATCAGCGCGTCCATGTTCAATGTGGCGTTGTCAAAGCTCACGGGGTAGTGGGTGGGCATACCTGGCTGCCACTTGAAGGCCTTGAAATAATTGGCCACCGAGCCAATCACATCGGCCGGGCTGTTGAACAGGTCGACCTTGCCATCGCCGTCAAAATCAATCGCAAACTTGACCCAGCTGCTGGGCATGAACTGCGGCAGCCCCATCGCCCCCGCATAGCTGCCTTTGAGCGACAGCGGGTCGGTGCTGGTGCGGTAGGTAAGCGACAAAAAGTGCTCCAGCTCACCTTTGAAAAACGCCTGCCGCTCGGCAGCACGCGGGTGCGAGGCGGGGAAGTCAAACGTCAGGGTGGTCAAGGCATCCATCACCCGAAAGGTGCCTGTGTCGCGGCCATAGATGGTTTCCACGCCGATGATGCCGACGATGATTTCAGCCGGCACGCCAAACTCTTTTTCTGCCTGCTCCAGCGCAGCGGCATTGGCTTGCCAAAACCGCACGCCGGCTTTGATGCGGATGGGGTCGATAAACCGGCTGCGGTAGACCCGCCAGTTTTTGTGCGTACCTTTAGGTGCAGGTTGCATCAAGCGGCTGACTTGGGGCAGTTGCCGCGCCTGGCCAATGGCTTGTCGCACCCATTCAGGGTCCATGTCGCGCCGCGCGGCAATGTCGTCAGCCATCTGCATGGCTTCAGCGCGGTTGGCGTAAAGCATGCTTTGGCTGCTGGAAACGTCAATGTCGCTATTTTTAGCACGTTTTTGAGCTATAGCCGGCGTATTTATTGCCTGAAATGCTATTAAAAATATAGCAAATGAGATTTTTGAAAAGAGATGGCGGGTAGACGTCATGGTGTAGGGGTTGGCCAGGTCAGGCGTTTGAGTTCTCGGCGAAGCTGCAAAATGCCGGTGTTGATGTCAGTTTTAATGCCGTTGTCAGGGTGGGTTCTGGCGTAGCGGATAACCTCTAGTTTAATCAACCAGGCGTGCAAGGCATGGGCAGATGCGCCAAAGTGGTTTTTTGCCAACGCTGCCAGCTCACGCGGCGGGGTGTTGGGATGCACGGGAACGCCCAAAGCCTTCAGCCGTGCCTGCACCGTGCCCAACAACCGCAACCACGGATCATGCTGCCGTCTGTCCCACAAGGCCCAAACCGACCCAATGAGGCTCACGACAACCAAAATTCCAATCATTACGTAGCTCAAATCCTCCCAGCTGGGGGAGGCGAAGCCGAGGTTTTTGAGCAATTCAAACTGCTTGGCCTGGGTGTAGTTCAGCACCTTTTGGTTCCAGGTGTTGTTCACCGCGTCCCACGCCGAGCGCAGCTGGATAAGCGGGTTAAACCCCACGGTGCCCCACATATTGCCCAAAACGCTGTTTATCACCCCGCCAAACGCGCCAGTGGGCGATGCCAGGCGTTGCAGCGATTCAATCCGCTCGGGCGATACCGCCGATGTCGGGTCCACCCGCACCCAGCTGCCCGCCTGCCACACCTCCACCCAGGCGTGGGCATCGCTTTGGCGTACCACCCAGTAACCGTCCACGGCGTTGAATTCGCCGCCCTGGTAGCCGGTCACCACCCGGGCGGGTACGTCCAGGGCGCGCATCAGCACCACGAAGGAGGAGGCAATGTGCTCACAAAAGCCGGCTTTGCGGTCAAACCAGAACTCGTCCGCCGTGTTGCGGCCGTACACGCCGGGTTCCAGCGTGTACTGGTAGCCACCGGTGCGCAGACGCTGCATCACCGCCGCCACCAGTGCGGCCGTGCCAGCTGTGGCGTAGCGCGGGTCACGCCGAATGTCAGCGGCCAGCTGCAGGGTGCGCGGGTTAAAACCGGCGGGCAGATCAATGTAGTCCTGCAAACTCAGTGCCTCGTTTTGACTCTGACCCTGCGGCCCATGGGTAAAGCGCAGGTAGCTTTGCGCTTTGTAACGCACCAGCTCAGAAACCGGGCGGTTGGCCAGCCATTGCAGATCCGGCGTCATGCGCAGGGTGTAATTGGCCAGGACGGGCGCTGTTACAGCCGCGTCCAAGACAAACACCCAGGGCTTGTTTTGCGGCTCTAAAGTCACCTCGTAATCAATGGAAGAGCCTGAAACCTGCAAATGGGCAGCGGCAACCATGTTTGCGGGCAATGGCAACCACTCCCGCCCATCAAAAGCAGACAAGACAGGCCCACGCAGGTACACGTCTGACCCCTTGGGCAGCGCTTGCGCAAATTTGATGCGCATGGCGATGCTGTCGTCCAGCGCCAGCTTGGCAATCGTCCCCACGCGCATGTTGGCGCTCAAACCCGAGCGGCCCATGCTGCTGTCACCCGGCATGCCCCACAAAGGTGTCAATCGCGGGAACAGCAGGAACAGCACCACCATGATGGGTGCGCCCAGCAAGGCCATTTGCCCGGCGATTTTGGCCGCCGTCATCAGCGGTGGCTTACCCACGGGCATGTGCGCGTTGACCAAAGCCGTCAGCAAACCCAGCAGCGCCAGCAGCATGGCAAACGCGGTGGGCAGCGATTGTGAGAAAAAGAAGTTGCTCAGCATGCAAAAAAAGCCCAAAAAGAACACCACAAAGGCATCACGCTGGGCGCGCAGCTCCAAGGTTTTGAGGGCCAGCAAAATCACAATCAGCGTGACGCCCGCATCGCGGCCGATCAAGGTGCGGTGCGTCGCCCAGGTGGCGGCGATGGCAACCACCAAAATCAAGGCCAGCCACCAGTGACTGGGTAAAGGTTTGGACTGCCAGGCCAGCACGCCACGCCAGATCAGCACCAAGGCCACCAAGGCGCTGCACCACACCGGCAGATGCGCCACTTGCGGCAGCACGACCATGGCGATCACGCCCAGCAAAAACAAGGTGTCGCGGCTGTCCCGTGGCAGATGCGATAAGTGGGACAAGGTTTTGAAGGCGGCAAGCATGGTCAGTGGTCAGAATATCCAACCGTGCTCAGTAAGCCGCCAGCGTTTGCAAGCAGTGCTTGCGATGCGCCTCACCGCTGGCCAGTGCAATCTCCAGCTTGGGCAAACGCAGCCCGTAGACCAAACCCTGCTGGTCTGCCTGCACCACCCAGGCGCACAGGCGAGAAAGCGCGGCTTCAAGCCCTTGGCAGCCGGTGCGCGAAAAATCCAGCCACAGCTCCTGCGCCTGTGTGTGCTGCATGTCGCGGCTGATCAGGTTGGCGGTCTGCGATGGATCACGGTCTCCTGAATCTGTCCAAGTACTTCCCCAAGTTTTAGCCGCTTTCTTCCAGACCACCAGTTTCAAGGGGTCGCCACGGCGGTAGGCGCGCACGCCATCGTATTCCCCCGTAGCTTGCACAGGGGACAAGCGCGCTTCGCCCGAACGTGGCTCGCCCGGTGGCAACGGTGGCGATGGCGTTTCCATGGCCGGGTAGACCCACACTTGTGCAGCGGGCCGCCATACGGTCCACACCCGAAAAGTCCCCATCGGGAAGCGCGTTTCTGCCGTCAGCGTAGGCAACGCGTGTTTGCCGCGTGGCACCGGCACCCCGATCACCTGTATCGTGGTACTGCCCTGGGCGGGCACGTCCGCCCAGGTCCAGTGGGCGGTGTTCAGCACGCTCAAACCTATGCCATGGCGTACTTTTTTACCTGGGTTGCTCAAAACAACATCAAAACTGGCTGCAGCCGGCATGAATTGATCTTTGGTAGCTATCAAATTCATAGTGATTCCGCGCAGGGTCGCATGGCCGATGTGCATCCCCACGAGCACGCTGCCACCGATCAAAAAGGTCAGCAAGTAGCCCAGATTGAGCTGGTAGTTGATGCTGGCCACCAGCAGCACCAGCAGCGTTGCCACCATCATCCAGCCCGCACGGGTGGGCAAGATGTAGACGTTGCGCTGCGTCAGCACCGTGGTGTCGGTTAAAGGCAGCCGTGACTGAAACCAGCGCTGAAAACGCGCACGGACAAAGCCCGGCTGCGCCGGCGGCGGTTGGGTCTTTGGAAGCGAAGCGGTTACAGCCATCTGCAAAAGAAACTCTCTGAGCTCTAAGTTTTACGGCAACGGCGTCGCCTGCACCATGGCCTGCATCTGCGCCACCGTGCCACGGCCAGCGTCGTTGACCGCAATCAAGCGGTGCGCAATGGTTTGCGGCAGCACGGCCTGCACGTCGTCGGGTGCCACGTAGTCGCGCCCACTCAACAACGCCTGCGCTTTGGCAGCGCGCAGCAACGCAATGCCGGCACGCGGACTCAAACCCTGCAAAAACCAGCGGCCTGAGCGTGTTGCTGCGACTAAATCCTGGATGTAGTTCAGCAAAGGGTCGGCGGCGTGGACCTGCAATACCTGCTGCTGGAGCTGTTGCAGCTCCCCCGCTGTGAGCAAACTGGGCAATGCATCCACTTTGGCGCGGGTGTCGCCACCGGTGAGCAGGGTGCGTTCCGCCGCGCGGTCGGGGTAGCCAAGTGAAATGCGCATCAAAAACCGGTCCAGCTGTGACTCGGGCAACGCGTAGGTGCCCAATTGGTCATGCGGGTTTTGCGTGGCGATCACGAAAAAAGGCGAGGGCAGGGCACGGGTTTCGCCCTCAATCGTGACTTGTTTCTCTTCCATGGCCTCCAAAAGCGCGCTTTGCGTTTTGGGACTGGCACGGTTGATTTCATCGGCCAGTAGCACCTGGGCAAACATCGGGCCGGGGTGAAAAACAAAGCTTTGGCTGTTTCGGTCAAATATAGAAACACCGCTCAGGTCGCTGGGCATCAGGTCCGAGGTGAACTGCACCCGCGAGAATTGCAAGCCAAACGTACGCGCCAAGGCGTGTGCCAGGGTGGTTTTGCCCACACCGGGCACGTCTTCGATTAGCAAATGCCCGCCCGCCAGCAGACAGGCCACGCCGTCTTGCACCTGGGCCTTTTTACCTACAATCACCTGGTTCAATTGCGCCAATAGCGCCTGCAGCTTGGCTTGGGTAGTTTCCCCTAGTAGGGCTTCTGTCAGCGGTAGTCGGTTGTTCATGCGCTAACATTAACCGAAATCAATCTGAAATTTTCTTGAATGGACAAAATTGACCCATGAACGCGACCAATAGCAGTTTTAAAACCGGATTTTTTACCCATCCCGACTGCCGTAAACACGAGATGGGCCGCGGCCACCCCGAGTGCCCCGAGCGCCTGGACGCGATCAACGACCATTTGCTCTACACCGGTCTGTTGGACCATTTGGTGCAACCCGAAGTGCCTTTGGCTGCGTTGAGCGTGATTGAGCTGGCCCACAGCAAACGCCACGTCGCCGCACTGCGCGGTATGAGTGACGCTTTGCTTGAAGAGATCGAAGCCGGCGGCCCCACACACGCGCAAATCGACCCCGACACCGCCATGAACCAATTCAGCCTGCTGGCCGCCTTGCGCGCCACCGGTGCAGCCGTGGCGGCGACGGATGCGGTCATGGCTGGTGAACTGGCCAACGCGTTTTGCGCCATCCGCCCGCCTGGCCACCATGCCGAGCATGACCGTTCCATGGGTTTTTGCCTGATCAACAGCGTGGCCACTGCCGCCAAATACGCGCTGGAGCGCCACGGGCTGGAGCGCGTTGCCATCGTCGACTTTGATGTGCATCACGGCAACGGCACAGAAGACATTGTCAGTGGCGACAACCGTATTTTGATGGTCAGCATCTTCCAGCACCCGTTTTACCCGCACTCGGGTGCGGATAGTACGGGCAGCAACATCGTCAATCTGCCTGTACCCGCCTACACCAAAGGCGCGGAGGTGCGGGAGATGATTGAACACGGCTGGATCCCGCGCCTGGAAGCCTTCAAGCCGCAAATGATCTTCATCAGCGCCGGTTTTGATGCCCACAAAGACGACGATTTGGGGCAGCTCGGCCTGGTAGAGCAAGATTACGCCTGGATCACCTCGCGTATCAAAGACATCGCCAAGCGCCACGCCAAAGGCCGCATCGTCTCTTGCCTGGAAGGTGGTTACAACCTCAATGCCTTGGCGCGCAGCGTGGAAGCGCACGTCCGCGTGCTGGCGGACCTTTAACAACGCATGGCCTTATTCACTTCGCTCGTGCCGACCACGCTGTTCAACCCATCCCCCGCCACGCCCACGCAGGACATGTCGCAATGGTTTGCCCTGCTAGCCACGCCAAAATCGCTGGTTGAACTGGTCGTGCTGGCACTGTGTGCGGCCTTGGCTTGGGGCTTGCTGTGGCTGGTGCGGCGCAGTTTGACACAGGTGTACAGCACATCCATCCTGTTTGGCAAAAGCTTGGTCGATGGTGTGCTGTTCCCCCTGTTGCTGCTGTGCCTGGTCTATGTGGCGCGGGTCGTTTTGCTGCAGACCATGGTGGTGCATTTGCTGCACATAGCGATACCTGTGCTGCTCGCCTTGGTCGTCATCCGCGTGGGTGTCAAGGTGCTGCAAGCCGCCTTTAAAGAGTCGCCGCTGGTGCGGTTTTTAGAGCGCACCATTTCCTGGCTTGTCTGGCTGGCACTGGTGTTGTGGATCAGCAACCTCTTGCCACTGGTGTTGCAAGAGATGGAGCAAACCGCCTGGAAAGTCGGCGGTAGCGCCGTGTCTTTGCGCGCCATGCTGGAAGGCGTACTCACCGCCGGTGCAGTGCTGCTGCTGGCTTTGTGGATATCGTCTGCCGTTGAGGCCAAGCTGCTACGCCATGCCAGTGGTGGCGAGCTGTCCTTGCGCAAAGCCGCCAGTCATGCGGTGCGGGCGGGTCTGGTTTTTGTGGGTTTGCTGCTCTCGCTCAGCATGGTCGGCATTGACCTGACCGCGCTGTCGGTTCTGGGTGGTGCGGTGGGTGTGGGTATTGGCTTGGGTTTGCAAAAACTGGCGTCCAACTACGTCAGCGGCTTCGTCATCCTGACCGAGCGCAGCATGCGGATAGGCGACTTTGTCCGTCTGGACAATTTTGAAGGCCGCATCACCGACATCAAAACCCGCTACACCGTCATCCGCTCCGCTGGTGGCCGCGAATCCATCGTCCCGAATGAAATGCTGGTCACCAGCCGCGTTGAAAACCTGACGCTCAGCGACACGCTGATTTCCCAGCAAACACTGCTGTCGGTGGGTTACGACAGCGACGTCGCCCTGGTTCGCCGCCTGCTGGTTGAAGCCGCCCTGGGCCAAACCCGCGTCATGGCCGAGCCTGCACCCATTGCCGCCTTGACCGCCTTTGGCGCCAACGGCCTGGATTTCACTCTGAACTACTGGATCACCGACCCCGAAAACGGCCAGCTCAACACCCGCTCAGACGTCAACACCGCCATTTTGACCGCACTGCGCAGCCACAATATCGACATCCCGTACCCGCAGCAGGTAGTGCACGATGCAAAACCACGCTTTTAGCGCAGATTTAACGCCGATTAAGCAGACGTAAAAAAACCGCTGCATCTTGCGATGAGCGGTTTGGTTGCTAAATCTTGAAAAGTTTTGAAGATTGAGGCTTGCTAGCTGACAGCGCACCCAACAAAACGGCGAACTACAACAGGGTAGTTCGGGCGATTTGCTTAATGGTGATTAAGCAGCGGCCAAGACCAGCGTCTTGACTTTGGTAGACAGACGGCTTTTGTCGCGCGCTGCCTTGTTTTTGTGGAAGATGCCTTTGTCAGCCACGGTGTCAACCACAGCTTGCATCTTCGCAAAAGC
>JAYVJL010000017.1:0-19175 GCA_043769295.1 Polaromonas sp. | reverse complement strand
TGCTTGGTTTGGATACTTCAGGTGTTGTCACGGGGGATTTTTCTGTAGAGCTCATGCGATTGATTTTAGACGTGTAACTAGATAATTTGCGCGGTCTTCGTGGGCTTCGAATTTGGGGATGCTTTTGCCAGTGAACAAGAAATCCATCAACTCACGCGGGCTGATGATGCGCATGCCTTGCACTGAGTACAGGCTGAGCACGATGCGGTCGCCGGTGACGAAATAGTCGCAACCCGCCAGATGTGAGTCTGCAAGTATCCAGCCGTCTGATTCGTCGGGGCAGGGGATGGCGACCTCAGACGCTGGGACGAGCGGAATCATCGTCACGATATTGCTGATCAAGGCTGCTGTTTTAACGGCAGAATACTTCAATTTGGTCACAAAAATACGGCTCAACTCTGCGATAACGCGGTCGCTGATCACATATTCAATACTGATTTTGGGCGGCAAGGCAAAGGGGTTGTCGTCTTCTTCCGCAGTATCTGTTGGCCAGTAGAGGAGTTCTCGACATAGGCCGTCGCTATGAACTGCCGAAAACAGCATATTGGTGTCTAAAAAGACTTTCATGCGGTTTTTAACGTAGCTGATTTTGATAGTTTTGAGGCGGCGCGATCCTCATCGCGCGCCTCGTTACAAATACGCATCACATCTTCTTCGGTGTAGATGCCCATTGAACGAGCATGACGGCCAAAATCTTCGGTTGCTGCTTTCCATCGTGTTCTAAATACGTGCCCGCTCAAAGCTTCACGGGCGAGCTCGCTTTTGGACTTGCCAGTAGCTGCTGCAAGATCGTTCAATTCTTTGTCAAGTTTGTCATCAATACGCAGAGTCAGCATGGACATGGATTTCTCCTAGATAAGTTTGTATGACATTGTAATACGAGCTAAATCGAAATATCAACTTACTTATTGCAACAAATTTCACCAGCGGTTAATAGCTCTTTGGGCTGCTTGACGCGTTGTGTAAGGGCTCAACAAACAAAACTCAGGAGTATTTAGATGAAGCAATCTGTAATTTATTCAAAGCTCGCCAAAACCGCAGCCAGAACCGTAGCCAGAACCGCAACTTTAGCCGCATTGGCCGCAACCGCAATCATCGGTGTCACAACAGCGCAAGCGCGGCCACATTACGTTCAAGACGTGCAATACGTGCAAGGTGGAGCACAAGTCGTGATAACGCCGCCGCAGGTGGTCATTCAGCCGCCATTGCCGCAAGTTTATGTGGCACCTCCGGTGGTGCATCCACGCCAAGCGGTGGTTGTACCTGTGAACCCGCCTGTCTATGGGCCAAGGTATGTGCGTGATCGTATTTACTACATCAATGGCCGCGCTTATATGAATGGTCACCGTTATGTTCGTGGTCATGCTTATGGGCACTACAAGGAAAAAAAACCAAAACATAAACACCATAAACACCATAAACACAATAAACACAATAAACACAACAATGACCATGGTGAGCGACATGATCAAGGTCGTCATGGCGGCTCGCGTCACTGATTGAGTCTCGTCGTGTAAAAACTTTACTCGACCGATACACCAGAGATACCCCTGGGCCACTTCTTCATAGCTGCGAGTTCGTAGAATGTAGCTATGAAAAAACTGAATCAAGTCTTTAACTGGAAACTAGCCGCCATCGTTGCGGGTGTTTTGGCCCTAGCAGGCGGTGGCTATTGGTGGTACGCCCAAAAGCAAGCATCAAGCGATGTGCAATACCGCACCAGCAAGATCGAGCGCGGCAGTTTGCAGGCCAGTGTGTCGGCCAGCGGGCAGGTCAACCCGGTGACGCAGGTGTCTGTTGGCACGCAGGTGTCGGGGCAGGTCAAAGAGCTGTATGTGGATTTCAATTCCGAGGTCAAAGCCGGTCAGCTGATTGCGCTGATCGACCCCGAAACCTTTGAATACCGGGTGCGCTCGGCGCAGGCCGATGTGGATTCCGCCCGCGCTTTGGTGCTGACGGCGCAGGCCAACGTGGCTTCCAGCCGCGCGCAGGTGTCCCGGGCCAAGCTGGATTTGGCCGAAGCGCAACGTGATTCCGAGCGCCAGCAGATGCTGGTGGACAAGCAGTTTGTCGCCCAAAGTGTGTCCGACAAAGCCAAAGCACTGGTGTCTGCCAGCGGTGAATCGGTCAAAGTCGCCGAGGCGCAGATGGCCGTTACCGCCGCCCAAGTCAAAAGCGCGCAAGCGACGGTGGCACAGCGCGAGTCATCTTTGGCGCAGGCGCGCATTGATTTGACGCGGACCAAAATCACCTCGCCGGTGAACGGCATCGTCATCAAACGCTCAATTGAAAAAGGCCAGACCGTGGCGGCCAGCCTGTCATCGCCCGAGTTATTCGTCATCGCTCAAAACCTGCAGGACATGCAGGTGGATGCGAGTATTGATGAGAGCGATGTGGGGCGTATCCGCAATGGCCAAAAAGCCACGTTCACGGTGGACGCCTTTGCGGGTCAAACTTTTGAGGGCGAAGTGCGGCAGGTGCGCAAAGCCGCACAAACGGTGGCCAATGTGGTGACGTATGTTGCTGTGATCGGCTTTTCAAACAACGGCGGGCGCTTGCTGCCAGGCATGACGGCCAATGTTCGCGTGGTGACTGAGGCGCGTGAGAATGTGCTGAAAGTCGCCAATGCGGCCTTGCGCATGAAGATCGCCGGGGTTGAACCGGCCGCTGCCGCTGTTCCCGCTGGTGCCGGCCCGGCAGGCGCGGTTAAGCCGGCAGCAGGTTCAACCGGGGACGCCAAAAGTTGGACCTGGCTATCTGAAGCCGTCGCACAACAAGGCCAAGGCGGCTCTGGTGGTCCAGGGGGGGGCCAAGCGGCGCAGCGCGAGCGTCTGGTGACGGAATTGCAGCTCAGCACCGAGCAGCAAAGCAAACTTGACGCGATCAGCCTGGAAATGCGCCCCAAATTCATGGCGATGCGCGATTTGAGCGAAGACGAACGCCCCGCCGCCCGCGATAAAGTGACCAGTGAAATGCGCCAAAAAATCAGCGCCATGCTGACGCCTGAGCAAAAAGTGAAGTACCAGCAAATCGTGCAAGCGCAGACGCTGGCGCGGCAACAGACGGGTGCAGCTGGCGCTACTTCAAGTGCAAATTCATCCAATTCGTCAAATACTACGAAATCAATAGCGCCTCAGGCAGTAAATACGCCGTCTACAGGCAGAAAACAGGATGAAAATAGGGCGACAGCCCCTGCTGCAGCCCCTGCAACTCCTGCAGCACCTTCTGCCGATTCAGGTCCCGCAACCGGTGCTGCTGGGGCAGGTGGTAACAACCCCGCCACCCAGTTCCGCAACCGGCTGGTGGCTGAGTTGGCCTTGACGGCTGCACAGATTGAAAAAGTAGACGCTATTTATGCCGATTCGCGCCCCAAAATGATGACGCTGCGTGACTTGCCGCAAGAAGAACGCGGCAAAGCGCGTGAGCGTATCACCGCAGAGATCCGCTCCAAGCTGCGTGAACTGATGACACCTGAGCAAAAACCCAAGTTTGATGCCATTGTGGCGGAGTCTGCCAGTCGCCAAAGCACACGTGGCCGCATCTACCTGATGGACGCAGATGGCAAACCCAAGGCCTACAACGTGCGACTGGGCATCTCTGATGGCACCAGCACCGAGCTGATGGTGCTGCCGAACTCGCCTGATGCAGCGGAACTCGTGGAAGGTGCGCTGGCCATCATTGGCACGGTGAACACGGGTAATTCGACCCCAGCCGCCGGTGGGCAACGACCCGCTGGTGCGACCAGCCCGCGCATGGCGTTCTAAAAGCTGAACAACACATGGCATCCTCTTTAACCCCCGAGTCACCAGAGTCGCCAAAACCGCCGTTATTGGCCGACACTTTGATCAAAACCTTGACACCAATATTGATCAAGGCCCGCGATCTGGTCAAAACCTACACCATGGGCGATCAAACGGTGTATGCCCTGCGCGGGGTGTCGCTGCAGATCGCGACAGGCGACTTTGTCGCCATCATGGGGGCGTCAGGCTCGGGCAAATCAACCTTGATGAATATTTTGGGTTGTCTGGACTTGCCCACCACGGGCGAGTATTTTCTGGCGGACGAGGCCGTGCAGGGTATGGCGCAAGACCAGCTGGCTTCAATTCGCAACCGGCGCATCGGTTTTGTGTTCCAGCAGTTCAATCTGCTGCCCCGCACCAGTGCACTTGAGAACGTCGAACTGCCCATGGTCTACGCAGGCGTCAAAGCCGCCGAACGCCACGAGCGGGCCATGCATGCCTTGACCCAGGTGGGTTTGGGCGAGCGCTTTCACCACACGCCCGCAGAATTATCCGGCGGTCAACAGCAGCGGGTGGCCATTGCTCGCGCATTGGTCAACCAGCCGCAGCTGATATTGGCGGACGAGCCGACCGGCGCGCTGGACTCGCAAACGTCCGGGGACATCATGAATCTGCTGACCGATTTGAACAAGCAGGGCATGACCATTGTGATCGTCACCCACGAAGCGGATATTGCGGACTGGGCGCGGCGCAAGATTGTGTTCAAAGACGGCCATATCATTGAAGATGTGTCGAAACCTGTTGCGGGGATTGCAACATGAATTTTTTTGCCGCCTTGCGTTCAGCACTTAGAGCACTGACTGCCAACACCCTGCGCAGCATTTTGACCATGCTGGGCATCATCATCGGCGTGGCTGCCGTGATCACCATGATCGCCGTGGGCCGTGGCGCGACGGACCGGGTGCAGGAGCAGATGAAGGGCCTGGGCTCCAACATCATGCTGGTCATGCCGGGTGGTTTGACAGCGGGCGGGGTCCGGCTGGGGGCGTCCACGGGGCAGGGTTTGTCGGAGGACGATGCGGTGGCCATCGCCCGCGATGTGCCGGAAGTGCAGGTTGCAGCACCCTCCATGCGTACGGGCGCGCAGGTGATCGCGGGCAACACCAACTGGAGCACCAGCATCATGGGTGGCACCAATGACTACCTGGAAGCGCGGGAATGGCCGCTGGAAAGTGGCCGCAGCTTTGAAGCCGCTGAAATGCAGGGCGCGGCCAAAGTGGCTATTGTTGGGCAGACCGTGGCGGCGCAGTTGTTTGGCGATGCGGACCCGCTGGACCAGGTCATCCGTGTCAAAAAAGTACCCGTCACCATCATCGGTGTGCTGGGTAAAAAGGGTCAAAATTCGTTGGGGCAGGATCAGGATGACATTGTTATTGTGCCTATCTCCACCTACCGCAACCGCATCCAGGGCGGTAACGCCGGCAAGCTCAAGCGCGTCGGCTCGATCAGCGTCAAGGTCAAAGAAGGCCAGAGCATGAAGGTGGCGGAAGAAAACATCAAAGACCTGCTGCGCCAGCGCATGAAGGTGCAGCCCGGCGGCGACGAGCCCTTCACCATCCGCAACCTGACCGAGATTTTGCAGGCGCAGGAAGCCTCCAGCCAGGTGATGACTCTGCTGCTGGCGGCTGTCGCGGGCATCAGCCTGGTGATTGGCGGCATCGGCATCATGAACATCATGCTGGTCAGCGTGACCGAGCGCACCCGCGAAATCGGCCTGCGCATGGCGGTGGGTGCGCGCGGTAAGGACATCCTGACCCAGTTTTTGATCGAAGCCGTGACGCTGAGCTTGATTGGTGGTGCCATCGGCGTGTTCATAGGCGCTATCGCGACCTGGGCTGTCGGGCAGTTCGCCGGCTGGCAAGTCAGCATGACGCTGACCTCCATCCTGCTGGCCACCGGATTTTCCGCATTTGTGGGTATATTTTTCGGGTTTTACCCGGCTAGAAAAGCATCCAAGCTGCTGCCGATTCAGGCGCTCAGATACGAGTGATGCTATGGAATTCTTTAATTGCTATAAATTATATAGCAATATAGTCAATAGATACGCCGGCTAGGTGCCGATTTAGCCACTTATTTGGGCGGTCTACCCAAAACTTGGGCCATGTCGGCTTCACAAGCGGCAGTGCTGGCATCAAACAGTTGGTCAATCAAGGCTGATTCACGTTTTTTGACGGTGTTGAGGAAAAAGTCTGTGCCATCAGGCTGGTTGCCCATCGCGGCAAAGGTGTCAAAACCAGACTCTAAAAAGTGTTGCAAAGCGGCCATGCCTGCCAGTTTGGCGGGGCGGCGCATCATTTTCAAGGCTATGCGCAAGCCGGGTGTGTGGGTGAGGACGACGAGTTCCTGGCCCACCCGCAGCGCGCCGCTGAGTTGGGCGTTGCGGTCTTGCCGTCTGCCCACCGCGTGCCACGTGGTGATGTATCGCGTGATGGCGTTTGGCTCAGGGTTGTCCAGCCAGCTTTGCGCCATCGCCAAGTCCAGCTCCTCGGTCAAACAGTGCAGCTGCGCCAGTGCGACAGCAGTTTGCACCACCTGTTTGGGGAACAAGCGCTCCAGCGTGCCGGCGATGCGTGAAAACTGGGCGTCGCGGTCAGAGTAGTCTTTTTCGCTGTACAGTTCTTCCAAAAAGAACAAGGTGGCGGATTTGTACTGCTTGGTTTGCAGCAGGTCAATGTAACTGCCGGTGAAGCGGCGGGCTTGAAAGGCTTTGACCTCGCTCACGGCTTGTGCCAGGTCCGGTTTGTTCATGGCAAGCTGGCGCAGTTGAACGACGCTGTCAACCGCAGTTTGGATGATTTGCTTTGCAGACATGTTTTTGAATGGTGACGTTATTAATAACGGGAATGGATAAACAGGTAATTTTGAACGATCCATGGGGTCGACTGTGGCAGCCTGGCGCTTGATGATCGGTTGAACGCAGACATCGTGGCACAAACGCGCGGGTTTGCGCACAGATTCATCAAGTGAACACACGAAATCCACCATCTTTTTTTCGATTTCACACCTCAATCTTCTTGTAAGACGCGCCACCGTGTAGGCGAATGCCGCAAAAACGGCATGCCCCGCTCATTTACGTGGTTTACGCTTGATTTTTATCAATTTTTGCATCAAGCTAGCAGCTAATATACAGTCACATTTAACACAAGGAGTTCACATGACCACATCCACCTGGGGTAACAAAGATAAATTGATCAACGAGTTGGGCACCGTGATCTCAGATGCGGAAGAAATGCTTCGCATGACCGCAGACGCAGCAGGCGAGAGTGCTGCCAGCCTGCGCGCCCGTGTTAAAGATCGCATGAACAAGGCCAAAGATGAATTGGCGCGCCTGCAAGATGCGGCGGTAGCCAAAGCGCATGAGGTGGGAGATGCCGCTGACGAGTTTGTTCATGAAAACCCATGGAAAGCCATCGGCGTCGCTGCGGGCATCGGCCTGGTGGTGGGCATGCTGGTCAGCCGCCGCTGATTCGACACCTGACTAGACGTTTATGCAAGATTCTTTACGAAACAGCGGGCTGTTTGCCTCTTTGAGCCGTCTTTTGGCAACGGTGCTGCAGACGGCGCAGGTGCGCCTGGAGTTGCTGGGCACTGAGGTCGAGCTGGAAAAGCGGCGTTTATTTGACGGCTTGCTGTGGGGCGGCATCGCCATTGCGGTGCTGGCTCTGGGCTTGGTTTTGCTGTGTGGTTTTGTGATTTTGCTGCTTTGGGACGGCTACCGCTTGACTGCCGTTGGCGGTATGACGGTGCTGTTTTTGCTGGCCGGCGGCTTGATGCTGAACCACGCACGCGTGCGTTTGCAAAATCGCAACAGCACCAAAGGCATGTTTGACGCAAGTCTGGCCGAACTGAAACAAGACCAATCCGATCTGACTTCTGATTCGCAGGTTGCCAGAACTCAAGATTCGCCACGATGAACAAGCGGGACTCTTTAAACCCCTTACTTCGTCAGCAGCAGCTGCAGGAGCGAAGTGCGGAACTGCGTGCGTCTGTGGCAGCTGAAACACAGAGCTTTAAAAAGCCACTCGCTTTGGCCGACAAAGCCCGTGCTGGCATGCAGTGGGTTTCTCGCAATCCTGTATTACCGGTTGGCGTGGGCCTGCTTTTGGCCGTTGCGCTGCCCAAACGCGCCATGCTGATCTGGGGTGGCCGTTTGTGGGGTGCCTGGACTGCGTACAACCGTGTTCGCAGCGTTGTTGCGCCTGAAGCGCGCCGCTCTCGCAAACCGCGTAAGTAGCGCTCACTTTTATCCAGCAAGCTACAAAATAGTTCTTTGCTGCTGCAGCGCGGCTGTAGCTGCGAGCTGTCAGCAAGCGCACACGCCTAACAAAAATAAACTCATCAATTTAGCGAGCATGGTGGGCACGATACCTGCAGCGGCACATTCTTCAGGCATCTGGAACTAAAGCGGCAATAATGCGTCTATACCGCTGATTGCCTATGATCCACACCCACGAACTCACCTACACCTACCCCCAAGGTGCGACTTTGCGCTTTCCTGACGTGCAGCTGCCCCAAGGCGGTGTGCTGGTGTTGCGGGGCAATTCGGGGTCGGGTAAATCGACCTGGCTGGCGTTGCTGGCGGGTTTGCTGACACCGCAAAGCGGCAGTCTGGTGGTGGCTGAGCAGGATGTGGGCCGTTTATCGCCTGCGGCCAGTGATGCTTGGCGGGCCAAGAATTTGGGGTTTTTGCCACAAAAAATGCATTTGAGCGAGGCCTTGAGCGTGGCCGGCAACTTGTCACTGGCCTACTTTGCAGCCGGTTTACCGCAAGATGCCCCCGCCAAAGCGCATGTGCTGAAGACTCTGGAGGCCTTGGATGTGGCCGATTTGGCACACCGCAAGCCCTCGCAACTCTCAGGCGGGCAGGCGCAACGGGTGGCTTTGGCGCGGGCAGTGCTGCTCAAGCCCAAGATCATATTGGCCGATGAACCTACCGCCAGTCTGGATGACAGCGCCGCAGAATCTGCTTTGCGGCTTTTGCAAACCAGCGCACAACGCAGCCATGCCACGCTGGTGATTGCCACCCATGACCAACGGGTGGCAGATGGCATCCAAGGGGCTCAAGTATTGCGATTCGTTGGTAAAAATAGCATTTTGCCGGCGTATTTATTGAATGAAGAGCTATGAAGTTAATAGCATTGTCTTTGACATATCTCTGGTCGCGACCGTTGGCTGCTGCCTTGAATCTGCTGCTCCTGGCGCTGGGCTTGGCGTCCATCACCCTCGTTTTACTCACCAGTGTGCAGATTGACCGCGCTTTTGAGCGTGATTTGGCAGGAATCGACGTGGTCGTCGGTGCGAAAGGCAGCCCGATGCAGCTGATTCTGGCGGGTGTGTTTCACATCGACACCCCCACCGGCAACATCCCGCTGGCCGAGGTGAAAGAACTGCAAAAGAACCCGCAAATCGCCAAATTGATTCCGCTGAGCTTGGGTGACAGTTTTCGTGGGTTCCGCTTTGTAGGAACGACCACAGACTATGTGACGCATTACGATGCCAAATTGGCCCAGGGTGTGCTCTGGCAACAACCGATGGAGGCGGTGTTGGGGGCAAATGTGGCCACCAGCACGGCGATGGCCGTCGGCAACAGCTTCATTGGATCGCACGGCCTCGGAATGAATGGCCATGCCCATGGCGACAACCCGTACAAGGTGACTGGCGTTCTCGCCCCCTGCGGCTGCGTGCTGGACCGGCTGATTTTGACAGCGACCGAGTCCGTCTGGCGCGTCCATGAAAAAGCCATTGAAGGCGATACACCACTGGACGCCGAGGACAAAAAAGCCATCGAAGAGGACCGCGAGATCACCTTGGCGCTGATCACCTACAGCAGCCCCTTGGCGGCGGTGACTTTTCCGCGTTTTGTGAACACCACCACCAACATGCAGGCTGCTGCGCCGGCGATTGAAATCACCCGCTTGCTGCGCATGGTCGGCGTGGGTACGGAAGTTTTGCGCGGTTTTGGTGCGGTTTTGCTGCTCACGGCAGGTTTGAGCGTGTTTATTGCTTTGTGGAACGCGGTGCGCGAGCGGCGAACCGATCTGGCCATGTTGCGTATGCTGGGGGCCAGCCCTGCCAAAGTCGCGGGTTTGTTGGTCTGCGAGGCGCTGTGGCTGGCTGTGCTGGCCTCGGTGGTGGGCATGGTGGGTGGTCACTTCTTGACAGCTCTGGTAGGCTCGATGTTGCAGGCGGAAAGATCGCTGCCCGTCACGGGTTGGATCTGGTTGACCGAGGAGTGGTTGATCCCCGCCACCGCCGCGCTGGTGGCGGTCGTGGCGGCGCTACTGCCCGCTGTGGCGGCTTACCGGGTGGACGTGCATACTTTGCTAAAGTCTTGAACGGCGAGTCGCCTGGCGTGATTTTTCACTTGTTTTTAGATGGTTTTAGGAGAATACTGATGCATAAATTGTCTTTTCTGTTTTTAGCCTTTGCTGCTACTTGTGTGTTGTCTCTGTCTGCCATGGCCGCCAGCGACCATGGCGATAAAGAGCGCAAAGAAGACGTCGCTCGCCATCGCGCCATGGCGGCTGCGCACGAGTCGGCAGCCAAATGCCTGGAGTCGGGCAAAGCCGAGAATGTGTGTGAAAAAGCGCTCCAAGCAGCCTGCAAAGGCTTGGCGATTGGTAAAAATTGCGGGATGAAGCATGAGCACTAAGATGAACATTAAACTGCTTTCGCTGGTTTTTGTCGTTGCCAGCGGCCTAACGATGACGCAAGCGAGCGCCCAGCTCAGTTCTCCCGTCGCCGTCTCTCCCGTCGTCGGTATGGCAGGAACAGGCGCAGGTGTACACAGCCCCAACAGTCCCTTTGCACCCTTGCCAGCACGGGCCGACGTGCTGTCCTGGAATGTGCTGACCGATGTCAAAACCAAAACCATCAAAGGCAGCATCCTGCCGGTGTTCAACGCCGGTCAAATGGCCTTGAACCAGCGCAGCCAGCGCATTCAGGGTTTCATGATGCCGCTGGACCCGGGGGAAAAGCAAACCCATTTCTTGCTCAGCTCTGTGCCTTTGAACTGCGGTTTTTGCACGCCCGGCGGTCCTGAAAGCATGGTTGAAGTCAAAACCAAAACACCCGTCAAATACAGCATGGAGCCCGTGGTGGTGGAAGGGCACTTTCAGGTGCTGGTGAATGATCCGTTTGGGGTGTATTACCGTATTGTAGATGCCAGTCCGGTGAAGTAGCATCGCCCCAATCCACATTTCAATATGCAATTTTGAACTGTTAAACTGGCAAAGATAAACGCCCTAAGCGCCAACAAACCAAGTAATTGGGCCATCCAAGCAGCTGGTTCGTAATTCCCTACTTTTGTAGCTCTTGCTTGCGTCATGGGATGCAGACTTGCACGCTTTTGTCTCTCCATTTTTACGTTTTCCATCATGAAAAAATCATTTTCCCGCAGCGCTGTGCGCGTTGCATTGTTGTC
Organism: Polaromonas sp.; assembly: GCA_043769295.1. Classification (GTDB taxonomy): domain Bacteria; phylum Pseudomonadota; class Gammaproteobacteria; order Burkholderiales; family Burkholderiaceae_C; genus Aalborgiella. The sequence continues at coordinate 7,952 of JAYVJL010000017.1, read as the reverse complement.
GCTTGCTATGGTGGGTCCCTATGCGCTGGCGCAGTCGACAGTCGCACTCAAAGAAGTCATCGTCACTGGCAACCCCTTAGGTGCAACCGAGTTGATCACGCCCAGTACGCAGTTGTTCGGCCCTGACTTGACCCTGCGTTCAACGTCCACCTTGGGCGAAACCTTGAACAACCTGCCTGGCGTCAGCAGCACCTACTTTGGCCCCAACGCCAGTCGTCCCATCATCCGTGGTTTGGATGGCGACCGTATCCGTGTGCTGCAAAACAGCGGCGCATCGATGGATGCGTCTGCGCTCAGCTTTGACCATGCTGTGCCCAACGATCCCATCAGCATCGAGCGCATCGAAGTGCTACGCGGTGCCGGTGCCTTGCTGTACGGCGGTAGCGCCGTGGGCGGTGTGGTCAATGTGATAGACAACCGCATCCCCACCGAGCCGCAGTTTGACGAGAAGGGCGGTGTGTCAGGTAAAGCCGATGTGGGTTACGCCACTGGCAACCGCGAAAAATCCGCCGCTGTTTTGTTGGAAACGGGTACGAACCGCTACACCTTGCACGCCGATGTGTTCAGCCGGCAATCGGGCGATGTGGCTGTGCCGGTGGCTTTGGATTGCAAAAAACCTGCCAAACCGGGCGTGCCCAAAACGATTTGCAACTCTGCCAACGATGTTAAAGGGGGCGCAGTCGGTGGTTCGGTGTTCTTTGAGGATGGTTACCTGGGCGCATCGGTGAGCAGCTACCAAAGCGATTACGGCACGGTGGCCGAGGACGCCGTGACCATTGGCATGAAGTCGAACCGCTACGCCTTGGAAGGTGAGCTGCGCAATTTGGGTCATGCGACAGACGGGTTCATCACCAGTATCAAAGGGCAACTCAGTCAATCGGATTACAAACACACCGAGTTTGACACAGGTGAAGCCGGCACGGTGTTTAAAAACAAAGGTACCGACGTGCGCCTCGTCGCCAAACACGCCAAATTCGGACAGTTGGAGGGTGTGATCGGTCTGCAAACCGAATCCAATCGTTTTTCTGCCGATGGTGCAGAAGCCTTTGCGCCCTACAGCAAAACATCTTCTACTGCGCTGTTTGTGGTGGAGGAGATGGCCACGTCGTGGGGCAAACTCAGTTTGGGTGCGCGTACTGAAAAGGTCAAGGTCACATCTGAGGGCAATGCCGGTACGGCCAATCCAGACAACTTCCCTCCCGCAAGCCGCAGTTTTAACCCGAACAGCGTGGCCTTGGGCGCACTGGTGAAACTCTCGCCAGCATGGCAGCTCACCGCCAACGCATCGCACACCGAGCGTGCGCCCAAAGACTACGAGCTGTACGCCAACGGCCCGCACATTGCGACTGCTGCGTGGGAGACGGGCAACAGTGCCTTGGGGCTGGAAAAATCAAACAGCATTGATCTGGGCCTGGCCTTTAAACAGGGTGGGAATCAATTTGCATTTAATGCGTATACCAGTCGTTTCTCAAACTTCATCGGTTTGGCGTCTACGGGCAACACACGCAGCGCTGATGGCGAGTTCAATCCTGCAGACGGCGGTTTGACTGATGCGGCCTACAACGGCGTACGCGCGCGGTTCATCGGTTTGGAAGCCAGCGGCACCGTGCGCTTTTTTGGCAAGGGCGGTTGGATGGATGATTCTGCCAATCAGGCAGAAAGTCAAACACTGGACTTGAAGCTGCGAGCCGATGCGGTGCGCGCCACCAATGCAAGCACAGGCCAGGCCCTGCCGCGTATCGCGCCTATGCGCTTGGGGACAACCCTGGTGTGGGGCAGCGGCCCGTGGGGTGCGCGTTTGGGCTTTGATCATGCCTTGGCGCAAAACCGCGTGCCCGATGTGGGGCAGCGCGCAACTGGGGCCTACACACTGTGGAACGCTGCGTTGACCTACAAAACGAAACAAAGCGGCGCAGACCTGCTGTGGTACGCCCGCGTGGACAATATCACCGACACACTGGCCTACAGCGCCACGTCGGTGCTGACCACCACCGCTTTCCCCAAAGCACCTTTGCCGGGGCGCAGCTTGAAAGTGGGCTTGCAGGTCAATTTTTAAAAGTAAATGTAAATTTGAGTTGGGTTCTTACCACCAACCTGGCTAACGCGGATAATCCACGGTATTGATCACTCGAAAGGATACGTACTGTGGATGTCATGTTGCTAGTTAAAGCCGCCGTCATGGGGCTGGTGGAAGGTTTCACCGAGTTTTTGCCGATCTCATCAACGGGGCACTTGATTTTGGCGGGTGCGCTTCTGGGCTTTGATGACGACAAGGCCAAGGTGTTTGACATTGCCATACAGACCGGTGCTATCTTTGCCGTGATTTTGGTCTACTGGCACAAAATCAGCGAGACTGTTTTGACCTTGGGTTCCTCCCGCAAGTCGCAGCGCTTTGCCATCAACGTGCTGATCGCTTTCTTGCCCGCTGTGATACTCGGTTTGCTGTTTGGCAAAGCCATCAAGGCGCATTTGTTCAACCCTGTGGTGGTGGCCAGTACCTTCATCATCGGTGGGTTCATCATTTTGTGGGCGGAGAAACGTCAAAAGGCCGATGTGTTTGTACCCATCAGCATTCATGAAGACCTGGTTGAAACGATGCGGGAAAAGGGTACGGCACGTATCCATTCGGTAGACACCATGTCGCCGCTGGACGCCCTCAAGGTCGGGCTGGTGCAGTGCCTGGCCATGATTCCGGGCACCAGCCGCAGCGGTGCCACCATCATCGGCGGCATGTTGCTGGGGCTGAGCCGCAAAGCCGCGACTGATTTTTCGTTTTATCTGGCGATTCCCACCCTCATCGGCGCAGGTGTCTACAGCCTGTACAAAGAACGCGCGCTGTTGTCCATGGCTGATTTGCCCATGTTTGGCGTGGGGTTGGTGGTGTCGTTTCTCAGTGCCTGGTTGTGCATCCGCTGGTTGCTTAAATTTATCGCCACGCACAGCTTTGTCGGTTTTGCCTACTACCGCATCGTCTTTGGTTTGATTGTGCTGCTGACTGCCTGGACAGGCTGGGTCAAGTGGGCGGCCTAAATCATCGACTTGAGAGCAGTATCAATCGCGATGGCCGTCTCAATCGGCCGCTCCATCGGGAACAAGTGCGAGCCCGGCAACATTTGAATCCGGCCCTTGGCGAGTTTGTTCGTCATCGTCATGCCGACTTGCTGCATCTCTAACGATTCTTCACCACCAATAAACGCCACAGGGCATTGCAAGGGGTGGCGGCTGATGAGCCGGTCCAGGTTGTGCGGCAGCGTGTTGTAGAACCGGGTTTCGACAGCACGGTCAAAACTCAAGACACGTTTGCCGGTAGCCGCATCGTCGTGCGTGCAATGGGTGATGTAGTCTTGCAGCATCTGCGGATGCCATTTCGCAAACATTTTTTTGCTGGCGAAATGCGCCAAAGCTGCGTCTGCACTGTCCCAGCTGTAGCGCCGGCCTTTGCTGATCTTGCCCGGTGAAACCGAGCCAACAAGCTGCGTTGCTTTGATCAATTCCAGCGTTTTAGCGCGCCAGCCACCCAAGAGCGGTGAGTCCAGCAGCACGACGCCACGCACCAGTTCCGGGCGACGGCAGGCAACCATCACACTCAAAAAACCGCCCAGAGAGTGCCCGACCAAATAGGCTGGCTCGCCCGCTTTTTGTACTTCTGCCGCAGCAAATTCCGCCAGCTGCTTGGCAATATGCGGCCAGTTGCTGGTGACAGGGTACTTCGGGTCATGCCCGAATTTGTCGATCGCCTTGACAGTGTGGCCGCGTGCCCGCAGGCTGCGAAACAGCAAACCATAGGTTCCCGCAGGGAAGCTGTTGGCGTGGGAAAAAACAATCAGTGCCATGTCAATGTCATACAGTGTAAATCTTTGTCGACGTTAAATCAGTTTTTCGTTGGGGTTGCTGATTTTCTTGAGTGGCTTGCTTCGATTGGCGGCAACCACCAGTGGGATATCCGTTTGGGCACCGTTCCACACCGGGTCTTCAATGCTGTCAAACACCTCACGCAGGCGCTGTCCCCAGGTGCCGTGCAGCATCTGGAAGTAGGGGTTGTTTTCGTCAATGCAGACGACTTTCTCGGTCTGGAAGGCGTCCGCTTCGTACACCACCAAGTCCAGCGGCAGACCGACAGACAGGTTGGACTTGAGCGTGGAATCCATCGACACCAGCGCACACTTGGCCGCTTCGTCCAAGGGCGTGGTCGGCGTGATCACGCGGTCCAGCACGGGTTTGCCATATTTGGACTCGCCCACCTGGAAGTAGGGTGTTTCTGGCGTCGCTTCAATGAAGTTGCCCGCTGAATACACCTGAAACAAGCGCATGCCTTCGCCTTTGATCTGGCCGCCAAAGACCATGGAGACATTGAATTCGACCCCCGCCAAACGCAGCGACTCCGCGTCGCGCTCATACACGTGGCGAATGGCCGAACCGAGCACGCGTGCGGCATCGAACATGCTTTTGGCGTTCCAGATGGTGATGGGGTCGCTGTCGGGCGTGTCTTTGAGCTGCTCGATTTGCAAAATTTCACGCACCGATTGCGAAATGGACAAGTTACCCGCAGACAACAGCACCATGAAGCGCTCTTGCGGCTTCTCGTACACGATCATTTTGCGGAAGGTGCTGATCTGGTCCAGGCCAGCGTTGGTGCGGGAGTCGGATAAAAAAACCAGGCCGGCGTTGAGTTTGATGGCGACGCAATAGGTCATAAAAATATCAAAAGAAGATGCAAAAATAAACTAGAGCAATTTTTTCAGTGAATACAAAGCTTCAAGCGCCTCTTTGGGGCTCAAATTGTCAGGATTCAGGGCGGTTAAAGCTGATTCTAAAGCGCTTGAGGTTTCGATCTCCAGCGCCGCTGGCACGTTGAACAAATCAACCTGGCTTTGCGATTCAGACTGTTTGGACTCCAGCGCCTGCAGCACATGCCGTGCATGGTTCAGCACCGGTGTCGGAATGCCCGCCAGCTTGGCGACGGCGACACCAAAGCTGCGGCTGGCGGGGCCGGGTTCAATCTCGTGCAAAAACACAATGTCTGCGCCAGATTCTGCCGCGCTCACATGCACGTTGACCGCGCTGTGGTGGTCAGCGGGGAACTGCGTCAGCTCAAAATAATGAGTCGCAAACAGCGTAAAAGCCTGCGTTTTGTCGTGCAAATGCACCGCAATACCGCTGGCCAGCGCCAAACCGTCAAAAGTCGATGTGCCACGGCCGATCTCGTCCATCAGCACCAGGGAATAGGACGTGGCGCTGTGCAAAATCTGCGCGGCCTCTAGCATTTCCAGCATGAAGGTCGATTGCGCGTTGGCCAAATCGTCCGCCGCGCCAATACGGGTGTGAATCGCGTCAATCGGCCCCAGTCGGCAGCTGGCGGCGGGCACGTAGCTGCCTATGCTGGCCAGCAGCACAATCAGCGCGACTTGGCGCATGTAGGTCGATTTGCCGCCCATGTTCGGGCCGGTGATGATCTGCATGCGCTGCTTGTGGCCCAGCGACGTGTCGTTGGCGATGAACGCCGCACTCGAGGTTTCCGCCAACCGCGCCTGCACGACAGGATGGCGACCCTGGCTGATGTCTATGCAGGGCTCGCGGACAAACTGCGGGGCGCACCAGCCCAGCGTCAGCGCCCGCTCGGTCAGCGCACACAGCGCGTCCAAGGTGGCGATGGATTTAGCGAGTTGAGAGAGTGGGGCGATGAAGGCTTGCAGCTCGTCCAGAACGCCTTCAAACAACCACTTTTCCCGCGCCAAAGCCCGGTCTTGGGCGCTCAAGGCCTTGTCTTCAAAGGCTTTCAGCTCGGGAGTGATGAAGCGCTCGGCGTTTTTCAGCGTCTGGCGGCGGCGGTAATCAGCGGGTACTTTGTCGGCCTGGCCGGTGCTGACCTCAATGTAAAAACCATGCACTTTGTTGAACTGCACCCGCAGCGTGGCGATGCCAGTGCGGGCTCTTTCGCGGGTTTCCAGATCGAGCAAAAAAGCGTCGCAGTTCTCCGCAATGGCGCGCAGCTCGTCCAAGTCAGCGTCAAAACCGGTGGCAATCACGCCACCGTCACGAATCATGGCCGATGGTTCGGGCAGGATGGCGCGTTGCAACAGCTCAGCGCAGGCGGGCGGTGCTTCCAGCTTCTTGGCGATGTTGACCAGCAAATTACCTGAATCTTGATCAAATTCTTCTAAATTACCTTCTAAATCTGGATCTAGCCGGCGTATTTGTTGCCTTAGTTGCTCTGATTTTTGTAGCGTATTGGCCAAGCCCACCAGTTCCCGAGGTCGCACCTGGCGCAGCGCGATGCGGGCGGTGATGCGTTCCACATCGGCGCTGCCTTTGAGGGCGAGGCGCAGTGCTTGCCACGATTGTGTAGTTTGCAGCGTCGCAATCGCATCCAGCCTTTGCGCCGCAACGGTGCGGTCGCGCAGCGGGGTCAGCAGCCATGCTTTAAGCAAGCGGCTACCCATGCCGGTCATGCAGGTGTCCAGCAGAGAAAACAGCGTCGGCGAGTCTTCGCCGCGCAGGGTTTGCGTCAGCTCCAGGTTGCGCCGTGTGGTGGGTGGCAGGTCGATCAGCGCATCGCTTTTTTGCACGACGATGCTTTGCAGGTGCGTCAGCACGCGGCCTTGCGTGTGCTCGGCGTAAGCCATCAGCGCACCGGCGGCGGCGTGGGCTTGCGTCAATGTCTCGGCGTTCCAGCTCGCCAAACTGGCGGCTTTGAAAAGCTCCAGCAGCTTGCGTTGCCCCAAAGCGGCGTCAAACTGCCATTCGGCGCGGCGGGTCAGGTTGAACTTTACCGTGCTGTTTTGCTGCGCGTTTTTGAGGTTGGCTTCAAACTTGGTCGTCACGTCCGCGCTGAACAGCAGCTCGCTGGGCGCGATGCGGGTGATCCAGTTCGCCAGTTCATCAGGCGGGCATTCAGCCAGATGCACCTCGCCCTGCATGACGCTGAGCCAGGCCAAGCCGCAGGCATTTCGCGCCCCTTGGTGCACCGCCAGCAAGACGGACTCGGTTTTGTCGCTCAGTAGCGCGCTGTCGGTCAGCGTCCCGGGGGTGATGATGCGGACGACTTTGCGCTCGACCGGGCCTTTGCCGGTGACTTCGCCGATCTGCTCGCAAATCGCCACCGATTCACCCAGTTTGATGAGTTTGGCCAGGTAGCTTTCAATCGCATGAAAGGGCACCCCCGCCATGGCAATCGGTTTGCCACCAGAATTGCCACGCGCGGTGAGGGTGATGTCCAAGAGCCGCGCAGCCTTCTCAGCATCGTCAAAAAATAGCTCGTAAAAGTCGCCCATGCGGTACAGCACCAGCGTGCTGGGGTACTCGGCCTTGATGGCCATGTACTGCTGCATCATGGGGGTATGACTGCTTAAATCGGCGGACACGCTAAGTCCTTATTTTGGGGAATATGCTTGCATCGCAGCAAGTTGATCCACTCAGGGCTTCGCGCGTTTCAAACTCAAAGACTGGCGCACAGCCGCTTTTTCACCGGCAGTGGCGAATTGGCTGTATTTGCCCAGCATGGTCGCCATTTGCGCATAGATGCGGGGCGCTCCGGCCATGCATTCACCGGTTTCCAAAAAGTCGGCGTCGCCAGAGAAATTGCCAACCAGACCGCCGGCTTCGGTGATCAGCAACGAACCAGCTGCCACATCCCATGGCTGCAAATTCGATTCAAAAAAGCCGTCGGTGAAGCCTGCGGCCACGTAGGCCAGGTCCAGCGCTGCCGCACCCGGGCGGCGAACGCCTGCGCATTTGGGCATGACGTCGCCCAGCATTTGCAGGTATTTCGGTAAATTGTCGCCCGCACGGTAGGGGAAGCCGGTGGAGATCAGGCATTCTTCAAAGTGGATGCGCTTGCTGACGCGGATGCGTCGGTCGTTCATGTACGCGCCACGGCCTTTGGTGGCGGTGAACAGGTCGTTGCGGGTGGGGTCGTACACGACAGCCTGCTCGATTTTGCCTTTCACGGCCAA
>JAYVJL010000016.1:0-26541 GCA_043769295.1 Polaromonas sp. | reverse complement strand
CGCGGCAACAAAGGCGCAGCGTTGACAACGTTTGTGTCCCTCGCTGGTCGCTATGTCGTGCTGATGCCGAACAACCCGCGTGGCGGTGGCGTCAGCCGCCGTATTGAGGGCGACGACCGCGCAGAATTGAAAGAAGCTTTAGAGCAACTGGAATACCCCAACGGCATGAGCATCATCGCCCGCACCGCTGGCATTGGCCGCAGCGCGCCTGAATTGCAATGGGATTTGAACTACCTGCTGAAACTGTGGACCGCGATTGACGGCGCAGCCAAGGGTGGCAAGGGCGCTTTCTTGATTTACCAAGAATCTAGCTTGGTGATTCGTGCGATTCGCGACTATTTCAACTCAGACATCGGCGACATCCTGATCGACACCGACGACGTGTACGAACAAGCACAGCAGTTCATGGCCCACGTCATGCCTGAGCACGCCGCCAAGGTCAAACGCTACCGCGACGACGCGCCGTTGTTCAGCCGCTTCCAGATCGAGCACCAGATCGAATCCGCCTACGCCCGCACCGTGCAGTTGCCAAGCGGCGGCGCGATTGTGATCGACCACACCGAGGCTTTGGTGTCCGTGGACGTCAACTCAGCCCGCGCGATTCGTGGCGGCGACATCGAAGAAACCGCCACCCGCACCAATTTGGAAGCCGCCGATGAAGTGGCGCGCCAGATGCGTTTGCGCGATCTGGGCGGCCTGATCGTCATCGACTTTATCGATATGGACGAAAGCCGGAATCGCCGCGACGTTGAAAACCGCCTGCGTGACGCCCTGCGCCAGGACCGCGCCCGCGTTCAGTTTGGCACGATCAGCAAGTTCGGCCTGATGGAAATGAGCCGCCAGCGCCTGAAACCAGCGTTGTCTGAAGGCGCGTCCATCCCTTGCCCACGCTGCGGCGGTGCCGGTCATATCCGCGATACCGAGTCCAGCGCGCTGCAGATTTTGCGCATCATCCAGGAAGAGTCGCTGAAAGACAGCACCGCTTCTGTGTTGTGCCAGGTACCGGTCGATGTGGCCTCGTTCTTGTTGAACGAAAAGCGCCAGGAAATCGCCAAGATCGAACTCAAGCAGCGTATCAACGTGCTGATGGTGCCCAACAAGACACTGGAAACGCCGAATTACCGCCTGGAACGCCTGAAACACGACGACCCGCGCCTGGAAAACATCGAAGCCAGCTACAAAATGGCCGATGAGATCGAAGACCCAACCTCTGTAACGCGTCGCTCGCAAGAGCCTACCAACAAACAAGTGCCCATCATCAAAGGCGTCTTGCCTGACGCACCCGCACCGGCTGCCGCGCCACGTCCAATGTCAACTACGGCTACGACTGCGCCTACAGCACCTGTTGCCAAAGCCGCGCCTGTGGCAGCTAAAACGGAAAAACCAGCTGAAACCGGCTTTTTTGGCTGGATCAAAGGTCTGTTTGGCGCCAGCGCACCCGTGGCTGCAGCACCCCTGCGTGCAGCTGCTGACAAGCGCGAAGGTCGCCCTGAGGGACGCGATGGTCGCGCAGATGGTCGCGCAGATGGTCGCGCAGACGGACGTGCAGAAGGTCGCCCTGGCCGTGATGGTCAACGCGCTGAAGGCCAAGGCGAGCGCCGTGATGGCCGTCGCAACGAAGGTCGCAACTCACGCGGTGGTCGTGGCGGTGAGCGTACAGAACGCAACGGCGAACGTGGTGCTGAACGTGGTCCAGAGCGCCGTGATGAAGCCCGTGTTGATATGGGCCGTCCAGAAGGTCGCAACGAGGGCCGTGGTCCACGTGACGTCAACCGCCCCAATGGTCGCGGCCCACGCCAGGAAGCCCGTCCAGACGCTGAAGGCAAGTTCAATGCTACGGAAAATATAGCTACACAGGCAGTAAACACGCCGGCTGATGACACTATTGACCCTCAAAATCGGGCACCACGCCAAGGCAACCGCCCGCCGCGCGGTGACCGCCCGGCACGTGGTGAACGCAGCGAGCGCCCTGAACGTGCAGAAGGCGACGTCCGTACGGATGACCGCGCTGAAGCTGGTTCAGAAGGCCGCACCGAAGAACGCAACGAAGGCCGCAATCCACGCAATGAACGCCGGAATGACCGTGGCCCACGTCGTGACCAAACAGGCGAAGACACGTTGAACATGACCGCAGCACCATTGGCAGATATGCCCGTGGGAGCTGATGCTTCTGCCGAGCCAAGCATGGGCAATGCAGATGCAGCCGGCCAGGAAGGCCAGCGCACCGAGCGCCGCAGCCGTGACCGTTATGGCCGCGACCGCCGTGAACGCACTGGCGAACGTGGCGATCGTCCAGAGCGTACGGAGCGCAGCAACGATGCAGATGCATCCGCGCCGCAGACCACCACCCAAGCGCCTGCGCAAACGGCCGACCGTGGTCAAAGCTATTTTGCAGTCGCCAATGGCAGCACCGCCCAAGGTGCCAGTGTTGACAACAGTCCTGGCACTCCGGCCGCGTCCATGGCAGAAGTTGCCATGCCGATGCCTGCATCGACCATTGCACAAGCCAGCCCAGCGCCTGCCGCACCAATGCTGTCTGCGACCATAGCCGTCGCTCCTGTGGTTGCGGCACCCGTGGTTGCAGTGAAAGTACCCACAGCAGCAGCCCCAGTGGCTGCCGCCATGCCAGCTGTGACCAGCTACACGTTGCCGACGGCCGACCTGGCTGTGGTTGCCAGTGGCTCTGGCCTGCAATGGGTGGGCACCGATGCCAGCAAAGTAGCCGCCGCACAAGCTGCGATTACCGCTGAAATGGCGGCCGCCCCGGCGCGCACCCCGCGTGCACGTCCTGCGCCTGCGCTGGTTGAAGCCACACCGCTGGTGATGGTGGAAACCAAGCGCGATTTGCGCAACATGGAATTGCCTTTTGAGAAGGCGGATTCATAAAAAAAGCCCCATTCAGAAGCTCGCTCTTCTGTCTTCTGATCAGCCGCTGCGCGCAAGCCCAGCGGCTTTTTAACGTCTGTACGGATGTATGCAGACTTTGCATGGGCTGAATTGCAGACGCAAATATTCTTATGGCCTAGAACTTGCTAACATGTTGATATGCCTATTCAAGCCGCCCTCCACCACGTCACCCATTACGCCTACGACCGCCCGGTCGCCCTCGGGCCACAAATTGTGCGCCTGCGACCTGCGCCGCATTGCCGCAGCACAGTGGTGTCGTATTCGCTCAAAGTCGAACCCGCTGGCCACTTCATCAACTGGCAGCAAGACCCGTTTGCCAACTACCAGGCGCGCCTGGTGTTCCCTGAAAAGGTCAAAGAATTCAAGGTCACCGTCGACTTGGTGGTCGAAATGGCGGTCTACAACCCGTTTGACTTCTTTTTGGAGCCTGCGGCCGAGCGTTTTCCGTTCACCTACGACGCGGCCACCACGCAGGAACTCACACCCTACCTGCAAGCCGATCCGCTGACCAACGCCACCCCGCTGGTTGCGGCGTATTTGAAGAAAATCGACCGTACAGACCAGCCCACCATCGACTTCTTGGTCGGTTTGAACCACTTGGTGCAGCAGGATATTCAATATCTGATCCGCATGGAGCCAGGCGTACAAACACCCGAAGAAACCCTCAGCCTGGCGCGCGGCTCCTGCCGTGACTCGGCCTGGTTGCTGGTGCAATTGCTGCGTCATTGCGGCTTGGCGGCGCGTTTTGTGTCAGGCTATTTGATCCAGCTCACCCCGGATGTGAAAGCGCTGGACGGCCCCAGTGGCACCACGGTTGACTTCACCGATCTACACGCCTGGTGCGAGGTGTATTTGCCGGGCGCAGGCTGGGTCGGACTGGACGCCACCTCGGGTTTGATGGCCGGCGAGGGCCATATTCCGCTGGCTTGCACGCCGCAACCTTCCAGCGCTGCACCAATTGAGGGCGGTGTAGAGGCGGCCGAGGTCAAACTCACGCACCAAATGCGTGTGACCCGTTTGTTGGAGTCCCCCCGGGTCACCAAACCCTACCGTGAAGAGCAGTGGGCCGACATTTTGGCCTTGGGTGAAACCGTGGATGCCGATTTGCAAGCCCATGACGTGCGTCTGACCATGGGCGGCGAGCCGACTTTTGTCGCCGTCTCAGACCGCGATGCACCCGAATGGAACACCGAAGCACAGGGCCCGACCAAGCGCCGTTTTGCCACTGACATCATGCAAAAGCTGCAAGACCACTATGCAGATGGCGGTTTTGTACATATTGGGCAGGGCAAGTGGTACCCCGGCGAGCAGTTGCCACGCTGGGCTTTCAGCGTCTACTGGCGTGCGGATGGGCAAACCATCTGGCACAACCCGGCGTTGTTGGCAGATGAGCGTCACCCCGAAAATTACACCACGGAAGATGCCAAACGCTTTATCCATCACCTGGCGGGGCAACTGGCCTTGCCCAGCGTGCCGGAGAAGACCTACATTTCCCCCGCGTACGAAGATGCGTGGTATTACATGTGGCGGGAGCGGCGTCTGCCGGTCAATGTCGATGTGATGGATTCGCGTCTGGGTGATGCCCAAGAACGCGCCCGTTTGAGTGCGGTATTTGAGCAGCAGCTGGACAGTGTTGTCGGCTATGTGATGCCGCTACAGACTTTTGACGAAGCGCCCGATACAGAGCTGAAGACCGGGAAATCTGCCGCCAATGAAACTACAGCAAGTGCAGCAGGCAGCACCACCACCCGCTGGAACACCGGCCACTGGCACGTGCGCGGCGGGCATCTTTTCCTTACCCCCGGCGACTCGGCCATGGGCTACCGGCTACCGCTGGACATGCTGCCCTGGGCCGACCCGATCGATCACCCTTATGTGATTGAAACAGACCCGACCGTGCCACGCCCCCCGTTGCCAGATGCCGATGTCGAGAAGCTTGCGGCACCCTTGTCTAAGACACCACACCTGCACCGCGTTGCCAAACCGTTTGAGTCCGCCCACTGGCTGCCCAGAACCGCTTTGTGCGTGCAAGTCCGCAAGATTGGCGTGGCCACCAAAGACGAAAAAACGGCCAAACAAGGCAGCTTGCTGTATGTCTTCATGCCACCTGTGTCGAAATTGGAAAACTACCTCGACTTGGTGAGTGCCATAGAGCGTACCGCTGAAACACTCAAACTGAAGGTGGTTTTAGAGGGCTACCCGCCGCCACGCGACCCGCGTTTGAAGATGCTGCAGGTCACACCTGACCCGGGTGTGATCGAGGTCAACATCCAACCCGTGGACAACTGGCGCGACCTGGTCAGCAACACCGAGTTTTTGTACAACGCCGCGTTTGAAACCCGCTTGAGTGCTGAAAAGTTCATGACGGACGGCAAACACACCGGCACCGGCGGCGGCAACCATTTTGTGATGGGTGGCTTGACGCCTGCCGACAGCCCATTTTTACGCAAACCCGCGCTTTTGGCCAGTTTACTAAGCACCTGGCACAACCACCCCAGTTTGAGCTATCTGTTCAGCGGCATGTTCATCGGCCCGACCAGCCAGGCACCACGTGTGGACGAAGCCCGCAACGACCAGGTGTATGAGCTTGAAATCGCCCTGAATGAGATCATCAAATCAAGCATGCTGCCCGGCATCATGCCTGCCTGGCTGGTCGACCGCACACTGCGCAACATCCTGGTTGATGTGACCGGCAACACGCATCGCAGTGAGTTTTGCATCGACAAGCTGTATTCACCAGACTCGGCCACAGGCCGTTTGGGATTGCTGGAGTTGCGTGCTTTTGAGATGCCACCGCATCCGCGCATGAGCGTGGTTCAGCAGCTGCTTTTGCGTGCGTTTATCGCGCACTATTGGAAGCAACCCCGCATTGCGCCGCTGACACGCTGGGGCACGCAGCTGCACGACAAATACTTGCTGCCACACTTCATCTGGCAAGATATCCAGGATGTCATTGAAGGGCTCAAATCGGCGGGTTATGCATTTGACGCGACCTGGTTTGCACCGCATTTTGAGTTCCGCTTTCCGCTGATCGGCAGTTTGAACGTGGCCGGCATGGAACTCACCCTGCGTGCGGCGCTGGAACCGTGGCATGTGATGGGCGAAGAAGGCACGGCGTGTGGCACAGCACGGCATGTGGACTCGTCTTTGGAGCGCATTGAGGTGCATGTGCGCAACTTCAACCATTCCCGCTATGTATTGACCGTCAACGGCCACGCCCTGCCGCTACAAAGCACCGGCGTGGCGGGCGAGTATGTGGCGGGTGTGCGTTATGTGGCCTGGAAGCCCTATTCAGCCTTGCACCCCAGCATTGGCGTGCACGCACCGCTGGTGTTTGACGTGGTCGACACCTGGGCCAAACGCGCTGTTGGCGGCTGCCAATACCACGTGGTGCATCCTGGCGGTCGCAATTACGAGACTTTCCCGATCAACGCCAATGAAGCAGAAAGCCGCCGTTTGACCCGTTTTGTCCCCATGGGCCACACACCGGGTGAGATTGAGATAAGCGCAGCCAAACTGGCGGCACCGACCGTGGGGACGGGCAGTGTCGAATTCCCGTTCACCCTGGATTTGCGTCGCTTTGATGGGGGTTTGTAAGGCGCTGTGAAGCTTTGGCGTAAACACTGAGCTTCAGAAAAATGGGAGAATGAGGAATTCGTTCTGACCTACAGGTCAGTAGCCTACCTGTTTACTGCCTGTTTATACGGTGCCCCCTATCAACACCTCTAACTTGACCTCTTCCAGCGATGCCTCGTTTGCGACGAAAGCCCAGGCTTTCGCGGCAAGTCATGCAGCGCCTGCAAGCGACGGTTATTTTGACGAGTTGCGTGGATTTGCACCCGGAAACACCGAATTTGCTACAAAAAGTATAGCTGATAAGCCATATTTTACGCCGGCTTGGTCTACATTCTTTGACGCTTTAGGGGTGACGGGCTTCCAGCAGTTGAGCCAACGCGTTGCGGACCTGGAGCAACAAATCTACAGCAATGGCGTGACCTACAACGTCTACACTGATGCTGACGGCGTCAATGGCCCGCAGCGCCCGTGGGCTTTGGATCTGTTTCCCTGCCTCCTGACACAAAATGACTGGCAAGGCATCGAAAAGGGCGTGATCCAACGCGCACGGGTGCTGGAGGGCATGATGGCCGATGTCTACGGGCCACAAGAGCTGCTGAAACGGGCCTTGCTCCCTGCAGCGCTGACACAAGGCCACCCAGGCTATCTTCGCGCCATGCACGGTGCCCGACCTGTCGGTGGGAAATTCTTGCATATTGCCGCATTTGATCTGGCTCGGGGGCCCAGTGGTCAATGGTGGGTTGTCTCCCAGCGTACGCAGGCGCCCTCGGGGTTGGGTTATTTGCTTGAAAACCGCGCCATCATTTCACGCCTGTTTCCACAAGCTTTTAAAAATTTGCATGTCCGGCAACTGGCGTCCACGTATAAATCCCTGGTTGACAACATGCGGCAGATGAGCCCTGCGGGTGCAAACGCGCATATCGCACTGCTCACGCCGGGTCCCTACAACGAAACTTATTTTGAGCATGCCTACCTGGCACGATCGCTTGGTTTGACCTTGGTTGAAGGCAATGACTTGTCCGTCAGAAACCAAAAGCTGTACCTTAAAACATTGCATGGCCTGGAACCCATCCATGGGCTGCTGAAGCGCCTGGATGATGAGTTTTTGGACCCGCTTGAGTTGCGCGCAGATTCGTCATTGGGAGTTCCGGGTATTTTGCAAGCCATTCGAGCGGGCAATGTGCTGATGGCGAATGCGCCAGGTTCCGCATTTTTAGAATCGCCGGCTTTGCTGGGTTTCATGCCCGGCATCGCCGACTATGTGATTGGTGAAACGCTCAGCCTGCCGGCACTCCCCACTTGGTGGTGCGGTGAACGAGCAGCCTTGGCGGCCGTGCTTCCACGCCTGGAAAACAGTGTCATCAAGCCCAGCTATCCTGGCTACTCCAACCCTGGTAACTTTGAAGCGGTATTGGGTAAAAATATGAGTACCAACGAGCGTGATGCATGGGCCGGCCGCATGTTGCGCCATGGCAACGCCTACACGGTCCAGCGTCATTTACCCATGTCTCAACTGCCCACATGGGAAAACGACCAGATAACGCCCAAAAGCGCCATGCTGCGCGTGTTTGCAGTGTCTGACGGCGTTGACTCATGGCAGGTTTTACCAGGTGGTTTGACGCGTATCGCGCATGGTGCTGAAGCCATGGCCTCCATGCAACGTGGCGGCAGCAGCGCAGACGTATGGGTCAGCGCAGATGCTGCATCTGTTATGCAGCCATCGTCCACGGCCTCGCAATCACAATCACAATCGTCGGTTTTCTCAAGCAAACGTGTGGTGACGAGCCGTGCTGCAGAGAATCTATTTTGGCTGGGGCGGTATTCAGAACGCACAGAGGGCACCTTGCATGCAGCGCAACTCATACTGAACCACCTGCACCGCAAGCAAACGGCAGCATCAAACGCATCAGAATCGACGGACCTGGTTGAATCATCTGTCGAACCCCTGCACCGCTGGTTTTATGCCCTTGCAGTAAACAATGCCTTGATTCTGCCTTCGGTACCCAGCTTGCTTCAGTCACCGCGCGTATTTGAACGCTCGTTGATTGCCGCGCTGAGTCAAGCAGATCTGGCCTGCAGCGTCGGTTTCAATTTGCGCTCTCTTAAAAACGCAGCCTTCAGCGTACGGGAGCGCCTGTCGCAAGAGCAATGGAATTTGATTGTGCAATCAGAGCAGCAATTCTTCGCCACCAGTGAAGCCTTGCTGCAACAAAGCTTGTACCGAGCGCAAGACAGCCTGGATTTATTAAGCGCGACAAGCGTCACCTTGGCTGCCATCACTGGCGCTCAAACGGATCGCATGGCACGTGATGATGGCTGGCGTCTGCTTAGCGTCGGGCGCTTGATTGAACGCTTGATCTTTTTATCCTCATCCTTGTTGGCCGGTTTTGAGGAGGGTTCTCTCGCCTTCCACGCCGATGTATGTGACCCTTCAAACCAGGAAGCCCATGAAGATGCGCCTCATGGTTATGAAGCCATCATTTCCTTGTTTGACAGCACCGTCACTTTTCACGCCCAGCATCATGGACGGGATGATCTGGCGGCCCTGCTGGAGTCTCTGGTTCTGGACCGCGACAATCCCAGGTCGCTCGCCTGGGTCGTACACACGTTGCGGGGTCGGCTGGCGAAACTCGAGGGGGATGGACCGCTGGAGAACTGTAGCTTGTCGAACATGCTGCCCAACCCCAAACACTGGCTGTTGCAGGATATTTTGACGCTCGACCATCAACACACGCCTGCGCACTTGTTGGCACTATTGGAAGAATGCATTCTGGGTGCCAATCAGGCGGCAAAAGCGATCGGCGAGCAATACTTTACCCATACGCACGTCACCGCGCAAAGTCTGGGAGCCTAAGATGCTGCTTGAAGTCACGCACTTGACGCGCTACAACTACCAGCCCCGTGTTGTCAACGCCCAGCACATGGCCTATTTGACACCCGCCCAATCCAGCCAACAAGAACTGTTGCAACACACACTGACAGTCACGCCTCGGCCCACCGAATACGAGCAAATGCGGGATGTTTACGGCAATACGCGCTCATTTTTTTCGATTCAAGAATCACACACACAACTCAGTGTGACAGCGCACAGCGTCGTAATGACGTGCAGCCCACAAACTCTTTTCAGCGAAATAACCTGGGAACAGGTGCAAGAGCGCTTTCGTTATCACGCGTTGACCACCTACAACTCTGCCGCCGAGTTTGTATTTGCGTCGCCCTGTGTGCCGGTTCATCAAGATTTTCAGACCTATGCTTTGCCCAGCTTTGCGCCAAGCGCGAGTCTGCTGGGTTGCGCCCAACACCTCATGCAGCGCATCTATACTGACTTTAGCTATGAAACGGACAGTACAGAAGTCAGCACCCCAACCCTGCAAGCCTTGCATCAGCGGTCCGGCGTTTGTCAGGACTTCGCCCACATCATGGTCGCCTGCTTCAGGGCCATGGGGTTACCTGCTCGCTACGTCAGTGGTTACCTGCTCACCCAACCGCCGCCTGGGCATGCAAGACTGATTGGTTGCGACGCTTCTCATGCATGGGCATCCATTTTTTTACCCGATGGCGTATTTTCTGACGCCATTGATTCCGGTCAATGGGTGGACTTTGATCCCACCAACAACCGTCGTCCTGGCAAAGATTACGTCACCATCGCCACGGGCCGTGATTTTGGAGATGTTTCGCCTTTGCGTGGCGTTATCCAAGGCGGCGGCGATCACACCCTGGTGGTAGAGGTCACAGTGATGCCACTGTCTACAATACCCACATAATTTCTACCCCGATCAAATCCACGTCTCAAGGAATCGTTATGACCGTCTACGCCAAACTCCAAAGTCTGGGCATCGTTTTGCCAGCACTTGCCATTCCTGCGGCAGCTTACGTGCCTTTCGTAAAAACAGGCAATTTGGTATTTTTAAGCGGTCATATCGCTAAAAAGGATGGCACGGTATGGGTGGGGCAACTTGGCAAAAACATGCAGACCAATGAAGGTAAGGCAGCAGCCCGCAGCATTGCCATCGATCTGCTTGGCACGCTGCACGCAGCAGTAGGTGACTTGAACCAAGTCAAGCGCATTATTAAAGTCATGAGCTTGGTCAACTCAAGCAGTGATTTCACTGAACAGCATCTGGTCACGAACGGCTGCTCAGAATTATTCGGAGAAGTATTTGGTCCCACCATTGGTGCACATGCAAGAAGCGCCTTCGGTGTGGCGCAAATCCCCATGGGCGCTTGTGTTGAGATTGAATTGATTGCGGAAGTTTGATCTTCAAAAGATTCACTTTGAATTTTTTTATTTCTGGTTGAAAAATACAAATCCCTAGTATTTACCCTAGTTAAATGGCAGTTTCGTGCCAACCCCAGTGGAACTCAAGCGACTATCATCTGAGGCATTCTTGATGGTAGTCGCTATGTTATTGGTAGCTTGCCGTCAAATCTCCGCTTTTTTATTATGGGAGCACAACTGTGACTGGATTACTCAAGCTTGCCTTAGGCATGGATTGGATCAGTGAAAAATTTGGCGTGTTGGCGTCATGGACTGTTCTTTTTGCTGCCTTGATATCTGCAACACAAGCATTTAGCCGGTATGGTTTCGACTTCAGCAGAAACTGGATTTCCGAAATGCAATGGTATTTGTTTGCCTACATGGTGATGGTGGGCGCGCCCGTCGTTCTCAAACTTAACGAGCATGTTCGTGTGGATTTGATTTACGGAAAACTTAGAGGCAACCGCCCTGTTTATGTCGATTTGTTCGGTTTGGTGTTTTTTCTACTGCCTGTTGTTACGATGTTGGCATACCTGTCATGGCCGTATTTTTTGAACACATTTACCTCGGGTGAAATGTCTCAAAACGCCGGGGGATTGATTCGATGGCCAGCTGTACTGGCCCTTCCTTTAGGCTTTGCGTTGATGTGGTTCCAAGGCTGGGCTGAAATCATCAAAAGGGTGGCTTACCTCACGGGTCATTACCAAATGGATACGCATTACGAAAAGCCATTGCAATAAGTGCCTTTACAAATACTTGTACTTTGTTTGCACTTATTGAGACAACTGATTTAGGAAAATAAAATGGAAATGGTCAATTTTGCACCCGTCATGTTTGCGGGGCTTATTGTTATTATGTTGATTGGCTTCCCAGTGGCCTTCTCATTGGCGGCGCTGGGTTTAGGTAGCGCTTTTTATGCCATTCAAATGGGCTGGTTTCCAGCGGCATTCATGGGCAACCTGCCTATTTCATTGTTCTCCATTTTGAACAATGAATTGCTCTTGGCTATTCCATTCTTCACGTTCATGGGCACCATTTTAGAAAAATGCGGCTTGGCGGAAGACATGCTTGACTCGATGGGGCAACTTTTTGGACCCAAACGCGGTGGTATCGGCTACTCAGTCATCATTGTGGGCTTTATCTTGGGCGCAATCACGGGCACGGTAGCGGGTCAAGTGATCGCCATGGCCTTGATCTCCCTGCCGGTGATGATGAAGTACAACTACAACATGCGCTACGCCACAGGCGTGCTCGCGGCTTCTGGCACGATCACGCAATTGGTGCCACCATCTTTGGTGCTCGTTGTTTTGGCTGACCAATTGGGCAAGCCAGTGGGTGACATGTACAAAGGTGCCTGGGGCCCTTCACTGCTGCAAGTGGCCATGTTTGCGATCTACACCTTTGCTTTGACACGTATCAAACCTGATTACTTACCTGCCATTCCACGTACCGAGCGTACCTTGGATGGATGGGCGCTGTGGAAAAAATGTCTACGCGGCATTGTGCCTTCCGCTATTTTGATTTTTACCGTGCTTGGCTCCATGGGCGGCCTGCCTTTCCAGGATACCGCCATTGCGACGCCAACTGAAGCGGGAGCCATGGGTGTTGTCGGTGCCATGATTTTGGCAGCCATGTCCAAACGACTGTCGCCTGCCTTGATCTGGGAGGCCATGAGTGGCACCATGCGCCTCACCGCCATGGTGGTATTTATATTGATTGGTTCTCGTGTGTTTAGCCAGGTATTTCAAGGTGTCGATGGTGCCAAATGGGTTGAACACTTGCTGACGGGCTTGCCGGGTGGTCAAGTCGGCTTCTTGATTGTTGTCAACGTCTTTGTCTTCTTCTTGGCTTTCTTCCTGGATTTCTTTGAAATTGCCTTCATCATCGTCCCCATGCTCGCACCGGTGGCGGACAAGCTGGGTATTGACCTGATTTGGTTCGGTGTGCTGCTGTGCGTCAACCTGCAAACCAGCTTCATGCATCCGCCGTTTGGTTTTGCACTGTTCTATTTACGGGGTATTGCCGATACCTTGTTCAAAGACAAACGCATCCCCGTTCCCGTCCAATCCAACGACATCTACATGGGCGCGATTCCATGGGTCATCATGCAGGTGATCTTGGTGTTTGTTGTCATTTTTGTGCCGCAATCTGTGACGATGTTTTTGGACAAAGAAGTGAAGGTGGATATTGATAAGGTGAAGATTGAAATTCAGGCGCCAAACACGGTAACGCCTGCTTTGAGCGCCTCTGATGAGCAAAAGAAAATGGAAGACTTGTTCAAAGATGCCGACAAGAAGTAGGCCTCAACAATGAACGCAGACGGATGGCCGGCATCGCCTCAGCTTGACTTGGCACCTGACCAGGTGATCAGCGGAAAGGCATTTTCATTGCCTTTTCGCATCTTGGCTCTGCTGTTAGTTGAAGGGGTGGCTTGGTGGGGTTATGTCTTGTGGAACCATGGCAAACTAGGAACCTCCGTGACAACCAGCGCATTGTGGTTGTTGGCGGCTCTTATTTTGATGTGTGTGACCGTTTTTTTTGTATTCCGAAGCGTGACATCCATCAGCGCCAGCCACCTTAAACAAAGTTGGATATGGGACAAAGAAATGCTTATTGCAGATCTCGCGTATGTCAAACTCATTCGACTAAAAGGCTTTGATTGGTTGATTGCACCGAGGTTGTATGCGCGTACGCACGGTGGTAAATTTGCCTCGTTTTATGCTGCGAATGCAAACGTGTTGCGGCAATTTGAGTTGCTGAGCGCCAAGCTAAAATAAACACGATACTGTAATTCAGCAGAACATAAAAAAGCCCCGCATGCGGGGCTTTTTTTAGGTCGCTTGATGCGACCCAACCGGTTTTTTACAGCTTTTGCGCTTGCATAAAATCGTCGAACGCCGCTTCTGTGAATCGAAACCAGAGGTTTGAATCAGCGCGGAACTTGGAGTAGTCAGCGTAGATTTTTTTCCAGTCTGAATTCTTTTCGTTTAGCTCAGCGTACAGCGCCATGGATTCTTTGAAAGCCAAATCCATCACATCTTTAGGGAAGCGGTGCAGTTTGGTGCCAGCGCCTACCAATTGCTTAAGTGCAGCCGGATTCTTGGCATCGTATTTGGCTTGCAGATCCGTATGGGCATACGCTGCAGCCGACTCAACAATGGCTTTATTTTCAGATGACAGTGCATCATATGCTTTTTGGTTGATGAAGAAGTCCAGCTGTGGACCGCCTTCCCACCAGCCTGGATAGTAGTAATGAGGTGCAACTTTGTTGAAACCAAGTTTCAAATCATCGTATGGGCCAATCCACTCAGCCGCATCAATCGTGCCTTTTTCCAAAGCAGTGTAAATCTCGCCGCCAGGAATGTTGGCAGGCACACCACCCATGCGCTCAAACACTTTGCCGGCAAAACCACCGATACGCATTTTCAGGCCTTTGAGGTCAGCTGCCGTTTTGATTTCTTTGCGATACCAGCCACCCATCTGCGCACCAGTATTACCACCTGGGAAATTGATGATGTTGTACTTGGCGTAAAACTCACGCATCAACTTCAGACCATTGCCTTCATACATCCAAGCGGTCATCTGGCGGCTGTTCAAGCCAAATGGAATCGCGCAACCCAAGGCAAATGCTTCGTTTTTACCGAAGAAATAATAAGGTGCTGTATGAGCCATCTCAACCGAACCCTGCTGCACCGCATCAACCACACCAAACGGTGGTGTGATCTCGCCACCCGCATGGGTAGAGATTTCAAATTTACCGCCAGACATGGCTTTGACTTTAGCCGCAAAAACTTCAGCCGCACCAAAAATGGTGTCGAGTGCTTTTGGGAAACTTGACGACAGGCGCCATCGGACTGCTGCTTGCGCGTTGACGACAGCAGGGGCAACACCAGCTGCTAACACACCAGCCATACCAGCGTTTTTAATTAGGGAACGACGATCCATGTGATTCACTCCGTGAGGTTGGGTTGAGTAAGTCATTCACTTTTTGGGCGAACGAAGACTACAAAAGTCAACTTTGATTGTATGAAAGCTACCAAGCTCCCTTGGAGCGGGTTTTCCCTCGAAAAACCAGACATACCCTGAAATGATTTCAAATGCGCATTTAATTTTTCTATGTAACCAAGCTTTAAAACCGATCTCGCTTGCTTTGCATCTTCTCGCTTTACTGCACGCTTACAAACGCATGGATGGATGATTCAATCCCAGGAGCATCCAAACCTTGTATGGAGAGAAGCTTCACCGGGTCGCCATGCTCGATGAACTGGTCTGGTAAACCAAGAATCAGCAAGGGCTTGACCAAACCTGCCGCCTGCATGGCCTCACTAACGGCGCTGCCTGCCCCGCCCATCATGCAACCCTCTTCGACAGTGACGAGGATATCGTGTCCAGCAGCGACCACTTTCAGCAAATCAACATCCAAAGGCTTTGCCCAGCGCATGTTGACGACCGTCGCATCAAATTTCTCAGCGGCAGCCAGTGCCTGATGCAACAACGTACCAAAGGCCAAAATGGCGATGCGTTTTTGCGGGTTGCCCCCTTTTGCCTGGCCACCGCTGCGTTTGATCTCTGCTTTGCCAAACGGCAGGGCCTGCAAGGTCGGCGCAATGGCGACTCCAGCACCTGCGCCGCGTGGATAACGCACAGCCACCGGATGATTTTGCTCAAACGCGGTCGTCAGCAGTTGGCGGCATTCATTTTCATCGGCAGGGCAGGCGATGCTCATGTTTGGAATACAGCGTAAATACGCAATATCGTAGGCACCCGCATGTGTCGCCCCATCCGCACCAACCAGCCCGGCACGGTCTAGCGCAAACACCACAGGCAGATTTTGCAGAGCAACATCATGAATCAGTTGATCGTAAGCACGCTGCAAAAAGGTGGAGTAAATGGCAACGACAGGCTTCAAGCCCTCACAAGCCAAACCTGCTGCAAAGGTGACGGCATGCTGTTCGGCAATGCCCACGTCAAAGTAACGCGCCGGGAAGCGTTGTTCAAATTCAACCATGCCCGAGCCTTCACGCATGGCTGGCGTGATGCCCACCAGACGCTCGTCTTTAGCCGCCATGTCACACAACCATTGCCCAAAGACCTGGGTGAAAGTTGTTTTTGCAGGCGTGCTGGATTTTTGCAACCCCACGTTCGGGTCAAATTTACCCGGGCCATGGTAGGCCACCGGGTCCGCTTCGGCCAGTTTGTAGCCCTGCCCTTTTTTGGTGACCACATGCAAAAACTGGGGCCCTTTGAGGTGCTTGATATTTTCCAACGTGGGGATCAAGGACTCCAGATCGTGGCCGTCAATCGGGCCAACGTAGTTAAAACCGAACTTTTCGAACAAAGTGGCTGGCACCACCATGCCCTTGGCATGCTCTTCAATGCGCTTCGCCAGCTCAAACAGCGGAGGTGCCACTTTAAGCACCTGCTTGCCTGCATTTTTGGCTGCGGCATAAAACTGGCCGCTCATGAGTTGCGCCAAGTAGCGGTTCAGCGCGCCTACGGGTGGGCTGATGCTCATGTCATTGTCGTTCAACACCACCAACAAATTACAATCTGCCACGCCAGCGTTGTTCAAGGCTTCAAAGGCCATGCCAGCCGTCATCGCACCATCACCAATGATGGCGACTGAATGGCGCTGTTCACCTTTGATTTTTGCAGCCAGCGCCATGCCCAAGGCCGCCGAGATACTGGTGCTGGAGTGGGCCGTGCCAAAGCTGTCGTATTCACTCTCGTTGCGCTGCGGAAAGCCGGACAGTCCGCCCAACAGACGCAGCGTGTCCATGCGGCCGCGACGGCCAGTCAAGATTTTGTGCGGATAGGTTTGGTGACCCACATCCCAGACCAGCCGGTCATCCGGTGTGTTGAACACATAGTGCAAAGCCACGGTGAGCTCAACCGTACCCAGGTTAGAACTCAAATGCCCGCCGGTTTTGGACACGCTGTGCAAAAGGTAGGCACGCAGCTCATCAGACAGACCTTTGAGCTGCTCGCGCGGGAGCTTGCGCAGATCGCTGGGGTCGTTGATGGTAGACAGTAGGGGATAGATCATGGATGAATCATTTGCTATATATTTTATAGCATCTTAGGCATAATATACGCCGGATAGATGCATATTTAATGATTAATTGGGATGTTGAGAGATTCAGGTTGCATGTACAGGCGTGGTTTACATCTTGCGGTTGACCACCACATCCGCCAGTGCACCCAATGCATGCGTGCCCACCAGACCACTTGCTTTCAGTGCTTGCAGCGCCTGCTCGTGCAGAGTTTGGGCGTAAGCCCGCGAAGCGTCCAGTCCGAGCAGTGACACAAAGGTCGGTTTGTTGTCTTGTGCGTCCTTACCTGCCGTTTTGCCCAAGGTAGCTGTATCGGCCGTAACATCCAAAATATCATCAACCACCTGAAAAGCCAAACCAAGCACGGCACCATACTCAGCCAGCGCAGCCAGCGCTTGGGGCGAAGTCCGGCCGCAGGCAGCGCCCATCATGACACTGGTTTGCAGCAAGGCACCCGTTTTAAGTCTATGCATGTTTTGCAATTCACCGAGCGTCAAACGCTGGCCGACACTGGACAAGTCAATCGCCTGGCCGCCCGCCATGCCTTGGCAACCTGCTGATGTTGCCAACAAACGGCATAAAGTGGCTTGTACAGCCGGGTCAACCCCTTCCCCGCTGGGTGTCAACAGCTCAAAAGCCAGCGCCTGCAACGCATCACCCGCTAAAAGAGCTTGCGCTTCGCCGAACTTGACATGAACCGTGGGTTTGCCTCGGCGCAGCACATCGTTGTCCATACAGGGCATGTCGTCGTGCACCAAAGAATAGGCATGGATCAGCTCCACAGCGCACGCAGCTCGCAAAGCGGCTTCATTGGGTTCCGTGCCCAAGGCAGGTGAGCCAGATTCAGCGTGCCAACCGCCTACCGCTTCTGCAGCAGCAAACACCAGCAAGGGCCGCAGCCGCTTGCCGCCGTCAAGCACAGCGTAGCGCATGGCATCACACAATTGCGTCAAACCAGCACTGATCATCGTCTGGGAAGGAGCGATCACCCAATTTGACAATGCCAGCTCGACGCGTGCCACATGCTCGGTGGTCCAAACAAGGTGATCCACCCGGGCGCCGCTCACTCTTGCACCCATGACTTGAGCTGGCCGTTGTCAATCACACTGATTTGTTTTTCTACGGCTTGCAATTTGTCACGGCAGAAGGTGAGCAGCTCAGCGCCGCGCTGATAACCCGCCATCAACTGCTCCAATGGCAGCTGGCCCGACTCTAATTTGACAACCAACTGTTCCAGCTCTTGTAAAGCCGTGTCGTAGCTGATTGGAGGCGCCAACACAGCTGAGCTGGCTGGGGTTGATTTGTTAGCCTTGGTCATGGATGGGATTTAATCAGGATTAGCGGTACTGAGGCAACAATTGCCTAATCTCCCCATTTTAAGTGAAGCCCACCCCATTCCTGCCACAAACCCGATTTAAGAATATATGGCAACCTTTTGATGGCAAACCGCCCAAATGAACCATGGCATCAACACCCGCCATTATGGCCAATACCCCGCAACCCGAATAAGCGCTTTGGATGACCTGCGTCAAATCTGACATCAAAGGCTACGGGGTAAAATAGCCCCTTTTTCGCCTTGGTTGCCCACGCGCCCTCCCACGTATGATTGATTCCGGTTCGCATTCGAATCAGCTGTCTCAGCTTCCGCCGGTCTCGCAACTGTCTGTCAGCAGCTACTTCGACGAAGTGCTGTTTCAGCGCGAGCAGCAGATGCTGTTCAAAAACGGCCCGCGCTATGTCGGCCACAGCCTGGCCGCGCCGCATCGGGGCGATTTTTACACCCTGCCACAAGAAAACGGCGGCCGTGCGCTGATCCACGGGGCCGCTGGCATCGAGCTGGTGTCCAACGTCTGCCGGCACCGCCAAGCCCTGATTTTGCAGGGCAAGGGCAGCCTGCCGGCCAATGCCAACGGCAACCTGGTCTGCCCGCTGCACAACTGGACCTACGACGCCAAAGGTCCCAACATGGGCAAACTGCTGGGCGCACCGCATTTTGACTGCGACCCCGACCTGCACCTGCACAACTACAAGCTGCAGGAGTGGAATGGCCTGCTGTTTGAATCCGGGCCGCCAGGCCCCTTCGGTAGCCAGCGCGATGTCAAAGTTGACATGGCCCACCTCGGCCCCCGTGCCGATCTCGATTTCTCCGGCTACAAGCTCGACCACGTCGAGATGCACGAATGCAACTACAACTGGAAAACCTTCATCGAGGTTTACCTGGAGGACTACCACGTCGGCCCCTTCCACCCTGGTCTGGGCAATTTTGTGACCACCGGCGACCTGCAATGGGAGTTCAAACCCGACTACTCGGTGCAAACCGTGGGCGTGGCCAACCGGCTCGGTCACGCGGGCAGCCCGATCTACGAGCGCTGGCAGTCGGCCCTGCTCAACTACCAAAAAGACAACCATGACGGCAAACCGCCCAAGTTTGGCGCGATCTGGCTCACCTACTACCCGCACATCATGGTCGAGTGGTACCCACATGTGCTCACCGTCTCGACCCTGCACCCCATCGGGCCGCAAAAAACCATCAACATGGTGGAGTTTTTTTACCCGGAAGAAATTGCCGAGTTCGAGCGCGACTTTGTCGAAGCCCAGCGCGCAGCCTACATGGAAACCTGTGTGGAAGACGACGAAATCGCCCTGCGCATGGACGCCGGCCGTAAAGCCCTGATGCAGCGCGGCGACAACGAGGTCGGCCCCTACCAAAGCCCTATGGAAGACGGCATGCAGGCGTTCCACCAGTGGTACCGCCGCGCCATGCAGCCCGAGAAGTTGACGGCCTGATTCTTTTGTTTAAATTTAATTACTATATAAAACATAGCAATATAGGCAATAAATACGCCGGCTAGATAAAAATTTAGCTAAATATTGCCCTGTTTTACCGAATTTGGCCATTTTTAATCCCTGAAAGTCACAATGCAAGCACTCTGGATGGTTTTGGCCTCTTTCCTCTTCGCCACCATGGGCGTGGGGGTCAAAATCGCGTCCGAGCAGTTCAACACCTTTGAGCTGGTCTGCTACCGCGGCCTCATCAGCATGCTGTTCATGTACTTTGTGATGCGCGCCCGCGGCACCCGCCTGGCCACCACCGTGCCCATGATGCACGCCTGGCGCGCTTTCATCGGCGTGCTGTCGCTGGGCAGCTGGTTTTACGCCATCGCCCACCTGCCGCTGGCCACCGCCATGACGCTGAACTACATGAGCGGCGTCTGGATAGCGGCTTTCATCGTCGGTGGTGCGCTGTTTTTCAGCACCGCCAAAAACGGTTTTGCCGGTGCCAAATCACAAGGCCCGCTGCTTTTGACCGTGCTGTGCGGCTTTGCCGGTGTGGTGATGACGCTGCGCCCCACCATCGACCAAGACCAGCTTTTCGCCGGCTTGATCGGCCTGCTCTCCGGCATGGGCGCAGCGCTGGCCTACATGCAGGTCACGGTGCTGGGCCGCATTGGCGAGCCGGAAGACCGTACCGTCTTCTACTTCGCGCTCGGCTCGGCCATCGCAGGCGGCATCGGCATGCTGTTCACCGGCTTGTCGCCCAACTCCGCCTGGAGCACCACTGCCGCCTGGTGGCTCATCCCCATTGGCATTCTGGCCTCGCTCGGCCAGTGGTGCATGACCCGCGCCTACAGCAAAGGCAGCACCCTGGTCGTGGCCAATCTGCAGTATTCAGGCATCGTCTTTGCGTCCATCTACAGCCTAATGCTGTTTGGCGACGACATCCCGCTGCTGGGTTGGGCCGGCATCGTCGTCATCGTCGTCAGCGGTTTAGCCGCCACCGTGCTGCGCTCGCGGGCGTTGCCGGATACACCGGCGGAAGAGCATTGATTTCTTGCTTCCCCCTTAGAAAAAGGGGGATTGAGGGGGATTTAAATCTCCCCCAACCCCTCTTTTTCAAAGAGGGGAGTAAAGCCGCTTCATGATGCTTCTCTACTACACTTGACGAGAATATTCATAGGAGCCAGCCATGTTCACCACCCTCATTTCCGCCGAAGAACTCGCCACCATCCTCACAAGCACGCCCCCACGCACCGCCGACGGCAAGCCGGTGATGGTGTTTGACTGTACGTTTGACCTGATGAACCCCGCCCTCGGTCCGCAGCAGTTTGATGCCGTCCACATCGCCGGTGCGGTCTATGCCAATCTGGACAGCCATTTAAGCGCCAAAAACGACCTTGCCGCAGCGTCGGGCGGTCGCCACCCCTTGCCACGACGTGAAACTTTCACCGCCTGGCTCAGCAGCATCGGCTTCACCAACGCCCACCAGGCCGTGGTGTACGACCGCAACGGTGCCAACTACTGCGGCCGCCTGTGGTGGATGCTGAAATGGGCCGGCCACGAAGCCGTCGCCGTGCTGGACGGTGGTTTGCAGGCCTGGGAAAACCTTCATGATGAGGCCGATGGCGCGGTTGAAAGCACCCATCCGACCGCGAAACCCTCAAAAGCCAAAATTACCCCCTCAAATTTCGCTCTAGCCGGCGAATTAACTGCCTTGGAAGCTATTGATTCAGTAGCAAAAAGGATGGGTAAAGTATCGCAAACCATCATCGATGCCCGTGGCGCAGCGCGCTTTCGCGGTGAGGTCGAGCCGATCGACCCGGTGGCCGGCCACATCCCCGGCGCGCTGAACCGCCCGTTTACCGAGAACATCGGCCCAGACGGAAAATTCAAACCCGTTGAGCAGCTCAAAGCCGAATTCACCACCCTTTTGGCTGGCTGCGATCCGTCAACGGTCGTCCACCACTGTGGCAGCGGTGTCAGTGCCGTGCCTAATATTCTGGCGATGGAATTAGCAGGATTTGGCCGTCAAGCCTTGTTTGCCGGCAGCTGGAGTGAGTGGTGCAGCGACCCGGCACGACCTGTGGCGCAGGGTTAGCCTACCCAAACAACGCAATCGTCACCAGCACCGACGCATCGGCCACCGCCGTCAGGCTGTGCGGCACGCCGCCGGACAGGTACATCAACTGGCCCGCGCCCAGCGGTTTGGTTTGGCCGTCCACCACCACGGCGATGCTGCCCTCCATGCACTGCATGGTGATGTCGCCTTCCACCCGGTGCATGGGCATGCCTTTGCCTTTGGGCAGCACCAGGCGCATGACCTCCAGGTTTTTGGACTTGAACAGTGCAATCGTCTGCGACTCGACGAGCTTCGCGCCCAGCGGGCGGATATCCACCGCTTCACCCGAGTTTGCGTGTGATATGGCCATGGTGGACTCCTTCTCAAATTTGTTCGGCTAAAACCTGCCCGCTACCGTCAGAACATGCCGTTGTTGTTGGCGGACTCCGCCGGCACCACTTGCAGCACGTCCCAGTGCTCCACGATCTTGCCGTGGGCGTCAAAGCGGAAAATGTCCATGCCCGCCCAGTCTTTGTCGGCATCCGTCGGCCACGCCTGCTGGCAGTGCAGCACCACCAGGCTGCCTTCTGCGATGACGCGTTTGAAAACCACTTTTTTACCCGGATACTCCCGCGCCATGTGCTCAAAGTAGGCGATAAACGCCTCTTTGCCGTCCGCCACCATCGGGTTGTGCTGCGTGTAGCTGTCGCCCACATAGCGCTGCACGGCCAGTGCGGGCTGGCACTCGTTGAACATCAACTCATAAAACGCCATGGCGTGGCGTTTGTTGAGTTCAGGGTTGTCGGACTTCTGGTTCATGGGCGATGACCTTTCAGACAAACGACACAAATGGGGGAAGGGCCGTCTTGGCCCCGCATTCAATATAGCAGGGCCACCCAAAAAATCAAGGCAACTTGTCCTACACGTGCCCGGCGGGTCAAGTCACCCACGTGACCAAAATCTGAGCGGGCTTGAATCATCATCCATACACCTATATTGGAGACTTTTTGATGACTATTGCCAAGAACACCCACCCACCCGCCGCCAGCTTCTGCAAGCAGCCACGGCCCTGGCCCTCCCCACATCTGCAGCCATCATCTCCAGCAGCTGGGCGCAGGACAGGTTCCCCAGCAAACCCATCACCCTGATCGCCCCTTGGCCACCGGGCGGCAGCAGCGACGCCGTGATGCGTGCCTTTGCCGAAAGCGCCGGCCGTGTACTGGGCGGCACCATCATCGTTGACAACAAACCCGGCGTGGGCGGCACCCTGGGCGCGACCGCCATGATGCAGGCCAAACCCGACGGCTACACCCTCACGCAGCTGCCGCTGGGCATCTACCGCCTGCCGCACATGCAAAAAATGGCGTTTGACCCGGTCAAAGACCTGACCCACATCGTCTGCCTGACCGGCTACACCTTTGGCCTGGCCGCCACGGCCGACGCCCCCTACAAAACCCTGAAAGAAATGGTCGCCTACGCCAAAGCCAACCCCGGCAAGGTCAGCTACGGCCACACCGGCACGGGTACCACGCCGCATTTGGCGATTGAAGAATTTGCGGGCAAAGCAGGCATTGAGCTGCAGGACATCCCGTACAAAGGCTCGGCCGAGATCATGCAGGCGATTCTGGGTGGCCACATTCCGCTGATGAGCGGCACGACCGAGTTTGCACCCCACGTCAAAAGCGGCAAACTGCGCCTGCTGGCCACGCTGGGTCGGGAGCGCAACAAAGCCTTCCCCGATGTGCCCACGGTCAAAGAAAGTGGCTGGGACACCATCACCGAGTCGCCTTTCGGCATCGGTGGCCCCAAAAACATGGACCCTGCCGTCGTCAAAATTCTGCACGACGCCTTCAAAAAGACGCTGGACGACGCCCGCCTGCAGGAAACACTGGACAAGTTCTATCAGCCCACCATCTACATGAACACCGCCGACTACACCGCCTACGCCGCGCGCACCTTTATCAAGGAAAAAACCACCATTGAGCGCTTGGGACTGGCCAAAAAGGCCTAAAAGTTACTCAAACCCCGCCAACTCCCATCAAACCCTGCTAAACCCCATCATAAGCCGCCTGCAGCCTGGCGCAGTCCAGCTTGACCATCTGCATCATCGTCTGCATCACGCGGGCGACCTTGATGGGGTCGGGGTCGTGCATCAGCCGCACCATCAGCTTGGGGACGATCTGCCAGGACACGCCAAACTTGTCCGTCAGCCAGGCGCACTGGCTTTCTTGCCCACCTTCCACCAGCTTGTCCCAAAAATAGTCCACTTCGGCCTGGTCTTCACAGCTCACCGACAGTGAGAACGCTGGCGTGAGCTTCTGATACGGGCCACCGTTCAAAATCATGATCTCCTGCCCGTCCAGCTCAAACGTCGCCACCAGCAAGTCGCCTTCCGGCAGGTGCATGTTCTTGCCATAGTGCGCCACGGTCAGCTTTCTGGAGTTCTTGAAAATCCCGGTGTAAAACTCAATCGCCTCTTCGGCGCGACCGTTGAACCACAGGCAGGGGGTGATTTTGGACATGGTGGGCTCCTTGTTCTTACCTTATTTGTACTTGGCTGGATTCTCTGACAAAGCCTGCAAACCGTCTACAAGCCCGCCAGCACCCCGCCAAAATCCTTCACATACAGGTCAAATTTGTGCACATCGTTGTGCCCCGCGCCGGGCACCAGCAGCAGGCGCGCGGGTTTGACGATGGCTTTGAGCGCCTGGCTGTGGCTGGGTGGGATGAAGGTGTCCTGCTCGCCATGAATCAGCAGCAACGGACTTTTAATTTTGAGCACCAGCTGGTCCGTGCGCAGCGGGTAGCGCAACACCACCTGCGGCACATAGGGGTAGATCTGCCCGGTCAGCGTGCTCATGCTGCTATAGGGCGAGACCAGCACCGTCATATCGACAATCGCGCCGCCTTTGGCTGAATCATCGGTCAGCTCAGCGCTCAGCCCCGCTGCCAGCCCCGAGCCGAGCGAGCGCCCGTACACCACCAGTTTTTTGCCCACATACTGCGGGGCGATAAAGTCCCACGCGGCACGCACGTCGCTGTGCAGCTGCGCCTCGCTCTCGATCTGGCCCGTGCTTTTGCCAAAACCCCGGTAGTCCACCATCACCAAATCCATGTTGTGCTGGCGGTAGATCTCGGTGTTGATGAACCACGCGTCCAGATTCCCCCCGTTGCCGTGCAAAAAGAACACTACGCCTTTGGGATTGGGCAATTTGAGTTGCAGCCCCGACAATTTGGCCCCCGGCACATCCACCGTGAACTCGCGCACCCCCTCGCCTTGTGATGTGAGCGCCGCCAGCGGCTGGCTGGCCGCAATCACCTCGGGTTTGAACAACAAATGCTCTTGCGACCAGTACAACCAGCCCAGCACCGCCGTGTACCCCAGCAAACCCAGCACCATCAGCCACGTGACGATGCTGTGGACGCGCTTGCCATAAGGCGTGGTGGACAGGGTGGGGTTGAGGGTGGAGCTGGGCATGGGGAGATTTTAGAGGTGAAACCTGCGCTCAACCTACGTTAAGCTACGCCCATGCCTATCTCCTGGAACGAAATCAAATCCCGCTCGCTCGCCTTCAGCCGCAAGTGGGCGGACGCGGACAATGAAAAAAGCCAGTCTATCCCGTTTTGGATTGAATTTTTTGACATTTTTGACATCACCAATAAACGCGTTGCCACTTTTGAACTGGCGGTCAAAAAGCTGGGCAACAAACAAGGTTTTGTCGATTTGTTTTGGCCCGGTATGTTGATGGTGGAACAAAAATCTCGCGGTAAAGACCTGGACTCAGCCCTTAACCAAGCGCTGGACTACTTCCCCGGCCTGGCCGAACGGGATTTGCCGCAGATCATCATCGTTTGCGACTTTGCGCGTTTTCGGGTGCAACGCTTGGCGACGAATGAATCGTTTGAATTCAACCTGGCCGACCTTCACAAAAACATCAAACTCTTCGGGTTTATCGCCGGCTACAAAGCGCAGGTCATCCAGCCGCAAAACCCGGTCAACATCAAGGCCGCCGAGCGCATGGGCAAGTTGCACGACGCGCTCAAAGCCAGCGGCTACACCGACCACCCGCTGGAAGTACTGCTGGTGCGGCTGCTGTTTTGCCTGTTTGCGGACGATACGGGCATTTTCCAGCCGGCAGCCGCCTTTCGCAGCTACATTGAAGAGCGCACCGCCAAAGACGGTTCAGACCTTGGCCCGCTCTTGGCGCGGCTGTTTCAGGTGCTCAATACCGACGAAACGAAGCGCAGCAAGGCGCTGGACGAGCAGCTCGCCGCCTTCCCCTACGTCAACGGCAAGCTGTTTGACGAGCAGCTGCCGATGGCTGATTTCACCAGTGCCATGCGCGAGGCGCTGCTGGACGCCTGCGCTTTGGATTGGTCCGCCATCAGCCCCGCCATTTTTGGCAGCTTGTTTCAAAGCATCATGGACGACAAGGCGCGCCGCAACCTGGGCGCGCATTACACCAGTGAGGAAAACATCCTCAAACTCATCAAACCGCTATTTTTGGACGAGCTGTGGGTCGAGTTTGAGAAGGTCAAAAACAACCGCAACCGCTTGTTTGAATTTCACAAAAAGCTGCGCAGCTTGACGTTTTTTGACCCTGCGTGTGGGTGCGGCAATTTTCTGGTTATCAGCTACCGCGAGTTGCGGGAGCTGGAATTGGCCGTTTTACGTGCCAGCGCCGAGAAAACCAACGCCAGCGGACAGTTGAATGTAGACGTGCATACGCTCCTGGGCGTCAATGTCGATCAGTTCTACGGCATCGAGATCGAGGAGTTCCCCGCCCAGATTGCCCAAGTCGCCCTGTGGCTGATGGACCACCAGGTCAACCTGCGCGTCAGCGAAGAGTTCGGCCAGTATTTCGCCCGCATCCCCCTGCGCACCACGCCGCATGTGGTGCATGGGAATG
>JAYVJL010000015.1:0-7907 GCA_043769295.1 Polaromonas sp. | reverse complement strand
TCGGTCATCAAGAGCACTTCAATGCCTTTTTTCTTGAACACTTCCAGCTGCGGGCTGTTTTTGGCGGCGGCGGCGTTGTCGGCGGTGATGTAGTAGATCGCCTCTTGGCCATCCTTCATGCGGGCTTTGTAGTCGGCAAAGCTGACGGTGACGGCGTCTGTAGTCGTGCTTGAAAAGCGCATCAGCTTGGCCAGGCGGTCTTTGTTGGCAAAGTCTTCGCCCAAGCCTTCTTTGAGCACCGCGCCAAATTCGGCGTAAAACGCGTCAAATTTGCCCAGTCCAGCCTCTTGTTCGGCTTTTTCCTCGGCGGTAAGAACGTCCTCAACCATCTCTGAAGAGCCTTTGGGCGGCAAAGCATTGTGTTTCGCCAAATCTTCCAGCATGCCCAACACGCGCTTGGTGCAGCCTTCGCGGATGGCTTTCACGTCGCGGCTTTCCTGCAGCAGCTCGCGGCTCACGTTCAGCGGCAAATCATTCGAATCAACCACGCCTTTGACAAAACGCAGGTAACCCGGCAAGAGCGCCTCGGCGTCGTCCATGATGAAGACGCGTTTGACATACAGCTTTAGGCCCGAGTTGCGCTCGCGGTTGTACAAATCCATGGGCGCTTTGCTGGGGATGTACAGCAGCTGCGTGTATTCCTGGTTGCCTTCGACGCGGTTGTGGGTATGCGCCAGCGCATCTGCGTGGTCATGGCTGATTTGTTTGTAAAAGTCCTGGTATTGTTCAGGCGTGATGTCTTTCTTGGCGCGCGTCCACAGGGCGCTGGCCTGGTTCACGGTTTCCCATTCGCCCGTCATCACCATGCCGCCGCCTGAAGTTCCTTTAGACGGGTCGTCCTTGTCGATCGGCTCGCCCTCTTTCCATTCTTCCTTTTCCATCAAAATCGGCAGGCTGATGTGGTCGGAATACTTGGCGATGATGCCTTTGAGTTTCCAGCTGCTGGCGTAGTCCAGCGCATCGTCGCGCAGATGCAGCGTCACGCTGGTGCCGCGTTGGGCGCGTTCAATGCTCTCCACTTCAAAGTCGCCCGAGCCGCCACTGACCCAACGCACGCCGTCGGCCGTCGGCAAACCCGCACGGCGCGATTCGACCGTGATTTTGTCCGCCACAATGAAGCCCGAGTAAAAACCGACGCCGAATTGGCCGATCAGCTGAGAATCTGCCTTTTGATCACCGCTGAGCTTGGACACAAAGTCTTTGGTGCCGCTTTTGGCGATGGTGCCGAGGTTGTCGATGGCTTCTTGCTGGCTCAAGCCAATGCCGTTGTCGGCAATCGTCAGCGTTTTGGCTTCTTTGTTGAAGCTGACGCGCACGTCCAGATGGGGTGATTCTTCAAACAACGACGGGTCATTCAGCGCCTCAAAACGCAGCTTGTCGCAGGCGTCGGAGGCGTTGGAGATCAGCTCGCGCATGAAAATCTCTTTGTTGGAGTACAGCGCGTGGGTGACTAAATGCAGGAGTTGGGCCACTTCGGCCTGAAATGAGAGCGTTTGCTTGGTCATGGTGTGAATTTTTGTGGTTTTAGGTTGAAGATTCGGCGCGCTTTTCATCAGAAAAGCAGCTTTCAAGTTTAGCGCGGGTTGATGTAGACCGGCCACATAACCGACTGAATGGATATGGGGTCGTTTATTGAAAGTTCAATTCATGGGTACGAATTAATCAAAACGGCTAAAAAAAGGTCAAAAATCGGTCAGAAATCGGTCAAAAGGACATTTTCATGGCCATATTGACATATAGCCGGCGTATTTATTGACTATATTGCTATTAAATACATAGCAATTAAAGATAATTTAAACTTGCAGCATGTCTACCCCTCGCTCTGCCACCCCATCGCCTGCTGCGTTTTTAGACCCCAGCCAGTGCCCACTGTGCGGGAAACAGAACCTTTGTGCGATGGAAGTGGCGCACGTCACCGGTCAACAACAGCCGCCCTGCTGGTGCACCACGGCGCGGTTTGATGCGGCTTTGCTGGCGCGGATTCCGACTGAAAAGCGCAATTTGGCCTGCGTGTGCGCGGCCTGTGCAACGCAAATAGCTGATTAACGCGTCTGGAATCTAAGCCAAAGGCAGCCGCACCACGGTGTCCAGTCCGGTAATGACACTGGGTAGGCCCGTTTTGTGGCGATTGTCCAGGCGGATACCGCCTCCCAAGGCCTGAACCACTTCTGCGCAAATCGCCAGCCCCAGGCCCGATCCCGTCCGCACATCGCCTGCTGAAAAAGGCTGAAACAGGCGCTGTTGCAGTTCGGCAGAAATACCCGGCCCGCAGTCGCTGATGCGTAATTCGGCGGTTTTCCTGTCATTGTCCACCCGCAGATGCACTGCCAAAGCGCCGTTGGGCGGGCTGTATTTGATGGCGTTGTGCAGCAGGTTGCGGGACAGTTCGCGCAGCATCCAGTCGTGGGCGTACAGCAGCGCGGGCTCGGTGCTGATCTCAAAGTCCAGGTTTTTTTCGGCAATCAGCGGTGAAATGTCCAAGGTCACCTCGCGCACGACTTTGGCCCAGTCCAGGTTGATGGCATCGGTCTGTTGGCGCAACTGCTCCACTTTGGACAGCGCCAGCATCTGGTTGGCCAGGTGGGTGGCGCGCTCGACCGTGTGTTTGATCTCGGTCAGCGCGGTTTGTGGCTCCACATCACCACGCAGAGCCGATTGCACCTGGGTTTTCAGCACCGCCAGCGGTGTGCGCAACTGGTGTGAGGTGTCGCGGACAAAGCGTTTTTGGTGCAGCAGCAGGCTTTTGAGCCGCGACATCACGTCGTTGGTTGCCACCAGCAGCGGCTGCAGTTCGCGCGGCGCGTCCTGCGCCGTGATGGGTGTCAGGTCGCCGGTGGGGCGGGCTTGCAGCGCCAGACTCAAACGCCGCACCGGCCGGGTGGCGCGCTGCACCACCCAGATGACCATGCCAGCCAGCACCGAAATCAGCAGCGCCTGCCGCCACAGCGTGCCCAGCAAAATCTGCCGTGCCAGGGTTTGCCGCAGCTCCAGTGTCTCGCCCACCTGGATCACCGCCATACCCAAACCCGTTTCGCTCGAAACGGGTTGCAGCAGTACCGCCATGCGGATGGCATCGCCGCGAAAGGCGCTGTCGTAAAAGTCCACCAGCGCCGCATACGGACCCTGGTCGGGCAGTTTGCCCTGCCACATGGGCAGATCGGCAAAACCGTCAACCAGCACACCATCGGGGCTGGAGACGCGGTAGACCATGCGGCTGCGGTTGTCGGACTCAAAGGCTTCCAGCGCGGAATAGGGAATCGCCGCGCTGAGCCGCGCCTGTTCGCCCTTGCCCTGCACCTGAAGCAGCTCGCCAATCGATTTGGCCGAGGCCAGCAACGTGCGGTCATACGCGGTGTTGATGGCGGCCAGAGCTTGGCGGTAGAGAAAGAAGGTGTCCACCGCGACAAACAGGCAGATCGGCAACAAAATCCCCAAAAGCAGGGTGCGCCGCAGCGAGGTGCTGCGTGCTGCGGGGCGGGCGGGCTGCGCTGGCTGTACAGGCCGCTCAGGTGTGCGCTCAGGTGTGAGGGTTATCATGCCAGCGGGTCCTGCTTCAACAGGTAACCCAGGCCGCGCAGGGTCATCAAGTTGACGCCAGTTCCCACCAGTTTTTTGCGCAAACGGTAGACCACCACCTCCACGGCTTCGTACTGCACTTCAGACGCATTGGGGAAGATGTGGTCAAACAGCCGCTCCTTGCTGAGCGCGTGGCCGAGGCGGTTCATCAAGGCATACAAAAGTGCCAATTCTCGCGGTGTGAGGTCCATCACCTGGCCGTCGCAGTAGACCGCCCCGCTGTTTTTGTCATAACGCAGCAATCCCGCCTGCAGGGTGTCTGTGCTGGTGTCTGCGAGGGTGCTTGCGTTGCGTCTGTGCAGGGCGCGCAGGCGGGCTTCCAGCTCGTCCAGATCGAAGGGTTTGGCCAAATAATCATCCGCGCCGGTGTTCAGCCCGATGACGCGGTCACCCACCGTTCCGCGGGCTGTCAAAATCAGCACCGGGGTGCGCAAGCCGAAGCTGCGCGCCTGTGTCAGCACCTGTAGGCCGTCTTGTCCGGGCAGGGTCAGGTCCAGCAAAACCACGTCCGGCACCAGGCTGCGCCACAGCCCCACGGCCTGCAATCCATCGCCACAAACCGCCACCGTGATGGCCCGCGCATGCAGGGCGCGTTGCAAAGCCATTTGCATGGCGACATCGTCTTCAATAATGAGGAGTTTCACGGTCAACACCCTAGCACATTCGTTCAGAGATACCGTACAAATGCGGTTTTTATTCGTGTTTCCACCTAGCAATGTGGTTATTTTTCGACAGCAAATTGACAGTCAATTGCCGCATGATGCATGGTTCAGGAGTGCTTTGTCTGTTTTATTTCATCAGGAGACTGCTATGCGTCGCGATACCTTTCTAAAATCTTTGGCTGCGCTTGCTGCCGCTGGCGTTTTGCCTATGACAGCACACGCTGCTGCCAACATCAAAATGTTGATACCCGCCAACCCAGGTGGCGGCTGGGACACCACAGGCCGTGCGCTGGGCAAGGCCATGGTCGAGTCCAAGGCGGCAGATACCGTGCAGTATGACAACAAGGGTGGCGCCGCCGGCACCATCGGTTTGGCGCAGTTTGCGAACGCCAGCAAGGGCGACCCCAACGCCTTAATGGTCATGGGCGCGGTGATGCTGGGTGGCATCATCACCGGCAAACCACCCGTCGGTTTGGACAAAGTCACCCCGATTGCGCGTTTGACCAGCGAGTACAACGTGTTTGTGGTGCCCGCCAATTCACCGCTCAAAACCATGAAAGACGTGGTTGAACAGATGAAAAAAGACCCGGGCAGCATCACCTGGGGTGGTGGTTCCAAGGGGTCTACAGAGCATATTTCGGCCTCCATGCTGGCGCGCGCGGTGGGTGTCGATCCTAAAAAAGTCAATTACGTGGCCTTCCGTGGCGGCGGTGAGGCAACTGCGGCGATTTTGGGTGGCAACGTCAAAGTCGGCGGCAGCGGTTACAGCGAGTTTGCCGAATACATCACCGCTGGCAAAATGCGTGCGATCGGCGTCACTTCCGAGAAGCGTCTGGCCGGCATCAACGTCCCGACGCTCAAAGAGCAGGGTTATGACGTGGTGTTGGGCAACTGGCGCGGCGTCTACGGCGCGGCAGGCTTGACGGCTGAGCAACGTGCCGCTTTGACCGACATCGTCATCAAAGCCACCAAGTCCGCAGCATGGACAGAAGCATTGGCGAAAAACAATTGGACCCCGGCGTTGCTGACCGGCAAAGCGTTTGACGATTTTGTCGACAGCGACTTTGCCAGCC
The DNA here is from genome assembly GCA_043769295.1 of Polaromonas sp. Taxonomy (GTDB): domain Bacteria; phylum Pseudomonadota; class Gammaproteobacteria; order Burkholderiales; family Burkholderiaceae_C; genus Aalborgiella. The sequence continues at coordinate 2,596 of JAYVJL010000015.1, read as the reverse complement.
TGCGCGGCACCATGCACTTGGCAGGAATGACCTCGTGAGTCTAGCCAACGCATCTGCGTCAAATAGCAGTCATACGCAAACTTTGATAGGTTGCGGCATTTTGGCGTTGGGGGGGGCCATGGCCGTCGGCGCTTACATGATTCCCTCTGAGTCGGGTTATTCAGGCGTTGGCCCCAATTTTTTACCAGGCCTGGTCTCCGCCGTATTGATGATTTGCGGTGCGTGGGTCATCTGGGAAGCGCGCACGGGCGGTTTTCGCAATATGGATGTTGCGCCCGGTGCCGATACCGGTTTTTGGTCAGGCTTTGGCTGGATGTCTGCCGGCTTGTTGTCCAACGCAGCGCTGATCACCACCATCGGGTTTATTTTGAGCTGTACCTTGTGCTTTGCCTTGGCGGTGCGGGGTTTGCGCACGGCTGAGGCTGACAAGGTCGTCGGTTTTGATGTCAAGCAATTCATCAAAGACCTGCTGATCGGTGCCGCCATCGCTGCGCCCGTGTATTGGATGTTCACGAAACTGCTGGCGATCAACCTGCCCGGCTTGACAACAACGGGGTGGATTTGATGGAAGTCTGGAACCAGCTGATGATGGGGTTTGCGACAGCCGCCACCCCGATCAATTTATTGTGGTGCTTGATCGGCTGTGCGGTTGGCACGGCGGTCGGCGTGCTGCCCGGCATTGGCCCGGCGGTGGCGGTGGCGATGTTGCTGCCCATCACGACCAAAGTCGACGCCACGGCGTCCATGATTTTCTTTGCCGGTATCTATTACGGTGCCATGTATGGCGGTTCCACCACCTCTATTTTGCTGAACACGCCGGGAGAAACGGGCAGCATGATCACAGCGATGGAGGGCAACAAAATGGCCAAGACGGGGCGCGCGGGCGCGGCTTTGGCAACGTCTGCGATCGGCTCCTTTGTGGCAGGCACGATTGCCACCGTCGGCGTGACCTTGTTTGCCCCGATTTTGGCCGACTTTGCGGTGCGTTTAGGTCCCCCAGAGTACTTTTGCCTGATGTTGCTCGCTTTTATCACCGTCAGTGCGGTGCTGGGCAAGAGCACCTTGCGCGGCATGGTGGCCTTGTTTGTTGGTTTGGCGGCGGGTTTGATCGGGATGGATCAAATCTCGGGTCAAGCGCGCTACACCGGCGGTGTGCCTGAGCTGCTGGACGGGATTGAAATTGTGCTGGTTGCGGTCGGTTTGTTTGCGGTGGCAGAAGCGCTGTACGCGGTCTTGTATGAAGGCAAAACAGCCGAATCACAAAACAAATTAAGCAGCGTCCACATGAGCAAAAGTGACTGGCGCCGGTCCTGGCCCGCATGGTTGCGCGGCACGGCGATTGGTTTCCCGTTTGGCACCATACCCGCAGGTGGTACTGAAATCCCAACCTTTTTGAGCTACGCCACCGAAAAAAAACTGGCCAAAGGTGAAGTCAAAAAAGAATTTGGCACCAAAGGTGCGATTGAAGGCGTGGCCGGCCCCGAAGCAGCCAACAACGCGGCGGTCACCGCCACGCTGATTCCCTTGCTCACGCTGGGTATTCCTACCTCCAACACCGCGGCCATTTTGCTGGGCGCCTTCCAAAGCTACGGTATCCAGCCTGGGCCGCAATTGTTTCAAACCTCGGCCACCTTGGTCTGGGCCTTGATTGCCTCGCTCTACATCGGCAACGTGATGTTGCTGGTGCTGAATCTGCCTTTGGTGGGCATGTGGGTGAAATTGCTCAAAATCCCCAAACCGTATCTGTATGCGGGCATTTTGATTTTTGCGACCGTCGGGGTGTATGGCATGCGTCAAAGCGCCTTCGATCTGGTGTTGCTGTATGTCATCGGCATCATCGGGGTGGTGATGCGGCGCTTCGACTTTCCTACCGCGCCTGTCGTGGTGGGGATGATCCTGGGGCCCTTGGCAGAGGCACAGCTGCGCAATGCTTTGTCCATCGGCGAGGGAAAATGGACGGTGTTCCTGGAACGCCCGATGTCGCTGACCCTCTTGGTCGTCGTGCTGGCGGTGATGTTGTTGCCGCGCATCGCCAAATGGTGGGGTGATAGACGGCAAATGTCATAAAGGTGGGCAAATGCAAGTAGGATTGCACCCATGGCCATATACGAATTTCAAGTCAGCGTGACGTCGCAATACGTCGCCGACCAATCAGACCCCTCCGATGATGTGTATGCGTTTGCCTACACCATCACCGTTAGCAACACAGGCGTCACGCCCGCGCAGCTGATCTCCCGCCACTGGGTCATTGTGGACGCCCATGGCCACACCGAAGAAGTCAAAGGCCTGGGTGTGGTCGGGCATCAACCGCTGCTCAAACCGGGCGAGTCCTTTCAGTACAGCAGCGGCTGCCGCCTGCGCACGCCCACGGGCACCATGCATGGCAGCTATTTTTGCGTGGCGGAAGACGGCGCGCGTTTTGACACGCCGATTGACCTGTTCGTCCTGGAAGCCGACACGCCCAACGCGCGCGTCCTGCATTAACTCGAAATCAGGTTAGCCTGCAAACAGCTCCGCGCTGTCTTTGGGCGGCATCACGCCCAGGTGGCGATAGGCCGCCAGGGTCGCAATCCGCCCCCGTGGCGTGCGCTGCAGG
>JAYVJL010000014.1:0-4257 GCA_043769295.1 Polaromonas sp. | reverse complement strand
ATTGCAAGCGGATGAACAACGAAGTTTGTTGTATGCGGCAGTGGCGATGTATTTCGCGGGGCAAACGCAGCCTGCGGAACAACTCGCCTGCCCTTTTGCAAAATCGTTGCGACTACAGCATCTAGACAACACACATGCGTTAAGTCTTAAAGAGCTGGGAAGCGGCAAGGTCAAACTTTCGCACAACGGTATTGAGCATGTATGTGGCTACCATGCAGACAGACATGGTGAGACTTTTGTGACCGTGGATGGTCTGCAAATACGTGTCTGCACCATCCAAGTAGCTGACCAGCGCTGGCATGTGCAAGTGGGCGGCGTTGATCTGTGGCTAGAAGACAGCACGCTGGCTGCGCCATCAACCAGCACTGGTGCAGCAGGTTCTGCCGAGGTACGCGCCAAATTCAACGGCAAAGTGATTGCGATTCATGCTGAAATAGGCGCGATAGTGAAGCGCGGTGACACACTGCTGGTGATTGAATCCATGAAACTGGAGCATGCGATTGCGGCCACGCAAGACGGCGTTGTTGCGGGCGTGGAGATCGCGCTTGGGCAGCAGGCCACGACGGGTCAAATTCTGGTGAAATTAAACGCATGAACGCCACTATTAACATCAGCATGAGCGAAGCAGAACAGCAGGAAACATTGACTGCGTTGACAGATACCTTGACGCGCTTCGCCAAACGCGAGATTGAGCCGCATATCCATGCCTGGGACGAAGCGGGCGAGTTTCCGCGCAGCCTATACCTGCGTGCCGCCGAACTGGGCTTGCTGGGCATGGGCTACCCGGAGCACCTGGGTGGCTCGCCGGCCAGCTGGCGCATGCGCAACATCCTGTCGCAACAGCTCAGCCGTATGAGTGGCAGTGGCGGTTTGCTGGCCAGCTTGTTCAGCCACAACATCGGCTTGCCACCCGTATTGCGCTATGGCTCTGAGGATTTGCAACAACTGGTAATTCCGCCTGTATTGCGAGGTGAAAAAATTGCCGCCCTTGCCATTACCGAACCCAGCGGTGGCTCAGACGTGGCAGCCCTGCGCTGCACCGCCACGCGAGATGGGTCGGACTACCTCATCAACGGTGAAAAGGTGTTCATCACCTCGGGCATGCGGGCCGACTACATCACCGTAGCCGTTCGTACGGGCGAGGCGGGCAGTGATGAACCCCCACGCTTCGCTGCCCCCCAAGGGGGCCTTGACGCCTTGGGGCGGCCCGGCGTCGTCAAAGGCTCAGGTGGTATCTCGATGATTTTGGTGCCTACCGATGTGGCTGGACTTTCGCGCACACGCCTGGAAAAAATGGGTTGGTGGTGCTCGGACACGGCGCATCTGCGTTTTGACAAGGTGCGTGTTCCTGCCGCCAATCTGCTGGGTGAAGAAGGTGCCGGCTTCAAGATCATCATGACCAACTTCAATGGGGAGCGCCTGAGCATGTCGGCCATGGCGCTGGGTTTTGCACAGGCCTGTTTTGACGAAGCGCTGGACTGGGCACGTCAGCGCAAGACTTTTGGCAATACCTTGATTGAACACCAGGTGATTCGCCACAAGCTCGTTGATATGCACATGCGGATTTCATCCACCCAAGCCTGGATTGACGCCGTAACGACACGTGCCGATGCAGGCGATGCGGGCGCGGACTGGGTGGCCCAGGTCTGCATGCTGAAAAACCACGCCACCCAGACCATGCAGTTTTGCGCCGATCAAGCCGTCCAAATTTTGGGCGCGATGGGATTCATGCGCGGCACCAAGAGCGAGCGTATCTACCGCGAGGTCAAAGTCATGATGATTGGCGGCGGCTCTGAAGAGATAATGAAAGAGTTGGCTGCACGTCAGCTCGATCTGTGACACTACAAGCCTATGCCTCATCAAAAAACAAACACCTCCATCAACGCTTCTTCTCCTGCTCTCATTGAATTTGAACCTGAATTCATCACCGATCTGAAAAAGATATTTGAAGAAAGCATCGTTTTCAACCAGGTGCTGGGGTTAAAAATTACCGATCTGCTGCCCGAAGTTGTCCATGGCCGTATCGAGATGCGGCATGAACTCATCGGTCACTACAGCTACAAACGGGTACACGGCGGTGTGATCAGCGCCGCCTTAGACGCGATGGGCGGTTTGGCGGTGATGGCGGCGATTGGCGCGCGCCATATGGACGAACCTGTCTCGGCCCGGCTGCACCGGTTCGGCAAACTGGGGACGATTGATTTGCGGATTGACTATCTGCGCCCCGCCATCGGGGAGTTCTTCACCATGAAAGCCGAAGTGCTGCGCCTCGGTTCGCGCGTGGCTTCTACACGCATGGAATTTCACGGGCCAGACGGCAAATTGCTTGCCGCTGGCTCGGGGGCCTACATCGTTTCGTAAGTCGTTTCTTGATTATTTGAAATAAGCAGATACAGGTTTCCACTTACCGTCCGTGATTTGCGACAAACGTGAGGCATCGCTACCCAAACGCTTGGTAGGGCTAAATGTTGCTTCTGCGCTGCCGAAAATATCGGGTGGAATGGTCATGGTATCCATCGCCTTGATAAATGTTTCGGTTGACAAATTTGCACCCGCTTTGCCTGCAGCTTTGGCAAACGTATCAACGATGTTGTAGCCGTACACTGAGAATACGGTTGGGTCTTCGCTAAATTTCGTTTGGTATTTTTTAGCCCAAAAACTAATGGCAGGTGACGCATCATCAGTGTAAGGATTTTGCACGGTACTGGTAGCGTAGAAGCCATTCATTGCTGGACCACCCAGTTTGTGAATCAAATCGGTATAAGCGGCACTGGAACCCAAGAAGGTTGGGTTGTAGCCCAGTTTCTTGGCTGTTCCTATGGCTCCAATGGTTTCACGAATAATCGTACCCAGCACAACCATGTCGCAACCACCAGCTTGAAGCTTAGAAATTTGCGACGAGAAATCTGTTGCGCCACGCTTGTAGGATGTTTTTTCGGCAAACTCCATACCTATGGTTTTCAAACCTGCTTCTGCACCGCGCAACACCTCCAAACCAAACTCATCGTCTTGATACATCGTGCATACTTTTTTAGCGCCTTTTTCTTTGACAACTTTTGGAACTGCATTGCGCATTTGATCAAAGTAAGTGGCAGCAAACGAGTACTTCAATTTATTGAAAGGTTCATACATTTCGCGTGCAGCTGTAATCGGGAAAAAGTTGATCACATTTTTTTCAAACTGCACAGGCATAGCTGCCAAGTTTTGCGCCGTTCCAATATGTCCAACCATCATAAAAATTTTATCTTGATTGACTAATTTTTGTGCCGCAAGTACTGCTTTTTTAGGGTCATAACCAGAGTCTTCCACTATCAGTTTCAGCTTACGTCCATTGACACCGCCTTGTTCATTGATTTCGTCAACACGCAGCATCATGCCCAAGCGAGCTTGTTTCCCAAAGCCTGCAAGAGGCCCTGATAAATCTTGAATAGAACCTAACGTGATCTCGGCTTTGCTGACGCCCTGTTGGGCGCTGGCTAATGTGGCGCTAAGCGCCAGTGTTGTCAACAAACCTAGTGGTTTCAGTTTCATTGTCGTCTCCTTTAAAAATAATGGGCCTACTTGTACATCGCATTGATTTGCGGTTCGTATTTCTTCTCGACCAGCTTGCGTTTGAGCTTCATCGTCGGCGTCAACTCCTCGTCTTCTGCTGTCAATTGTGTTTCTAGCAGGAAGAATTTTTTGATCTGTTCAACCCGGGCAAACTTCTTGTTCACGCGCTCAATCTCCAGCTGGATCAATTCTTGCACTTCTGCAGCGCGCGTCAAGCTGGTGTAATTACTGAAAGGGACATCCCTATCCTGGGCGAACTTTTCAACGTTTTCCTGGTCGATCATGATGATCACCGTCAAGTAAGGGCGTTTGTCACCGATCACCACCGCATCGGTGATGTAGGGCGAAAACTTCAAATCATTTTCCAGCTCACTTGGCGTGACGTTTTTGCCACCTGCGGTGATAATAATGTCCTTCATGCGGTCGGTGATCTTGAAATAACCATCACTATCGACCACACCCACGTCGCCCGTATGCAACCAGCCATCGGGGGTGATGGTCTCTGCCGTTTTCTCCGGCAGGTTCAAGTAACCCATGAACACGTTTTTACCGCGCACCAAAATCTCACCCGTGGCCGGGTCGAGTTTGACCTCGTTGTATTCCGCTGCAGGGCCAATCGAGCCGGGCTTCATTTTTGTCAACGGTACACCGGTGGAGGCCCCGCAAGTCTCGGTCATGCCCCACACTTCCAGCATGGGTACGCCC
>JAYVJL010000013.1:0-13463 GCA_043769295.1 Polaromonas sp. | reverse complement strand
TACGGCTTTTCAGGATTCCACGCCCATGGTCCTCTTTGTCGGCGACGTGGCCAGCGACACCCGTGACCGCGAGGCGTTTCAGGAAGTCAATTACCTCAGCTTTTTTGGCCCCTCCACGGGTGGCATGGCCAAGCGGGTCGAGCGCATTGACGATGCCAAACGCATCCCAGAATACGTCGCCCGCGCCTGTGCCACCGCCATGAATGGCCGCCCCGGCCCCGTGGTCGTGGTGTTGCCCGAGGACATGCTGACGCAAACGGTGGGCGCGCAGCCCTTGGCCAAAGTTAGGCCGGTAGAGGCATGGATTGCACCTGAGTCAATTAATTCATTGCGTAAGCTGCTATTAAAATCAGAGCGTCCCTTTGTCATTGCCGGCGGCGGTGGCTGGACAGTGCAAGCTGCACAAGCGTTGCAGCGCTTTGCCGAGAACTGGTCGCTGCCGGTGGGCAACGCCTTTCGCTTCCAAGACACGTTTGACAATTTTCACCCGCTCTACGCTGGCGATGTGGGCATCGGCATCAACCCCAAACTGGCGGCGCGCATCAAACAAAGCGATTTGATCATCGCCATCGGCCCGCGTTTGGGCGAGATGACCACGGGCGGCTACACGCTCTTGCAAGCGCCCCAATCTACGCAAAAACCTGCGCAAAAATTGGTGCATATCCACGCCAGCGCCGAAGAATTGGGCCGTGTCTACCAGGCTGACTTGGCCATTCACGCCAGCATGAGTGCGGCTGCACGCTCGCTTGAAGTGCTGTCTGCGCCCCCAACCTTGCCGTGGCAGGCTTGGGCACAGGATGCCAATAAAGACTATCTGGCCAATGTCGACCCCGCCAACGGTGGGTTGAAACTCCCCGGCACCATCGACATGCCCGCCATCATCGCCACCCTGCAAAAACACCTGCCCGCAGACGCCGTGCTGACCAACGGTGCAGGCAACTTTGCCAGCTGGTTGCACCGTTTCTTCAAATACCACGGTTTAGCCAAAGGCTTCAAGACCCAGCTGGCACCCACCAATGGCGCGATGGGCTACGGCGTGCCAGCGGGCATTTCTGCCGCCATCGTTGGCAAACGTGTCGCTTTCACCATCGCCGGTGACGGTGATTTCATGATGAACGGACAAGAACTGGCCACCGCCGCCCAATGCGGTGCCAAAAGCATTGTTCTGCTGCTCAACAACGGCATGTTTGGCACGATCCGCATGCACCAGGAGCGCGAATACCCCAAAAACGTCAGCGGCACCCAGCTGAGCAACCCTGACTTTGTGGGGCTGGCGCGCGCCTATGGCTATGCGGGCGTGCGCATCACCCACACGCACGAGTTTGAAGCCGAGTTGCTGGCGGCGCTGGCACGTCCGCAAGGCACGCTGATCGAAGTGACTTTGGACCCTGAGGTGATCTCCACCCGCGGCAGTTTGGCGCAAATCACGCAAAATGCCTTGAGCAAAGCAGAAAACTAAAACATAGAAGTTAAGCAAAAAAATCATATCAATAGATCATCTAGGAGCAATCTTGTTTAAACAATTTATCTCGCGATTTGCATGGGGCTTGCTTGGCGTACTCGTTTTCGTTGCATTGGCGATTCAGCTCATTGGTCATGGGTATTTCTGGAAAGCACTGTCAGCCACTTATTTGCAAGGACATTCAACCGCCCATATTGACGATGCAGACAATTTTGCACAACGCAAAATCGCCACCTCGCAGCCACTTACTTGGGAGAAAGACGCCGCGTTTAACAAAGAGCCCTTAAACAGCGCAACTTTGAGTTATCTACAGCAATACAAGTCAGCGGCATTTTTGGTGGCTAAAAACGGCAAGTTGCTGCATGAGACTTATTTTTCGCCCTACACCGAAGCCTCCAGAACCAACTCCTTTTCCATGGCTAAAACAGTCACCACCATGCAAGTGGGCTTGGCGGTTCAGCAGGGCTTGATTTCCAGTTTTGACGCTTCCATCACGCCATTTTTGCCAGAATATGCAGGCAATGCCAGAGGGGCAAAGGCGACCCTATCACAGCTCTCTGCCATGAAAGCGGGGCATGACTGGACAGAAAACTACAAACTTCCATTCAACGTCACGACAGATCTTTATTATGGCAAAGACGCCGAAAAACTGGTGTTGAACCAGGACTTTGAACGCGAGCCTGGCACAGAATACGAATACAGCAGCGGTTCGACCCAGCTGTTGGGCGTGATTTTGAAGCGGGCGATTCAGAAAAAGAACCCGCAGTCCAATGTCAGTGAGCACTTGTCGCAATCTCTGTGGCAGCCTCTGGGTATGGAAAAAGACGCCATTTACACGCTGGACAGATCTGGCGAAGACGGCGGTATGGAACGCACCTACTGCTGCATTTTTGCCACTGCTCGAGACTACGCCAAACTGGGGCAACTGCTGCTGCAAGACGGGCAGTGGGGTGGCACACAGCTGCTTGACAAAGCGTTTGTGGAGCGCATGCGAAAGCCTGATCTGCAGGCCTATTACGGCCACTCGTTATGGATGGACTGGACCTACAAGCATCCCTTCTACTTCATGCAGGGTCATCAGGGGCAGTATGTGATCGTGGTCCCCTCGCACCAGCTGGTTGTGTTGCGACTGGGTCAACAGCGCAACAAGACAGACCTGGGGCCAAACGGCATGACACCTCTGGAGGTGTACAGTTTTGTGGATGAAGCGGTGAGACTGGCACAGCCTGCTAAATAACCATGTGCTATAAAAAATATAGCTAATTAATAAATAGATACGCCGGCTGGTGCTATATTTGAGGTCGAATCAGCAGCTTGGCCACTGATTCGCCTCTTGGCGTTGATGTTTAAGTGTCCGAAAGACTGCGGTCAGTCCAAAGTCACGCCAGCATCCCTGACCACTTTGCCCAGGCGCACGGTTTCTTTTTTGATCAAGTCACCAAACTGCGCCGCAGTGCCGCCGACCACCGGTGTGCCGATCGCTTCCCACTTTTTGCGGAATTCGGGTTCTTTGAAGATGGTGTTCAACGTGCTGTTCAGCTTCTCGATGATGGGGGCTGGCGTGCCGGCGCGCACCGCAATGCCGTGCCAGCCGGTGAATTCGTAACCCGGCACACCGGCTTCTGCCATGGTCGGCACATTGGGCAACTGGGGGCTGCGTTTGGCAGAGGTCACGGCCAAGGCGGTGAGCTTGCCGGCCTGGATGTATTGCAGCGAGCTGCCCAAAATATCAAACATCACATTCACCTGGCCACCCAGCAGGTCGTTCAAGGCTGGGCCAGCGCCTTTATAGGGTACGTGCAACAGTTTGGTGTCCATTTGGGTATTGAACAATTCGCCCGCCAAGTGCTGCGGCGTGCCGTTGCCGGCTGAAGCGAAGTTCAGCTCTGTTTTACCCGCTTTGGACAGGGCGACGAGTTCTTTGACAGTTTTGACGCCCACTTTTGGATTCACCTCTAGCACCAGCGGAAATGATGAGATTTGAATGACCGGTGCAAGATCGGTCAAAGCATTAAATGGCATCGTTTTATACAGCGTGGCGTTCACAGCCATGGGACCACTGGCCGCCAGCAGCAGGGTGTAGCCATCGGCGGCGGCTTGCTTGGCCACCTCCGTGCTGCCCATATTGCCACCGGCACCGGCTTTGTTGTCCACAATCACCGAGACACCGAGCTTGTTTTGGAGCTCTATAGAGATCAGCCGCGCCATCAAATCGGTCGGGCCGCCCGGTGGGTAGGGCACGACGAAACGGATGGTTTTGCTGGGGTATGCCTCTTGCGCCTGGCTGGTGGCGGGGAGCCACGCCAGAGAGGACAGGGCAGTGGCGATGCTCAGTTGCACCGCGGTTTTGAGGAAATGTTGGCGTTTCATGGGGTCTCCTGTTGTTGTTTTAAAAAGATGACGCTGCAGCAAAGCGCTGGCGAATGTCATGCGCCGTGGCCAGCGGACGGCCCAAGCTGGCCGCCACCTGGGCGACTTGCTGTACCAAGGCGGCATTGTCAGGTGCGGTTTGGCCGGTTTTGAGCAGCAGGTTGTTCTCAAAGCCCACCCGCGCGTGGCCGCCCAGCGCAGCGGCCGCGGCGGCGCAGGCATGCTCCGTCGCGCCAAAAGCGCACATGGCCCACGGCTCTGGGCCGCTGTGTGCATGTACAAAAGGCACCAAATCAAGCGGGCTGGAGGTTTGCCCCACCGTGTAGCGGCCCAGCACGAACAGCAAAAACCAGGGTGCCTCGGGGATGACGCCGCTGGCACGCAGTTGTTGCCAGCGCTGCAGGTCGGCCACGTCGTACAAAATCACCTGCGTCATGACCCGCTCGCGGGCCAACCAACCGAAAAATTGACTCAAACCTGCGTCGCCAATGGCGGGTTGATCAAGCTCGCGCAGGCCCACCGACATCGCTTCGGGTCGCAAAGCCTGCACCATGGCGATCTGCTCGGGCGCTTGATACGCACGCGCCGCTTCACTGGTGATTTGCAACACCATCTCGTCGCCCACAGCGGCTTTGACCACTTTCAGCGCATCGCGATAGCCCTGTACATCGAGGCTGTGCTTGCCCTGCGCATCGCGGATGTGCATGTGCAGCATGGCCGCGCCAGCGTCCAGACAGGCTTTGGCGGTGGCCGCAAGGGTTTGCGCCGTTAGCGGCACGGCGGCGTGGTCGACCGCTAATTTGTAGGCACCGTTGGGGGCGACGGTGATGATGAGGGGGTTGGCAGTCATATTATTTATAGCGGTCATGATTGATATTAACAACTTGGGTCAAAAACTTTTGTCCAGGGGTGGCAGGTCTGCCGACAGCAAATCCAGCCCTTGCTGCAGCAGCTGGTCGTAGCGCGCCCGTTCTGCCTGCCGACGCTCCGCCGGCCAGTCGTAAAAGCCCGCGCCGGTTTTCATGCCCAGTTTGCCCGCGGTGACATGGTCTTGCAGCACATGGGCTGGCGTGGCCGCGTTCGACAGGCTGGGGTAGATCGTGGCCGCAGCGGCGCAGTGCACGTCCAGGCCCGCGTGGTCGCGCTGCAGCACGGGGCCGGCTGCCAGGTAGCGAAAGCCAAAACCAAAGCGCACGGCGTTGTCGACGTCTTCCGCGCTGGCGATGCCTTCGTCGATCATGGCAAAGGCTTCTCGTGCCAGCGCGTGCTGCAGGCGGTTGGCTAAAAAGCCCGGTTTGTCTTTACGTACCAGCACAGGCACGCTGCCACAGCCTCGCATGTAGCTGCACAGCCGCTCGGCTTGGGCGATGTCTGATTGCGGCCCTAAAACGACCTCCACTAAGGGCACCAGATGCGCCGGCATGAAAAAGTGCAGTCCCAGCATGCGTCCCTGCGTGGCCAGCCCCTGCGCGATGGCGCTGATCGGGAAGCTGGAGCTGTTGCTGGCCAGCACCGTCGTAGCGGGTGCGAGTTGCACCAGTTGCGCAAACAAGGCTTGTTTGGCCGCCAGTTTTTCCGGGATGCATTCGATCACCAGCGCAGCGTCTGGCCAATGCACCTCAGGCAGGGTGGCGACGGTTTGGACCTTGTCAGCGCGCGCTACCAAGCCCAGCGGCTCCAGACCCGCGCGCACATGTGCCAAGAGTTGTGCGCGCTTGGTCGCATCCGGGTCAGCCACCGTGACGCGGCAGCCCCCGCGTGCGAGGACGATAGCCACGTCAGCCCCCATGGTGCCTGCGCCTATGACGACAGCGTGGGTGTGGCGGGGATGGTCGGGTAGCAAGTTCAATAGGTATCTCCTTAGATGGATGTAAGTGTAAAAATACCGTATTGTTTCGTCCAAGTGATTTTTCAGATAGACTGATAAATTATTTTTATTAATGAGCTTGATTCATTTCTATCATCATGTCTATTAACTGGAACCGCCGCGAGCTCGACGTTTTCCTGACCCTGGCGCAGACCTTGAGCTTCAGGCGTACCGCCGAGCAGGTGCACTTGTCGCAACCGGCCGTGTCCAGCCTGATCGGGCGGCTGGAAGACGCGCTGGGCGTGCGCCTGTTTGACCGCACCACCCGCAGCGTGCAGCTCACCGGGCCCGGCCAGGTGTTTGTGGAGCAGGCACGGCTGCTGCGCGACCAGTCCGACGCCGCCGTGCAAGCGGTGCGCAACGTGGCCGAGCTTCAAGTCGGGCAGGTCGTGCTGGCTGCGCTGCCGTCCTTGGCCGCCACCGTCGTACCCGCCGCGTTTGCCCGTTTTGCAGCGCAGTTTCCCGCCATCAAGCTGCAGGTGGTAGACACGCTGTCCGGCCCCGCGTTTGACCTGGTGCGAGCAGGGCAGGTCGAATTTGCGCTGACGGCGGCCAATCCGGCCTATGCCGATCTGGATTACACGCCACTGGCTTCGGACGGTTTTGTGCTGCTGATTCCCCGCTCCCACCCCCTGGCCGCCAGTACCGAGCCGCTGCGCTGGGCCGAGGTGGCGGACCTGGTCCACATCTCCATGCCGCTACCGGCCAGCGTACGCCAGTATGCCGACGCGGCCTTGCTGTCGCATCGCATCCGCTTCAGTCCGCGCTACGAGGTGGAACACCTAGCCACCATCAACGCCATGGTGGCTGCGGGGCTGGGCGTCGCGGCCTTGCCGGAGCTGGCCGCAGCGGTGGCCCCGCAAGCTGGTTTGGTGCAACGCCGTTTGATCGACCCCGACATGCCGCGCCCCATCGGTCTGGTCACCCGCCGTGGCCGCAGCCTGTCGCCTGCCAGCGCAGCGATGGTTGAATTGCTGCGTGAAGAAGTGCGGCGTTTGGTGCCAGATCGCTATGCTGAATGAGTTTGGTCGAATTTTCTCATACTATAAAAAAAGTAGCACCTTAGGCAATAAATACGCCGGCTATAGTCATATTTGAGGGGTAAAAAGCTGTAAAAACGGCAGAAAAGCCATTTAGCGTGCGTTTTGGGCGATTTTGTCCAGCATGCTGCCCAGCTGGGCTTTTTCAGCCTCGCTCAGGCAGCTGAAAATCGATTCATTCCGTTTGGCAATCAGCTGCATCACCTGCTGCCACAGCGCTGCGCCAGCGTCAGTCAAGCTCACCGCCACGCCGCGTCCATCGGCTTCGTTGCTAGCTTTGACGGCCAAGCCGCGTGCGACCAAAGCCTGTGCGGCGCGGCTGGCTTGGGCTTTGTTCAGGTTGGATCCAGCGGCTAACTCATTGATGGACAATGAGTTTTTAGACGACAAAGCGTTCCCAATCGCCGCCAGACAGCGTGCCTCTCCCACGGCCAAACCCAGCTCTGTGGCATAGGCGTCGCTGCTGTGTTTGTCGGTGAGTTTGTTGACCAGATGCAAACGGTAGGTCAAAAACTGCTCCAGCGGAACCGTCTTCGCAGCTTTTGGCGAGTAGGGCGTGGCCATCAGCCCACACGTTCACATTGCTGCTGCGCCTGCGCAATCAGCGGTAGCACCTGCGCGGCGTTCTCGCTGCGCGCCATCAGCGACAAGCACACCATGGACAAAAACAACGGAGCCTGCGCCGCGCCTACACTGGCCAGCGCGGTACACAGAGCGCTGTAGGATTGGTCTAAATCTTGATCTGTCATTGTTTGAGTCATAGCCATACGCCCGTTTGTTTCATAGCCGCAGTCAAAGCGGCGGTGTCATGACCACGCCAGCGCCCCATCACGTAACCGTCCGGCCGCACCAATACCAGCGCTTGATCAGCCGGTTTTAACAGTCCAAATCGGTTGTAGCCGGCGTGATTATTGCTTGATATGCTACAAATCTTGATACCCTTTTGCTCCAAATCTGCCCGTTTGGACGGCTCCAAGGCTGTGCCAAAAATGATGCAGACAAAGCTGTGGCCGAAATTTTGCGTCAAATGCGTCCCGTCTTCCAGCAATACCTCGGGCGCGGGCATACCCGGCGCGGCCAGGTCGTTGCTCCAGGTGTCTGCGTCAGGGATATTCAAAGCGGAGCCGACGTATTGGATCGGCGTTGATTGGCGCGGGTTGATCAGCGAACGGACTCTGTCGTCTATCAATGCCAGCCTCAAAGTCGCCTCCCGCATCAGCTTGAAGGCAAAGTTGGGCGGCGCCATGAATTCGGTGCTTTTGGCACCGTAAGCCATGTTTTCATGCGCGGCGTGGACGCGCTCCGTGGAGTAGCTATCCAGCAAGCTGTCGGGTGATGTTCCTTGAATCACCCGCGCCAGTTTCCAAGCCAGGTTACCCGCATCGTCCAGCCCCGAGTTCAGCCCGCGCACCCCAAAAATCGGCACCAGATGCGCAGCGTCTCCTGCAAAAAGCACACGTTTGTGCCGGTATTTTTCCAAACTCAGGCATTTGGCGTTGTAAATCGAAATCCACAGCGACTCCCACGGCTCGTTTTCGCCAATCATGCTCAAGTGGCTTTGCACTCGGGGCAGCACGTTCTCGGGTTTGATGGCCTCGGCTGGGTCCTCATCGTCGCGGATTTGGTAGTCAATCCGCCACACGTCTTCGGGCTGGCGGTGCATCAAAATGGTGGAGCCGGGGTTGCTGGGCGGGTCAAACCAGGCCAGCCGCTCGACGGCGCGCTGGGTTTTTTGGCGGATATCCACAATCACGTACTTGCCGTCGTACTGCATGCCCTGCAACTGCAAGCTCAGCTGCTCGCGCACCGTGCTGCGCCCACCGTCGCAGGCGACCAGCCAGTCGGCGCGGATGGTCTGGATTTTGCCATCGGCATCGATCACATCAACTTCATTGCCATCGGCTAACTCGCGCACCGTTTTTACCGTGCAATTCCACCGCACATCCACCAAATCGTCATATCGTTGAGCTGCTTCGTGCGCGTATTGCTCCGCAAAATACTGCTGAATATTCACCATGGGTGCAAAGCGCTGCGCCGGGTCGCTAGGCATTTGGAAGTGCAGCACCTCGGTATCACGGTAATAACTGCGCCCACCCACCCACGATAGCCCCTTGTCCACTAACGGTTTGTCCGCACCCACCCAGCCCAAAATCTCCTGCGACCGCCGCGACATGCAAATCGCGCGGCTGCCGGTGCAGTAAGACGGGTCGTTTTCAATCACTAAGCTGCGAACGCCAAAACTGGCCAGCAGCGCTGCCAACGTCAACCCGACAGGGCCACCGCCGGCGATCAGAACGGGGGTGTGGGTGGGTAAATCTGCAGCTTTTTCAGTCGTTTTAGTCATCTTGCTTTGCCTCAATCAGGTTGAATATAGTTGCACTCGCAACTATATTGGTAGATTTTAAATTAAGCAAGGGGGACAAAATTAAATAGAGTGCCTAGACTCTCTCGACTTCCTCAGTGACAAACCCACCAGGAAGGACAATTTCGAGCATCTCAATATCTTCGCTATGCCCAAGCTCGCGATGCCGGATTTCCGGTGGTTGGTGCACGCAAGAGCCAGCCTCCAAGCGAACCGTTCCCTGACCCTCATATTCGAACTCGATCCATCCTTTGAGGATGTAGATGAGTTGAAATGTTGTCCTGTGAATGTGCGGCTGGCTCGAAAATGCTGTGCCAGCGGCAACCCGGATGACATGTGCATCAACACGACCCTCAGTCGCTTGCTTTATGCCCAGGTCGCGATATTCATAAAAAGAACGCAAACCGCGCTCGAACATGGCGCCCTTGGCGTGTGCTGCAACGAAGCCCTTGGTAGTCATGACGGCACCTTTATGTAGTGGTTGTGGATAAAGTGTAGTGCAATAGCGCCTATGCGGCCTAACGTAGAAGTAACCAGTCAGTGGGGCGGCCATCGAGATTGCCACATCAAACCCGATTTGGTATTGATCTACAGAAAACCATGTGCAGAAACGCTGCAGCTCGTGCGGATGGGGTCGCATTCTGAGCTGGGGTTGTGAAATGCGGGGGATATGAGGTAAATTTGGCTGTAGACGGCG
The DNA here is from genome assembly GCA_043769295.1 of Polaromonas sp. Classification (GTDB taxonomy): domain Bacteria; phylum Pseudomonadota; class Gammaproteobacteria; order Burkholderiales; family Burkholderiaceae_C; genus Aalborgiella. The sequence continues at coordinate 3,665 of JAYVJL010000013.1, read as the reverse complement.
TATTTATTGCCTAAGGTGCTATTTTATTTGTAGCAAAATTAAATGCGTTATTCAAGCAGCCAAGCGCTGAAACAAAGCCTCTTGCGCGATTGAGTTGATGCTTTTACCTTCCGCCTGCGCAAAGATGGCTAATTTTTCGTGTAGTTCTGTCGGTATGCGAAGGTTGAATTTGCCTGAAAAACTGCGTTTAGGCTCAATCCCGTTTTCACGGCAAACCTCTAAAAATACCGCCAACGACTTTTTGAACTCTGCCCGCAGTTCCGCCGGGTTTTTGCCATAAAAATCAGCCCCACCCGTCAAACCCAATATCTCACCCCTGAACATATCAAGCTCAGCGTCGTATTCAATCTTGGCGTTGTAACCGTCTAATTCCATTAAATTCATGGCATTTGCTCCTTTTATTCCAAATCACTGTCATTCCCGCGAAGGCGGGAATCTATCGCGGCGCTAGTGAATTCCCGCCTCGCGGGAATGACGGCTCTATTGGTTTATTTTGAATTAATTATAGTACCACAATTAAGTACCAATGTTCGTCAGAAAATTTATGAGTGTTATGGGTATGTGAATGGTATTGAATGCATTTGAACTACAATGTCAATCAAATTGCAGGAGAATTACCATGTCAGCCAATGCCTTAGTCCAAACCCGAATCAGCAGCGCCATACGAGACGAAGCCGCCGCCGCGCTGGCTGTGATGGGTTTAACCGTGTCCGATGCTGTTCGAATGATGCTGACCAGAGTCGCGCACGACCATGTTTTGCCCTTTGACCCTTTGGTGCCGAATGCTAAAACCGTCGCCGCCATGCGCGAAGCGCGAGCTGGCAATCTGCCGTCTTTCAAATCTGTAGCAGACTTGATGGCAGACTTGAATGCGCCGGATTGAGCCGACCAACAGCTTTAAGCGCGATTACAAACGCGAGCTAAAAGGAAAGCATAAAACCGTATTGGGTGGCGAGTTTGCTGAATTGCTGCAACAGCTTGCAGATGACCAGCCCCTAGCAGAGCGCCTGCGCGATCACGCCCTAACCGGCCAGTGGAGCGACCACCGAGACTGCCACATCAAACCCGATTTGGTGCTGATTTACCGAAAACCAGATGTAGAAACGCTGCAACTCGTGCGGATAGGCTCGCACTCTGCGCTTGGGCTGTGAAATGCGTTGAATATGAGGTAAATTTGGCTGTAGCCGGCGTAGTTATTGCCTAAGGTGCTATGTTATTTATAGTATTTATGAATAAATTGGACTAATCAATCCGCCACATTCGCAGTTACTGACCCCGCATGAAACTGCAGCCCCAACGCCCTCATGACTTTGAGCACTGTCGCAAATTCTGGATTACCGGTAGGCGAGAGCGTTTTATACAAGCTTTCCCGCCCTAGCCCTGTGTCTTTAGCTATCTGGCTCATGCCCTTGGCTCTGGCAATATCGCCCAAAGCGGCGGCAATCAAACTGGCGTCGCCTTCTTCCAGCGCCGCATCAAGGTATGCCACCATGTCCTCTTCTGACTTGAGGTGTTCGGTAATATCCCACGTTTTCGTCTGAGTTTTTCCCATCAGTCGATTGTATTTCATGGGATACAAACTGTCAATCCGTAGGAAATTTACAGTAAACCAGCTTCATCCGTCCCGCAAATCTGGTTGTATTAGCCAGTTTTGATACTCACCGCAGCCTTCGCACAACCCATCTGCGCGGCTACCAAGCCAATCAATTCAAGGTTAGCATTGCCATCCACAGGCAACGATTTGATCTGCGCCACCCAAGTCCCATCATCCGCCTGCGTCAAGCTGCTTTGCCTAGCATTGGGTTTGACTTTGGTTTGTAGGATGGTGGTCAAAGTTTGCTCTATTTATAGGGTGAATCTAGCTGTAGCCGGCGTATTTATTGCCAGAGGTGCTATGTTATTTATAGTAATTTGGCTTCAGTTTGTGTGATTTTGCAAGACCTGACCCCGCTTCAGACTGGTGGGCGAGTTGTGGAACTTGATCTGAACACGGTCATGTTCACCCTCTGTGTCGTGGCCACGTTGCCGTAGCGACTTGGCGAGAACCAGCCCGAACTCGGATGAGGCGAGGTACTCACCAAGGTCTCCGAGGAAACGGTCGGACTTAATGACATTGAGTTCTCGCAGCTTGGCTACAGCCAGCATAAAATGCTCGATGGCTTCCGCCTGTTCATTCGTGATTGCCATAAATAGCTAACATTCAAATCGAGGGGCTGGCCAACGCTTTACCGGCCAGTCCCGTTCGAATGCAGAGTTAGGCAGAAACCGTGCCCTCTATTGTCTGCGTAGTTACCTACTAGAAATGTATTGAAGGATTCCGTCTTTGAAGGAGGCATTTATATTTCCCCCATATCTAGAACACGCATATATTTTGGTGACACCATATGCAGATTGGAGCGTATGGATTAACTTTACTCCTCCATCTGGATTCAGGAGCGGACGAATGCAGGCACACCCAACAAATACTGTTTCTGACATTCCGATATATGGCTCACAAGTAGGTGCGATGGTTCTGTTTTTGGCTGTCGTTGCGCAGCCACCAATAAAATAAGTGCTAACCAAAATAATAAACAAAAGTTTCATGTCATTCCCTAGTTAAAAAAATATAAACAGAATTCGATTACATATATTTACCTGTCAAGCAAAGCGCATTCCATTTTGGCCTTATTTCGGAGATAAGCTGCGCTTCAAGACTCTCAATAGCCGTTACGCTCGACTCTGTTCTTTTAAAGATGAGTATCTCGATACACACCTCGTTTCTGTGATGGTGCATCAACCGCCCTGATGGGTAGTTTCGGGCGCTATCACTCGTACGTGTGTAATCTCGAAGGCGCTTACGGAATCCACCATTGAGTAATTCTGTTGTTTTGCCAATGTACATTATTTCATTATTCAGAATGGCTCGATAGACTCCAATATCTTTATAGTATTTAGAAAAGTCGGTTATTGCCTCGGACAGCGGACCCAATGGAGTCCATGTTTCGGTAGTGCTAATCATGGTGTGGTTGACATGGGGGTGGGCGGGCCTAACGTGATGTAGATCGTCGAATATTCTGGGAGCACAGTATATCCGACCAAATAAACTGGAGCGACAGGTTGCGATTGGTTTCGCATAGGCCTCCCGCCCCGCTTGACACCGAGCTTTCAAAGATGAGTACTGTGTTTTTATACATGATTGTGACTCTATGAACTCTATCGCCTATCTTCCCTAATCCAAGCGCCTGTTGGAGCAGGTAAGCGAGGTGCTACGTTACAAGCACTATAGCTTAAGCAACAGCTTCCCCCTTTGAAAAAGGGGGATTGAGGGGGATTTTCTTCTGCTGAAAGGTTAAAAATCTCCCCTAGCCCCTCTTTGCAAAAGAGGGGAATAAGACACATAGCCGATTAAATTGCTATAAATAAAATAGCACCTAAGGCAATAGATACGCCGGCTACAGCCATATTCAGCACTATTTTCGAGGCTTCCCACCCTTAAACACCTTAGCCCCATTATCCCGAGGCGGCAACCCCGTGTGCTGCGTCAAGATGCGCCCCGGTTTGGCCTGCACATTCAGCGCTGCCGACGTTCCAGAATCTGACGTTGAATTCTTCTTACGGGCGCTGGTGTAGCCGGTGCTGTTGAGCGGCTGGAAGGTGGGGATGAGGTGGTGTTTGCCGTTGCCTAT
>JAYVJL010000012.1:0-29269 GCA_043769295.1 Polaromonas sp. | reverse complement strand
ATTAACATAGCAATATTGAATTTTAATACGATTCAAGTGCGAGTGCTGTCACGGATGCGGCACCATCCACAATGCTGCCGCGCATACCCGGCACTTTGCACAGCAGGTGCTCAGCATAAAACTGGGCTGTGATGATTTTGGCCTGCATGAAAGCAGCATCTTCACCGCCCACAGCCAATTGCTCCTCTGCCGCCAGCAAGCCGCGCGCCATTTGCCAGCCGGCCATCAAGTTGCCGGCCAACATCAAATAAGGCACGCTGCCGGAGAACACCGCGTTTGGTGATGCCTTGGTATTGACAGCTACAAAATTGACAACATCGATGAACGCCAATCGCGCTGCTGCGAGGTGTTTGGCCATGGCCAATGCCGCTGGGCTACCGCTCTTGGCCAGCGCCACTTCGGTCACTTCAATTTGACCGGCAATCGCCTTGGCGGTTTGGCCACCGTCACGTGCCGTTTTACGGCCAACCAGATCGTTGGCTTGGATGGCAGTGGTGCCTTCGTAAATCGTCAATATCTTGGCATCGCGGTAATACTGCGCTGCGCCGGTTTCTTCAATAAAGCCCATGCCGCCATGCACTTGCACACCCAAGCTGGTCACTTCCAGGCTCATCTCGGTGCTGTAGCCTTTGATCAACGGCACCATGAATTCGTAAAACGCCAAGTTTTGTTTGCGTACGTCTGCATCTGCATGATGGTGCGATGCATCATAGGCGGCAGCTGAGCTGATGGCCATGGCGCGGCAACCCTCGGTGTAAGCGCGCATGGTCATGAGCATGCGTTTCACGTCTGGGTGGTGAATGATGGATGCACTGGCAGCTATTGAACCATCCACCGGACGACTTTGCACACGGTCTTTAGCAAACTGTACAGCTTTTTGATAGGCGCGTTCGGCTATGGCAATGCCCTGAACACCCACACCAAAACGAGCCGCGTTCATCATGATGAACATGTACTCCAGGCCACGGTTTTCTTGACCGACGAGGTAACCCACACCACCACCGTGATCACCATACTGCAACACAGCCGTCGGGCTGGCTTTGATGCCCATTTTGTGCTCGATGCTGACGCAGTGCACATCATTGCGCGCGCCCAATGAACCATCTTTGTTCACCATGAATTTAGGCACAACGAATAAACTGATACCTTTGACGCCCTCAGGCGCGCCAACCACACGCGCCAACACCAGATGGATGATGTTCTCAGCCATGTCATGTTCACCCCAAGTGATGTAAATTTTGGTGCCAAACACTTTGTAGCTACCGTCCTCTTGCGGTTCTGCCCGGGTGCGCACCGCCGCTAAATCACTGCCCGCCTGCGGCTCGGTCAGGTTCATGGTGCCTGTCCATTTACCGCTGATCAGGTTTTCCAGGTAAATGGCTTTCAAGTCATCAGAACCCGCCGTCAACAAGGCCTCAATCGCGCCATCGCTCAGCAATGGACACAGGGCAAAACTCATGTTGGCGCTATTGAGCATTTCACCGCATGCAGAGCCAATGGTTTTAGGCAAGCCCTGCCCCCCAAAATCTTGCGGATGCTGCAGACCCTGCCAGCCACCCTCTGCAAATTGTTTGTAGGCTTCTTTGAAACCGGGTGTGGCCGTAACCACGCCGTCTTTCCAGCTGGAAGGGTTTTTATCGCCTTCCCAGTTCAGCGGACTGAGCACGCCCTCGCACAACTTGGCACATTCTTCCAGCACGGCTTGCGCGGTGTCAAAACCCGCGTCTTCAAAACCGGGGAGCTCAGCCACTTGGTCAATATTAGCCAAATGCTTCATATCGAAAAGCATGTCTTTTATAGGGGCGCGGTAGGTCATGATGTGTCTCGGGTAACTTTGATGCTAAAAAAAGCCGCTATCCACGCACCTTGGAAAGTGATGAAAAGCGGCTGAGTGGTCTGTTTAAAACAACTCGAATAAAAGAATAAATCCGAAAAATGGGTCTGCTTAAAGCGCAGCCACCAACTCAGGCACAGCGACAAACAAGTCAGCCTCCAGCCCATAGTCGGCCACCGAGAAAATCGGTGCTTCCGGGTCCTTGTTGATCGCCACAATGACCTTGGAGTCCTTCATACCCGCCAAATGCTGGATCGCCCCGCTGATACCCGCTGCGATGTACAGCTGCGGTGCCACAATCTTGCCGGTTTGACCGACTTGCCAGTCGTTAGGGGCATAACCCGCATCCACGGCTGCACGGGAAGCACCCATGGCTGCACCCAGCTTGTCAGCCAGGGGCGTCATGACTTCGGCAAACTTCTCGGCACTGCCCAAAGCACGGCCACCGCTGACAATGATCTTGGCGGCGGTCAGCTCGGGACGGTCGTTCTTGGCGATCTCACTGCCCATGAAGGTCGATTGGGTGCTGGCGGCTTGTGCAGCAACCACTTCCACCACAGCTGAACCACCGGTAGCGGCAGCCGGGTCGAACCCGGTGGTGCGCACGGTCATGACTTTGGTGGCATCCAGGCTTTGCACGATGGCAATGGCGTTGCCGGCGTAGATCGGGCGCTCGAAGGTGTCCGGGCTGTCGACTTTGGTGATATCGGAGATTTGGCCCACGTCCAGCTTGGCGGCGACGCGCGGGGCGACGTTTTTACCGCTGGCAGTGGCCGGGAACAGAATGTGGCTGTAGTTGGCGGCGATAGCCAACACTTGGGCGGCGACGTTTTCAGCCAAACCGTGGGCCAGACCGGCGTCATCAATGTGCAAGACCTTGGCGACTCCGGCGATTTGAGCGGCTTGTGCAGCGGCTGGGCCGGCATTAGAGCCTGCAATCAGGATGTGGACGTCACCACCGCACTGAATGGCTGCGGTCACGGTGTTGAGGGTCGCGCCTTTGATGCTGGCGTTGTCGTGTTCTGCAATTACTAATGATGTCATGTGGATGCTCCGTTGTACCGTTACAAGACCTTGGCTTCGGTTTTAAGTTTGTCGACCAAGGTGGCCACATCAGGGACTTTGATACCGGCGCTGCGTTTGGGGGGTTCCATCACTTTGAGAGTTTTGAGGCGGGGGCTGACATCCACACCCAGATCTTCGGGTTTGTAGACGTCGAGCTGCTTTTTCTTGGCCTTCATGATATTGGGCAAGGTCACGTAGCGAGGTTCGTTCAGACGCAGGTCGGTGGTGATGACGGCTGGCAGGCTGATAGACAGGGTTTCCATGCCGCCGTCGACTTCACGGGAGACGACGGCCTTTTTTTGTCCGTTCTCGTCCACGATCTCGACTTTGGAGGCGAAGGTGGCTTGGGGCAGGTCGCCCAATGCCGCCAACATCTGGCCGGTCTGGTTGCAGTCGTCGTCGATGGCCTGTTTGCCCAAGATGATGAGACCCGGTTGTTCTTTGTCGACCAGGGCTTTGAGCAGTTTGGCGACGGCCAAAGGTTGCAGCTCTTCGGCGGTTTCCACCAGAATGGCACGGTCGGCGCCTATGGCCATGGCGGTGCGCAGGGTTTCGGTGCATTGGGTAACGCCGCAGGAGACGGCGATGACTTCAGTGACGACACCTTTTTCTTTCAAACGCACGGCTTCTTCGACGGCGATCTCGTCAAAGGGGTTCATGCTCATCTTGACGTTGGCGATGTCCACGCCAGTGTTGTCCGATTTGACACGGACTTTGACGTTGTAGTCCACAACGCGTTTGACTGCTACCAAGACCTTCATTGCTATATCTCCTAGCGTTTATCCAACTAAATAAAACTGGTTTTTCAAATGAATCGAGCTTACACCCACAATGTATCGGCGTTTACGCTTACCTTTACGTTTACGTTCACGTCAACCAACTGCATGGATTGTAGGCTGCATTATGCACAAAAAATAGAACGACCGTGCTTTTTTTAAGATAAATATAATTTATCATTTAGTTTAGAGCTTTTGTTTCCGGAAAATTGTCAGTCTAGCGACTTTTGGTCAACTGAATGGCCAAATCGCACCATTGCGAGCGGGGAATACTCAGATTGATTTGAACGGATCGGACAACAAACAGGCTTCCGCCACCTGCAAATTATTGTCTTTGGCAAAGTTGATGACGAAATCCCAAGCCATGGGTTCAAGGCCGCGTAAGTCGCTGTTGACCACCACACACTTCACGCCACCGACAATCGTTGGCACGCACCAGGGTGAGTAACTCAAATGGCTGCCTGGGCGTGGCCCGCCGGGGCGAAACTGGCTCATCACACCAGCCAAGCGTTCGGCCCAGTCGGTCGGCCTGAAGGTTTTGCCATCATTGGTGATGCCTTGAATGAAGATTTCTTTGGCGGTGTTGGACGTCATGCGGGGTGACTGCGAGGTTAAAAACAGGACCTTGTAGGTGCTTGATAATCGGATTGCGGGTGGCGCAAATCACAGTACGCGCATGTTTTGCTGCACTGCACAAGTATCTTATCTTATATAAGACTTGCAGAAACCCCGTTCATGATTTTTGACATGAATTGTTACAGCAGTTTTCATGTCAACTGACCATTAATTGGCCGTTGATTGTCCTTTAGCGGGCGCTTTGTTGCTCAAATCAAGATAGTCCCCGGTCAAATTTTCATCAAACCGATAAAGCTTTATATCCAGCCTTGCATCTAGAATCAAGCTTGAAGCAATTGCCAAACGTGAATTCCATCATGATGGCTTTGTCAACCTTTTTGATTTGTTCTCTGGAGAAACCCCATGCCCGCATTCATTGAAGCTGCCTCCCCCCATGTGATGAACACCTATGGCCGCGTACCCATAGCCTTGTCGCACGGCCAAGGTTGCCGACTGTGGGACATCAATGGCAAAAGCTATATTGATGCCTTGGGTGGCATTGCGGTCAACACGCTGGGGCACAACCACCCCAAGCTGGTGCCAGCGCTACAAGACCAGTTGAGCAAAATCATCCACAGCTGCAACTACTACCATGTGCCCGGACAAGAGCAACTGGCCGCCAAGCTGGTAGAACTGTCTGGCATGACCAATGTGTTCTTTTGCTGCACGGGCTTGGAAGCCAATGAAGCAGCGCTCAAACTGGCCCGCAAGTATGGGCATGACAAAGGTATTGATCGGCCTGAGATTGTGGTCTACGAAAAGGCCTTCCATGGCCGCAGCATTGCAACCCTCAGCGCCACGGGCAACCCCAAGGTGCAGGCTGGCTTTGGCCCTCTGGTTGAAGGATTCATCCGCGTACCGCTGAACGACATTGAAGCCCTCAAAAAAGCCACGGCTGGCAACAAAAACGTGACTGCCGTGTTTTTTGAAACGATTCAGGGTGAAGGCGGCGTCAACCCGATGCGTATTGACTATTTGCAGCAAGTGCGCAAATTGTGCGATGAGAACGACTGGCTCCTGATGATCGACGAAGTGCAATGCGGTATGGGGCGTACCGGGAAGTGGTTTGCCCACCAGTGGGCGGGCATCGTGCCTGATGTGATGCCGTTGGCCAAAGGTTTGGGAAGTGGCGTCCCGATTGGCGCGGTGGTAGCAGGGCCCAAAGCGGCCAACATCTTCCAACCCGGCAACCACGGCACCACGTTTGGCGGCAACCCGCTGGCCATGCGCGCAGGTATTGAGACCATTCGCATCATGGAGGAAGAAGGTCTGCTGGCCCATGCCGCCAAGATGGGCGACTATTTCAGGGTTGCCATCAGCAAAGCACTCGCTGGCAATCCGGGTTTGAAAGAAATTCGTGGCCAAGGCCTGATGATTGGCGTTGAATTGACCCAGCCTTGCGGAGATCTGGTCAAACAATGTGCCGACAAAGGTCTGCTCATCAGCGTAACGGCGGACACCGTGATCCGCATGGTGCCACCGCTCATCATCACCACAGCGGAGATTGATGAGGTCGTGTCCATCCTGTGCCCGCTGGTGATACAGTTGTTGGCGAATAAAGCGTAACTGTATCCCTCTTGCTGTTCTTATGAAACCAATCAAGCATTACCTGCAATTCAGCGATCTCACGGCGGCTGAATACGCCTACATTTTTGAACGCGCAGCGCTCATCAAGAAAAAATTCAAAGCCTACGAAAAGCACCAACCCCTGGCGGACCGCACGCTGGCGATGATTTTTGAAAAAGCCTCCACCCGCACCCGCGTGAGCTTTGAGGCGGGTATGTACCAGCTCGGTGGCTCGGTGGTTCACCTAACCACTGACGGCAGCCAGTTGGGTCGTGCCGAGCCGATTGAAGACAGCGCCAAAGTCATCAGCCGCATGGTCGATCTGGTGATGATCCGTACCTACGAGCAGACCAAAATCGAACGTTTTGCCGAACATTCCCGTGTACCCGTCATCAACGGTTTGACCAACGAGTTTCACCCCTGCCAGATCTTGGCGGACATCTTTACCTACATTGAGCACCGTGGTTCTATTAAGGGCAAAACCGTGGCCTGGGTGGGCGACGGCAACAACATGGCCAACACCTGGCTGCAAGCCAGTGAGATTTTGGGCTTTACCGTGCATGTCAGCACCCCCAGTGGCTATGAAGTGGATCAGGACATCGCCGGATTGCGTTCATCGGACAGCTATAAAGTGTTCAAAGACCCGATGCAAGCCTGCGCAGGCGCCGACTTGGTGACCACCGATGTGTGGACCAGCATGGGCTACGAGGCTGAAAACGAAGCCCGCAAAACCGCTTTTGCCGACTGGTGCGTGGATGAAGAAATGATGCGCGCAGCCAAACCCAACGCCCTGTTCATGCACTGCCTGCCCGCCCACCGTGGCGAAGAGGTGGAAGCCGAAGTCATCGACGGTCCGCAATCCGTGGTGTGGGATGAAGCCGAAAACCGATTACATGCGCAAAAAGCCTTGATGGAATATTTACTTTTAGGCCAGCTCGCCTAACTTAATAATGACGCGTAGGTGTCGCTTGGGCTACGTCGGGGCGCTTGCCCCAAACTTATCATCGGTGCTTGTTTGAATTTTTCACCTTTTAAAATCAAGAAAGCCCCGCATGTCAACACACACGTCTCTCGTCAACCACCAAATTCGTCTCGCCGCCCGCCCCGTAGGTTTACCGACCCGCGAGGGCTGGAGCTTCACGACCGAGGCGATCACCGAGCCGGCTGAGGGCGGTGTCGTGGTCAAAACATTGTCGCTTTCGTTAGACCCGGCCATGCGCGGCTGGATGAATGAAGGCAAGAGCTACATCCCACCCGTCGGTATCGGCGAAGTCATGCGCGCCGGTGGCGTGGGCCGCATCATCGCATCGAAAAACAAGGATTTTGCGGTAGGTGACTACGTTTCTGGCGGTCTTGGCGTGCAAGAATATTTGCAAGTCCCTGTTGACCAGATCAAACGCAGTGGTTTGGTCAAAATCGACTTGAATGTGGGTACCGTCAACCAATGGCTCAACGTGCTGGGCATGCCTGGTATGACGGGCTATTTTGGTTTGATGGACGTGGGGCAACCCAAAGCCGGTGAAACGGTCGTTGTCTCGGGTGCTGCCGGTGCCGTCGGCCAAACTGTCGGGCAAATGGCCAAAATCAAGGGCTGTCGCGTGGTGGGCATCGCCGGCGGACCGGCCAAATGCGAATGGGTGGTGAAAGAACTCGGTTTTGACGCCTGCATCGACTACAAAGCCAGCCCCAGCTCAGTCAAAGACGGTCTCAAAGAACACTGCCCCAAAGGTGTTGACATCTATTTTGACAACGTGGGCGGCGAGATTTTGGACACCGTGCTGACCCGCATCAACATGAAAGCCCGTATCATCATTTGCGGCGCCATCAGCCAGTACAACAACACAACAGCCGTACAAGGCCCGAAAAACTACCTCAGTCTGCTGGTCAACCGAGCCCGCATGGAAGGCATCGTGGTGTTTGACTACGCCTCCCGCTACCACCTGGCGGTTGCCGAAATGGCCGGCTACCTGAAAGATGGCCGCATGAAGAGCAAAGAAGATGTGGTCGTGGGACTGGACACCTTCCCCGAGACGCTGATCAACCTCTTTAACGGCAGCAACTTTGGCAAGCTGGTGTTGCAGGTGGCGGAGGATTAAGATTAATCAACCCCTAAATTGCTACAAAAAATATAGCTGTTTAGGCAGCAAATACGCCGGCTACATGGAAAATTAGGCCATATTTACCCGTTTTCAAGCCTCTAATGCGGCGTATACCAGGTTCCTGAACAGCGGTCGGTAATAGTCGCGCTGGTTCGGGGCCTGGATCATCAGGATGGCAAACATGTCCAGCTTGGGGTCAACAAAAAAGGTTGTACCTGCGATACCACCCCAGTAATAGACACCTGCAGAACCGAGTACGGCGCTGATGCCTGCGGCAGTGCGTACTGCAAAGCCCAGGCCAAAACCGTGACCTGGTGGCAACAGTGTGCCGGCGCTGGCAGCGCTGACGGGAAGATGCCCAAGATGATCTGCAGTCATGAAATCAACCGTGTGGCTGCTGAGCAAGCGCACGCCGTCCAGCTCGCCTTTGTTCAGCATGAACTGCAAAAATAACGCGTAATCATGCGCTGTTGAGACCAAACCACCCCCGCCAGATTCAAACTGCGGAGGTGTCTGGATATTGATCAGGCGAAGCGGGATGCCGCCGTCGGGGTCGTGTTTGAAAGGCTCGGCAATACGGTGGTGCTTTTCAGCAGGAACGCTAAACCCTGTCTCCAACATCTTCAAGGGTTTGAAAATTTCATCCTGAAGGAAATTGCCTAAAGTTTGACCACTGACTGCCTCAACCAGCGCACCCAGCACGTCTGTCGCACGGCTGTACTCCCACACCGTGCCGGGCTCAAACTGCAGGGGCTGAGCAGCCAGCGTCCGGGAAAACTCTGCATTGCTGGCATCCCGCAAACCCATGCCAATTTTGGCGCTGCGGTAGGCTTTTTGGACCGCCGAGTTTCCCAAAAACTCATACGTCAAGCCAGCGGTGTGGCGCAACAGGTCCTGCACGGTGGCAGATTTCGCAACTGCCGCGTAGGCAACTTGCCCATCAATCTCTGCGGTGACCTGCTGTTTGGCGTACTCAGGCAGATATTTGCCGACAGGATCGCTGAGCAACAGCTTGCCCTGCTCCATCAACATCAACACCGCCACCGAAACGATAGGTTTGGTCATGGAATAGATGCGAAAAATAGAGTCCAAAGCCATGCTGGATGCATCAGCCGGGTTTTGCTGCCCCAAACTCTCAAACATGACCACTTTGCCGTTACGGACGATCATGGCCACCGCACCGGGGAGGCGTTGGCGGTCAATTTCAGATTGCAGGACGGCAAGCAAGCGGGCCGCACGCTCTGGGTGCAGACCCGCGTTTGCCGCTAGCGCTGCTGAGGTCGATGGTGTTTTGGTTGATTTCATAGAGACAGAGAAAATAGTATTTAAACGAAACGGCTGCGCGCCAAAGCAGCACCCTGCGCCAAGGCAGAGAGCTTCTTCAGCGCAATCTCACGGCTCATCGGGGCCAAACCGCAGTTGGTGCAGGGGAACAGCCTGTTTTTAGCCACAAACTGCAGCGCGGTGCCTATTGTTTCAGATATTTGCTCGGGCGTTTCAATCTCGTCGCTCGCCACATCAATCACGCCCAGCATCACATCTTTTCCCTCTAACAGCGCCATCAAATGCGGCGGCACATGGGAGTGGTAGCTTTCCAGACTGACTTGCTGGATGGAACTTTTGGCCAAAACAGGCAACACCAGCTCGTACTGGTTCCACGCGTCACCCAGCGTTTTTTTCCAGTCGTCATTGGCTTTAATACCGTAGCCGTAGCAAATATGAACCGCCGTGGTGCAGGTCAGCCCCGCTGCGGCACGCTCCAGAGCAGCCACGCCCCAATCGGCGGCATCCTGCATGTAGACATTAAAAGCAGGTTCATCAAACTGGATGATGTCCACACCATCGGCCTGCAGCGCTTTGGCCTCCTGGTTGAGCAGATCGGCAAAGGCCATGGCCATCTTGACGCGGTCGCCATAAAAGCGGTCAGCCACGGTATCGACAATGGTCATCGGACCGGGCAGCGTGAATTTGATCTTCTTTTTGGTATGGGCGCGTAAAAATTGCGCTTCAGCAGCATGAACGCGGCCCTTGAGTCTGAGTGGTGCCACCACCTGCGGCACTTGGGCGTCGTAGCGGTTGTTACGGATACCCATGGTGACTTTGTGTTCAAAGTCGATGCCTTCAACCTGTTCCAAAAAGCCATGCACAAAATGCTGACGCGACTGCTCGCCGTCGCCGATGATGTCCAGCCCCGCATCCTCTTGCGCTTTGATCCAGAGCAAGGTGGCATCCAGCTTGGCCTGTGCCAGCTCAGCACCTTCAGCCTTCCATTGTGGCCAGAGCTTTTGGGTTTCAGACAACCAGGCGGGTTTAGGCAGGCTGCCGGCGATGACGGTTTCAAACATAGTGTCTCCAGATGTAAATTTTTAGTGGTTTCATTGTTGATGATTTTTAAACGCCTTGTTGAACCCAGCCATTGCCAGCTGTTTTTAGGATTTCTCCGCCTCCTGCAGCGTCCGCCACATCACCTTGCCACTGCCGCTTTTAGGCAGCGCATCAACAAACCGCACGATGCGTGGTGCTTTGTAAACAGCCATGTGGTCTCGGCACCAATCCAAAATAGCCTGCTCCGACGTGTCTTTGTGGCTGGTGCGCAGCACTACCACGGCTTTGACGGATTCTCCACGGTAGGCATCTTGTGTGCTGATGATGCAGGCTTCCTGAATGGCCGGATGCTTGTACATCAGGGCCTCCACCTCCGCCGGCCAGACTTTGAAGCCACTGGCGTTGATCATGCGTTTCAGTCTGTCCGTCAGAAAGAAATAGCCGTCTTCATCGACATGACCCAGATCACCCGAGCGGAAAAACTGCTTTCCTTCAAGCTCAATAAAAGCGGAGGCCGTTGCATCCGGACGCTTCCAGTAGCCCGAGAATATTTGCGGCCCGTGCATGATGATTTCACCCTGCTCGCCTGTGAGCATTTCCTGCAAGGTTTCGGGGTCGATCACCCTGGAATCCACGCTCATGAACGGAATACCCAGACACTGCTGCTTGGTGGCATCAGGCGGGTTGCTGTGCGACGGGGCGGCGGTTTCGGTCAACCCGTAACCCTCGGCGAAGCGCAGACCAAATTGTTCAAACAAACGCTGCGCCACCGCTTGCGGCATGGCGGCACCACCACCACCGATATAGACCAGGCTGCTCAAATCGTATTTGTCAAAATGCGGACTACCCAGCAGGTCAATCACCATGGTGGGGATGTTGGTCCAGTGGCTGACCTGGTAGCGCGAAATCAGGCGACCAGCCAGATCGCGGTCCCAGCGCGGCATCAGCACCAAGGTCGAGCCACCGTAGATGCTGGCATGCATCACGCTCACCATCCCGGTGATGTGGAACATCGGCACCACGGCCAGCGTGATGTTTTCAGCCGTGCCGTTGCCCCAAATCCCGCTGGCTACCGCGTTGTGCATGATGCTGGCTTGTGTATGCATGCAACCTTTGGGCAAACCGGTGGTACCACTGGTGTAGGGCAAGATGGCCAAGTCGACAGGTGTCACCGTCAAGGCGGGTGCGGCAGTTGTGCAGGCCAAGGCATCTGTCCAATGGTGTACAGCGCCATCTTTCATGATGGGCAAAGGATGGCGCGTTAACAGCCAATCGTGCCATACTGCCGGCGGGGCGTCATCGCCCTGGATATTGGCGTCAAATGCGTCCGTAAACTGTGTCACGATCAGATGTGCCAAGCGGTCTTTGGTCTCAAGGGCATCGCTGGCTTTGACCAGCTCCGCCGCCAGGTCGCCCGTGGTGATGGCGACTTTGGCATCGGGGTCCAGGATGTAATGCTTTAATTCCTCAGCACGGTTCATGGGATTGACCGGCACCACCACTGCATTGGCTCGCAAAATCGCCCAATGTGCAATGATGAGCTGGGGGCAGTTTTGCATGTCCAGCACCACGCGGTCGCCTTTGACGACACCCAGCTCGTGCAGTTTGGCGGCCAAACGCTCCGCTTGCTGCGCCAATTGCGCGTAGGTCAGCACCCGTCCAAAAAACACCACCGCCGCTTTGTTCGGATAGCGCTTGGCGCTGATGGCCAAGTTATCCCATAAGGGCGTGCCGGGGGGCGAAATACTGTGTGGCAGACGCTTGGGCCAAAATTTATAGTGCTTCAACGGATCGGACATGAGAACTCCTCCAACGACGGTACTTGACGGTATTTGATGCTTCAATGAGCGCTATTTTCACTGGTTTGCAGCATATACGCTTTGGCAATGTTGCAACGCAGCACTTACCCGGCGAGCGTCGCCTAAGCGACCATTCAAGGCGGACAGTACCAGCCCCAAGGGACACTTAGACTTGGGTATTATGGTGACACATAAGAATCTCTCTTTTAAGCCCATAATTTTTGCGACTCTTCACGACGCCACACTACATTTACCCAACGGGCTTATCTAATCAGTTTATGAAACAACTCTTAAATTTATTGGCTGCCATAGCGCTGCTGGTGTGGGGCACCCACCTCGTTCGCACAGGTATTTTGCGTGTTTTTGGTGCCAACCTGCGGCATATTTTGGCCCAGGCCACGGGCCACCGCGTCACCGCGGCACTTGCAGGGGTGGGCGTGACGGCGGTGGTGCAGTCCAGTACCGCAACGGCCTTGATTGTCTCTGCCTTCGTGGGTCAAGGGTTGGTCACCCTTCCTGCAGCGCTTGCCGTCATGCTGGGGGCCGATGTGGGCACCAGCATGATGGCGGTGGTGTTTCACTTTGACCTGAGCTGGTTGTCACCTTTGCTGATTTTCATCGGCGTTGTGCTGTTCATTGCCAGGCAAGACACCACTGTGGGGCGTGTCGGGCGGGTCTTGATCGGGCTGGGTTTGATGTTGCTGGCGCTGAGCCTGATCAGCGCCTCCACCCGCGTCTTGACGCAGTCTCCTGTGGTGCAAATGGCGCTCAAATCTCTCATCAGCGATTTGATGCTTGAAGTTGCCGTGGGCGCTTTGCTGGCGACGCTGGCCTATTCCAGTCTGGCCACGGTGCTGCTGGTCGCCACCTTGGCGGCGTCGCAGGTGATCCCCATGGAGGTGGCACTGGGCTTGGTGCTGGGTGCCAATTTGGGCAGTGGTTTGTTATCCGTCTTGACCACCCTGAAATCAGCCGTCACGGTGCGCCAAGTCCCCTTGGGTAATTTGCTGTTCAAGGTCTTGGGGATTCTGGTGGCTGCGCCTTGCGTGGGCTTGTGGCTCAAATACACCAACGGTATGGTGGGCGGTGCAGCCACGCAAGTCGTGATCTTTCATCTGGCGTTCAATACCATTGTCGCAATTGCCTTGATCGGGTCGACCGGCATCGTCGCCCGTTGGGTCGAAAAGTTGCTCCCCCCGATCAAAGACAACGCCCTGTCGCGCCCACGGCATCTTGACCCATCTGCCCTGTCCACCCCGTCGCTCGCCATCTCCTGCGCCGTGCGCGAGGCGCTGCACCAGGCTGATGTGGTGGAAACCATGCTGCATGGTTTGCTCACCGTCATCAAAAACAACGACCTCGCCTTGGCGCAAGACCTGTGCAAACTGGACGACACGGTGGATGAGCTGTATTCCGCCATCAAGTATTACCTGACCAAAATCTCCCGCGAGGCCCTGGCCGAAGAAGAAAGCCGCCGCTGGACCGACATCATCAGCTTCACCATCAACATGGAGCAGATTGGTGACATCATTGAACGCGTGCTACTGGATGTGGAGGACAAAAAAATCAACCGTGGCCGAAATTTTTCGGAAGCCGGTATGGCCGAAATTTGCGAACTGCACGCCCGTCTGCTCGACAACCTGCGTCTGGGTATGAACGTTTTCCTGAACGGCAATGTGCGCAATGCACAAAAACTGCTGGAAGAAAAAGCCCGTTTCCGCGATTTGGAACGCGCTTACTCTGCTACCCATCTGGAGCGTTTGGCGGACAACACCCCCGAAAGCATAGAAACCAGCAGTCTGCATTTGGACTTGATCGGCGAACTGAAACGCATCAACTCCCACATTTGCTCCATCGCCTACCCCATCTTGGACTCGGCTGGCGCGCTCAGCCCGACACGCTTGCGGCAAGGCAACTTGCTGGTGGCCAGTGAACCGATGCCCTATGACAAGTGATGGTTTTTGCACTGCAACAATGTGTTTGATGGCCGTGACCAGCAAAGAGCGCAACCCGATATACGCAGCCGCATGGTGACGCAGGGCGCCGACCCGGCGTTCATGGGAAGTGAGGAGTTTGGACAATTTTTAGCACAGCAAACCCCGCGCTGGGCGACCGCCGTGGCTGCTTCAGGGGCCAAACTGGACTGAGCTCTTGCCACTTAATCCAGTAATTGATCACCAGCCCCTGCTAGCCGATGCGATCGACTTTTTAGGCGATGCCAATATGCGCAGCGTCTGGCCTGACTTGGCGGCGGCGGTGGCGGTGGTGGTGGCGAGTCTGGCCATCTGGGGCGGCTCCGTCATCCGGCAGGCGCGGCAAGAACTCGTTGTTGAACAACCCCAAAATTGAACTTTTCTTGGTATCTCGTATCATCTGCCTATGCGCCGACTCATTTTTATCCTCATGATCGCTCTGCTGCCTTTGCGCGGCTGGATGGGTGAAGCCATGGCGACCGAGATGGCTACTATGCATTCAATAGCAGCTCAGGCAATAAATACGCCGGCTGGCACCACATTTGGAACTAAAATAGGCGTTTCCTCCTCTTTTTCAAGCATGTCAACATCAGCCATGCCTGCGGATTGCGAGATGCATGCGAATGCAAAGTCTGATTCATCCAATGCCCCTGATGCATCAGCGTCCACGCAGACCTGCACTGATTGCCAGTCTTGCCATGCAATGGGCTTGGTCTGTACTGTTCAAATCATCAGTGCCATCACTACGCACAGCCCCACGCCCCTCGCCCACATCAGCCTGTTTGCCAGCGCCAAGCTCGCGCTGAGCCAAAAACCACCGATTCTGTAAGCTCCCAGCCCAAACTCCGTCTGTGTGCCTTGACTCTTGCCAGTCAGACACCACACGAGGCTTGGGTTTAGTCATTTTTGGCTGGATGATTCCTGTCCAAAC
Organism: Polaromonas sp.; assembly: GCA_043769295.1. GTDB lineage: Bacteria > Pseudomonadota > Gammaproteobacteria > Burkholderiales > Burkholderiaceae_C > Aalborgiella. Next base: position 14,286 of record JAYVJL010000012.1, on the reverse strand, counting down.
GTCTAAACATCTTGGAGAGCGCGTTTGAAAACCCTATTTTTAATTCCCCTAACGGCCACCATTTACCTACTTTCAGGTACCGGCATGGCGCAAACCATGGTCAGCTACACATCGCCGATTGTGAATTACCAGCCTTTCGTTGACGAAAAAGTCGCCTCTTGGAAAGCTGCGAACGATCAAGTTGGTCAAATTGGCGGTTGGCGTGCCTACGCCAAAGAGGCACAGCAGCCAGACAACATGCCCACTGCCGCACAAAGTAGCACACCCAGAACTGGCAATGTAACGCCAGTCAATCCAAACGAAGGACGCAAACAATGAGATCCAAATCTATTGTCGCCATCGCTGTTGTATTGGTATTGAGCGGTTGCGCGTCTGTCAACATCGATCAGTCGATTGACCGCAGCAACAACGAAACCAGATCAACCGCTGGTACTTCAGCGCAATTACTGCGAACGTCAGATGCAAAAACAGCACGTGACCGCCAAGTTTCAGAGTTGCTCAAATCACCACTTAGCCAGCAAGCAGCCGTGCAACTGGCCGTCATCAACAGTCCTGCGCTGCAAACCCTGTTGGCTGAGCGTTGGGGAGACATGGCACAAGCCGCACAGGGTGGACGAATTGCCAACCCAATACTGAGTTTGGAGCGGGTGCGGTTTCTAGACGAACTGGAATTTGGTCGCATCCTGGCCTTTGGCTTGCTCGATTTACTCACCTTACCGCAACGCAACAAAATCGCCACGGCTCGGATAGCCCAGACTGAATTGCAAATGACGGCGGACGTGGTGGGCTTAGTTTCGCAAGTACGCATGGCATGGGTGGCAGCAGTAGCTGCCAACGAATCGGCCACATACTCAAAACTTGTGTACGAGTCGGCCCAAGCCAGCGCAGAACTGGCCAGGCGCATGCAAAGTGTGGGTAACTTCAACCGCCTGCAACGTGCACGTCAGCAGGCTTTTTATGCAGATGCTTCCCTACAACTGCTGGCTAGCCAACAAACAGCCACAGCGACCCGTGAAGCGTTGATTCGACTCTTGGGGCTCAAAGATACACAAATCGGCGCATTGACCTTACCAGAGCGGCTTCCAGATTTACCCAAATCATTCTTAACCCCAGAAGCCGTCAGCAAAGCACTGACATCGCAACGGTTGGATATACGCATAGCACAGTCTCAACTGGATGCCACGAGCAAATCCCAAGGTTTAAACCTGCTCACCAGCTTGACAGACATTGAGCTTGGCGTGCGGCGAGACACCGTAACGGATCTGGCCACGGATACCAAAAACACCCGTAAAGGCTACGAATTGAGCTTGCGACTGCCCGTTTTTGATTGGGGTGATGCTAAGCGCGCCAGCATGAACGCCATGACGCTTGCAGCTGCAAACCGACTAGATGCGGCATTGACGAGCGCAGGCTCCGATCTGCGCGAGAGTTACTCAGCCTACCGCACAGCCTACGATGCGTCGCGCCACTACCGCGATGAAGTGCTGCCACTGAGCAAAGTCATTGCCGAAGAAAACGGCCTGCGCTACAACGGCATGTTCATTGGCGTGTTTGAACTGCTGGCCGACCATCGCGCCCAGATCAACACTGTCAAGGCTGCCATCGCTGCACAGCAACAATTTTGGCAGGCAGATGCTGCCCTGCAAGCCACACTCTTGGGCAAACCCATGTCTGCACCCACGATGGCAGCCGGCTCTTCATCAGGTGGCGATGCGCCTGGGCACTGATTCAACCGAGAAGAACACCCCATAAAAGTACCCTATAACAATCAAAACCAACATGAACCTATTTAACCAATCACCCAAGACTGAGTCGTTTGCGGCTCAGAATCCAGCGAATTCTAGACGCAAGTTCCTGGGCGGCGCAGGCATGATTGCCGCTGCCGTCACCGCAGTCAGCGTCAGCAAAGTTGCCCTGGCTGCCATCCCCGAGGCTGTGCTGCAAACCAAGCCAGACACCATGCCGCCGCTCGTCCCGCAAACCGGCCGACCCTACAACCCCGTTGTCACCCTGAATGGCTGGACATTGCCGTGGCGCATGAATCAGGGCGTCAAAGAGTTCCACCTCGTCGCCGAACCCGTGGTGCGCGAGATGGCGCCGGGCTTCAAAGCGCACCTGTGGGGTTACAACGGCCAGTCCCCCGGCCCGACGATTGAGGTGGTGGAAGGCGACCGTGTGCGCATTTACGTTACCAACAAATTGCCCGAACACACCAGTATCCATTGGCATGGCCAACGCCTGCCTAATGGCATGGATGGCGTCACGGGCTTGAACCAGCCGGGCATTCAGCCGGGCAAAACCTTTGCTTACGAGTTTGTGGCACGTCGCCCCGGCACCTTCATGTACCACCCACACGCCGATGAAATGGTGCAGATGGCGATGGGCATGATGGGCATGTGGATCACCCACCCCAAGGTGAAACACCCGAACATCAGCGAGGTGGACCGTGATTTTTGCTTCCTGCTCAACGCCTACGACATCGACCCCGGTGCCTACACGCCAAAGATCATGACCATGCTGGATTTCAACCTGTGGAGCTGGAACAGCCGCATCTTCCCCGGCATTGACTCGCTCAATGTCCGCAAAAACGACAAAGTACGCATCCGCGTCGGCAACCTGACAATGACAAACCATCCGATGCATCTGCACGGCCACGAGTTTGAAGTCACCGGCACCGACGGCGGCCCCGTGCCCAAAAGCGCGCGCTGGCCAGAGGTCACGACCGACGTCGCGGTTGGTCAAATGCGTCAATTTGAGTTTCTAGCCGATGAAGAAGGCGATTGGGCTTTTCATTGCCACAAGTCCCACCACACCATGAATGCTATGGGGCATGACGTGCCGACCATGATTGGGGTCGACCATCGCCAAGTGGTTAAGAAAGTTACCAACTTGATCCCTGACTACATGGTGATGGGGGAGCGCGGCATGGCCGATATGGGCGAGATGACCATGGAAATACCCCACAACACCGCGCTCATGATGACCGGCGAAGGCCCGTTTGGCGGGGTGGAGATGGGGGGCATGTTCAGTGTCGTCAAAGTCCGTAAAGACCAAAAACCAAGTGACTACAGCAACCCCGGTTGGTACAAGCACCCAGAAGGAACCGTTGCCTTTGAAGTCAACGGACCGGTGGCGGACCCGTTAAGGTTTAAAGCGGAGGAAAAATCATCCATGCCGTTGATGCAAAAGAAACAAGCTGAGGTGGAAGTGAAAATTCGCAAACCGACGATGGAGGGGATGAAGCATTGATAACGATTTAAAATTATTTGCCATCACTTCTACTATTATTTTTATAGCAAGTTAGACAATAAATACGCGGGCTAGATTCATTTTTTAACTATTTTATTATTTTCAAGGGCTAACATGAAATTCAATTCCATTTTTACGGCACTTTCTATCTCTTTTCTTGCAACCACGGCTATGGCAGCTGGCACACATGCGGGCGGACATGACGACGAGGCTATCGGCAAGCCTGGCGTTGCAGCCAAAGTCACGCGTACAGTAAACGTTGATATGCGTGATGACATGAAATTTCACGCAAATATTTTTGATGTTAAACAAGGTGAAACTATCCGCTTCATCGTCAAAAACTCAGGCAAGGTGAAGCACGAGATGGTGCTTGGCACAGCCAAAGAGCTTAAAGATCATTCCGAGGTGATGAAGAAAAACCCGGAAATGGAGCATGCCGATGCCAATATGGTCACCGTTGCGCCTGGTAAATCAGGTGAGATCATTTGGCAGTTCACCAAAGCAGGTAAGGTTGACTTTGCTTGTCTGCAACCTGGTCATTTCGATGCAGGCATGAAAGGTTTGGTGAATGTCGCCAGCAGCAAGATGGCCACGACCGCTTTTGCCGGCGCGCCTATGCCAATGAACGATACAAAAAAAGAAATGACAGCGCCTGCGATGATGTCAAATCTGCCCACGGTGGCTGCTGAAGTTCGCAAAGTCGATTTGGAAAACAAAAAAATTACCCTGAAACACGGTGAAATTAAAAACCTGGACATGCCCGGTATGACCATGGTATTTCAAGTCAAAGACCCCGCTATGCTGGACAAACTAAAGATGGGCGACAAGGTGGCGTTTACGGCTGACAAAGTTGAGGGCGCCTTCATTGTCATGTCGATTGAGAAAACCAATTAACTATGCGCCACCTTACTCATCACACATCGCGGTGTTGAGCCGCTACAGGTTTGCTGGCATTGCTGTCGTTGGTGGGCGGGTGGTTTGCGTTCATTGCGCCACTCTTTTACCGTAATGGTGTGCCCAGCTGTATCAATTTGAGAATATCGATTAACGGGCATTTCCGACTAGGGTTAACCCCAAATAACAAGTACCCCAAGCGGCTAACAATGTCTATGTCATCAAATTCATAGGCACAGCTTTGCATAAGTGGTGTGCTTCTACTTTTAGAAGGAAAACATGCAAAAGATATTGCACATCAACGCGGATAAATGCACCGGCTGCCTGCAGTGCGAAATGGCTTGTTCATATGAGAACTACGGCACCTTTGCCACCGCCAAATCGCGCATCAAGGTGTTCAACTTTCATGAAACAGGCAAAAAAGTGCCCTACACCTGCACCCAGTGCGACGAGGCTTGGTGCCTGCACGCCTGCCCTGTGGAAGCGATCACCGTTGACAAGCTCACGGGTGCCAAAGTGGTCAACGAGAGCACCTGCGTGGGCTGCAAGGTTTGCACCATCGCCTGTCCGTTTGGCACCATCAATTACGTGGAAGAAACCGGCAAGGTGCAAAAGTGCGACCTGTGCGGTGGCGATCCCGCCTGTGTATCGGCCTGCCCGACAGGTGCGATCACCTTCATTGACGCCAACTGGACCGGTTTGGGCAAGATGGAACAGTGGGCCAACAAGTTGGGCAATCAGCCCTCAGCTTTTTAAGGAGAACCGATCATGGCATGGGCAGGAAAAATCCTACGGGTTAATTTGACAACGGGCACGGTGATATCTGAGCCGCTGAACATGGGCTGGGCGCGCTCCTACATCGGCTCGCGCGGCCTAGGCACCAAGTACCTGGTTGAAGAGGTGGATGCCACCGTCGACCCGCTTTCACCAGCAAACAAAATTATCTGGTCTACCGGCCCCTTGACGGGAACAATGGCCTCCACCGGCGGCCGCTACACCGTGGTCACCAAAAGCCCGTTGACGGGTGCGATTGCCTGCTCCAACTCAGGCGGCTACTGGGGTGCCGAGTTCAAAATGGCGGGCTGGGACATGGTGATTTTTGAGGGTAAAAGCCCGGAACCGGTCTACCTGTACGTGAACGATGACGTGGCCGAACTGCGCGATGCTGGCCACCTGTGGGGTAAAAGCGTGTGGGAAACCGAAGAAACGCTCAAGAAAAGCCTGCAAGACCCGCTGACCCGCGTTTCCAGCATCGGCAAGGCGGGTGAAAACGGGGTGCTGTTCTCAGCCGTGGTCAATGACATGCATCGCGCCGCAGGTCGCTCGGGCGTAGGTGCGGTGATGGGCAGCAAAAACCTCAAGGCTATTGCGGTGCGCGGCACCAAAGGTGTGGGCAACTTGCACAACCCCAAAGAGTTCATGAAAGTGATTGCCGAGAAGAAAAAAATCCTGGCTGAAAACGGCGTGACAGGCACCGGCTTGCCTGCGATGGGGACGCAGGTGTTGATGAGCGTCATCAATGAAGTGGGTGCGTTGCCTACCCGCAACCACCGCGACAACCAGTTTGAAGGGGCAAAAGACATAGGCGCAGAAGCCATGGCCACGCCACGGAAAACCGATGGTAAAAAGCAGCTGGTCAACAACCAGGCCTGTTTTGGCTGCACCATTGCCTGCGGCCGCATCAGCAAGATGGATGAAAACCACTTCACCATCGTCAACAAACCACAATACCGGGGCGCGAACGGCGGCCTTGAATACGAAGCGGCCTGGGCCTTGGGCGCTGCCAATGGTGTGAACGATCTCGAAGCGCTGCAATACGCCAACCTGCTGTGCAACGAAGAAGGCATCGACCCGATCAGCTTTGGTGCCACCGTCGGTGCGGTGATGGAGTTGTACGAAATGGGCGTGCTGACCAAAGAGCAAATTGGCATTGACGCCAAATTTGGCTCGGCACAGACACTGGCATTTTTGGCGGAAGAAACCATCTATGGCCGTGGTTTTGGCAAAGAAATTGGCCAGGGCTCCAAGCGCCTGACCGCCAAATACGGCCACCCCGAGCTGAGCATGAGCAGCAAAGGCCAGGAGTTCCCCGCCTACGATGGCCGCGCCATTCAGGGTATTGGCTTGGCGTATGCCACCTCCAACCGAGGCGGCTGCCACCTGCGCGGCTACACCATTGCGTCGGAGGTGCTGGGCATCCCTGTCAAAACCGACCCGTTGGAGCATGAAGGCAAACCTGAGCTAGTCAAGGCCTTCCAAGACGCGACCGCCGCGTTTGACTCGTCCGGTTTGTGCATTTTCACCACATTTGCTTGGGGTTTGGCGGACCTGGCACCGCAAATGGCAGCGGCCTGTGGTGATGAGTACACCACCGAAGAGCTGGAAAAAATTGGTGAGCGGATCTGGAACATGGAGCGCGAATTCAACAACCGCGCCGGTTTCACCGCCAAAGACGACAGCCTGCCCAAACGCCTGCTGGAAGAAGCCTGCAAAACCGGCCCGGCCAAAGGCAAGGTCAACATGCTGGCCGAGATGATGCCCAAGTACTACGCTGCACGTGGGTGGGACAGCGAAGGCCGTCCAACCGCTGCAACGCGCGAACGCTTGAGCCTCTGAGCCGACACACCCAAAGACTGTAGAAAGCGTTCAGTAAAGTAAGGACGAAGCGGCTCATACGAGAGCCGCTTTTTCATTGTTGGAGACCGATTTATGCATCACCTCATCATCGGGAGCGGCCCCGCCGGCGTTATTGCCGCAGAAACCATCCGCAAACATGCACCCCGCGACACCGTCACCCTCATTGGCGATGAGCGCGAGCCACCCTATTCCCGCATGGCGATTCCATATTTGTTGATGGGCAATGTCGACGAGCGCGGCACGTATCTGCGCAAAAGCGCCTCGCACTTTGCCGATTTAAAGATCAATGTACTTCAAGCCGTCGTGGATAAAGTCGATATAGCTGCTAAAAACGTAGCGCTCAACAACGGCGAATCCATCAACTTCGACACGCTGCTGATCGCCACCGGCTCCAACCCCCTGCACCCGCCGATTTCCGGTATTGACTCGACCGGTGTGCATACCTGCTGGACGCTGGCAGATGCGCGAAGCATCATGGCACTGGCAACAAAAGGGGCACGCGTGTTACAGCTAGGTGCAGGCTTCATCGGCTGCATCATCATGGAGGCGCTGGCCGCGCGCGGTGTCAAGCTCAGCGTGGTGGAAATGGGTGACCGCATGGTGCCCCGCATGATGGGACCGACGGCGGGCGGCATGATTCGGGACTGGTGCGAAGCCAAAGGCGTGGAAGTGTTTACGGGCACCAAGGTTGAGGCCATAGAGCCGGGAACAGCGCCAGGTTCAGCACTCACCGTGCGCTTGTCCAACGGAAAAACAATGCAGGCCGATTTGGTGATCAGCGCCGCAGGCGTTCGGCCAGCCATTGGCTTTTTGGAAAATTCCGGTATCACCTGCCTGCAAGGCGTGTTGACCGATGCCCACCTGCAAACCAACGTGTCTGGCATCTACGCGGCGGGTGACTGTGCGGAGGCGTTTGACAAAGTCAGCGGCAAAACCATCGTCAGCGCCATCCAACCAAATGCGGCAGAGCAGGCCCGTGTTGCCGCGATGAACATGGTTGCCTATAGCCATGGCGCAATGCCCAAAGCCGAACTCAAAGGCGTGACTCAGATCAACGTGCTGGACACGCTGGGTTTGATCTCCACCAGCTTTGGCGACTGGCAAGGCCGCCCCGGGGGCGAACACGTGGAGCTGACCGATGTTGCCCTGGGTCGCCACCTGAGCCTGCAGTTTCAGGACGACGTGCTGGTGGGTTGCAACAGCGTGGGCTGGACCGACCACGTCGGCGTGATGCGCGGGCTGGTGGAAGGCCAGGTCAAACTGGGCGCCTGGAAAGACACCCTGAAAGCCGACCCGACCAAGCTGATGGAGGCCTACCTGGCCAGCGCGCAGGGCCAAGGCGACTGGTCGGGCGCTGAAGATACTCGTCGGCGTTAGGGTTTGGATAAAATTTGTCGCCTATGAACATCACCCTCAAACTGTTTGCCACACTCACCGACTACCTGCCTGCCGAATCGCGTTACACCAATATCGTCGAACTGGACGTCAGCACTGGCACGACCATTGGCCAGATCATCAAGCAATACCACCTGCCGCCTAAATGGGTGCATTTGGTATTGGTCAACGGCACCTATATTGCCCCCGAAAACCGTGCTGGCAAAGAATTGCTCGAAGGCGATGTGCTGGCGATCTGGCCCCCGATTGCGGGTGGCTGAGCCAAATTCAATGCAATCCTCCTACGCTGAGCGCTTTGAGCGCGAGATGGGCTGTACCGAGGCCGATTGGCTGCGCTGGCTGCCCGATGCTATAGGTGAGAACCACTGGAAGCTGCAAGCTCAATCGGCGGGTGTCCGTATTGGCGATGGTGCGCTGGGTTTGAAGTGGCAGGTGGGCGAACCGCGCATCATCGGTTTGGTCAGCATCCCCCGCCTGCTGGTTCAGTTTCGCTTTGCGGGTGTGGATGAAGCAGCGCGCTACACCTTCATGAAGCGCTTTGACTTGTATATGCAGCGTGGCGGCGGGTAGCGCTTCGCAATGGCCGTTGACGGTAGCCGCTTGCAACACCGTGCTATGGTCACGCCATGCCGCAAAACAACCCTCATCAACTGCCTCATCACCTACCGTACCTGCCGGGCAATCTGCGCTATACGCTGCTTTCCCTCCGTGACCTGACCATCTCCATCGGGCCATTTGTGCTGCTGGCTGTTTTACTGTTGGCACTGGCTTATTGGTGGCTGGACCCCACACCTCCCAAACGCGTCGTTTTAGCCACCGGCCCCGCCCAGAGTGCGTATGACGAATTTGGCAAACGCTATGCCAAAGCCTTGTCGAATCGGCGCATTGAAGTGGTGCTGCTGCCCAGCGAAGGCTCGTCTGCCAATCTGCAACTGCTGCGCGAAGGCAAGGCAGACCTGGGATTCGTCCAAGGCGGTAGCGCCGGCGCGGACCATCCCGGCGTACAAAGCCAGGATAGCAGTGTGGAATCGCTGGGCAGTTTGTTTGTGGAGCCCATCTGGTTGTTTTACCGCGAAGAATCCGCCAAAAAAGTCAATGCCAGCGCCACATTAACCACGCTCAGCGACCTGAAAGACCTGCGCGTCAACGTCGGCACTGTGGGTAGCGGCGTGCCCAATTTGGTCGATAAGCTGCTCGACATCAACCACATCGACCCGGCCAGCATCAAAAAATCACAGCTGGAACAAACGCCCGCCACGATGGCGTTTTTGGGTGGCGAGCTGGACGCCATCGTCTTTGCCTCCGCGCCCGAGTCGCTGATGGTGCAAATGCTCTTGCAAACCCCCGGCGTCAAACTGATGAGCTTTGCGCAAAGCGAAGCCTATTCACGCCGCCTGCCCTTCCTGAGCCCCGTGGTGCTGCCGCGCGGTGTGGTTGATCTGGCGGCAGATGTGCCCGCGCAGGACGTGCGGCTGGTCGCCTCCACCACGGCGCTGCTCACCCGCGCTGAAACCCACCCCGCGCTGGTGCAGCTATTCTCGCAAACCTCGCAAAGCATCCACGGCAGTGCGGGCTGGTTCAACCGCGCCCGCGACTTCCCCAACGCCACCCACAGCGAGTTTGCCCTGTCCAAAGAGGCCGACCGCAACCTCAAACAAGGCGCACCGCTGCTGCAGCGTTACCTGCCGTTTTGGATGGCCAATCTGGTCGAACGCATGTGGCTGGCGCTGGGTATCATCGTCGCGATTTTGCTGCCGCTGTCCCGCATCATCCCGCCCATGTACAAGTTCCGCATTCGCTCGCGGATTTTCAAGTGGTATGGACAACTGCGGCATATCGAAGAACAAATTGCCCAACAGCCCAATGCAACAGCCAAACTGCGGACTGAGCTGGACGACCTGGACACCCGCGTCGGCACCATCAGCGTGCCCTTGTCGTACGCAGACGAGCTATACGCACTACGCAACAACATCGCCTTGGTGCGGCAGAAACTGGGTTGACAGCCAACTATTTATTACTATATATTTTATAGCACCTTAGGCAATAAATACGCCGGCTAGAGTCATATTTGACACCTAAAAAAACAAAAACCGCCCCGAAGCATGCTCTGGGACGGTTTTTAAAGGTTTGGCAGCCTGAGACTGCCTAATTTGATGCTTAATGCAAGGCCTTGAAGCGCATGCGTTTCGGTTTCGCGCCCTCTTCACCCAAACGGCGCTTCTTGTCGGCTTCGTACTCTTGGTAGTTGCCGTTGTAGAAGACCCATTGGCTGTCGCCTTCACAGGCCAGGATGTGGGTGGCGATGCGGTCCAGGAACCAGCGGTCATGGCTGATAACCATGACGGAGCCGGCGAATTCTAAGAGCGCGTCTTCCAACGCGCGCAGGGTTTCCACGTCCAAGTCATTCGATGGCTCATCGAGCATCAAGACGTTGCCGCCTGCAATCAGGGTTTTGGCAAGATGCAAACGACCGCGCTCACCGCCCGACAGGGTGCCAACGCGTTTTTGCTGGTCTGCACCGTTGAAGTTGAAGCGGCCGCAGTAGGCACGGCTTGGCATCTGGAACTTGCCGACGGTCAAAATATCGAGGCCGCCGGACACGTCTTCCCAGACGGTTTTGGCGTTCTCCAAGTCGTCGCGGTGCTGGTCCACAAAGGCCATATGCACGGTTTTACCGATTTTCACTTCGCCGCTGTCTGGCAGCTCTTTGCCGGCGATGAGCTTGAACAGGGTCGATTTACCGGCACCGTTGGGGCCGATGATGCCGACAATCGCGCCAGCCGGTACTTTGAAGCTCAGGTTGTCGATCAGCACGCGGTCGCCAAACGACTTGGTGACGTTGACAAACTCGATCACTTCATTACCCAGGCGCTCGGCCACAGGGATAAAAATCTCTTGTGTCTCGTTGCGCGATTGGTATTCAAAGTCTGACAATTCCTCAAACCGCGCCAGACGTGATTTGCTCTTGGCCTGGCGTGCTTTGGGGTTTTGGCGCGACCATTCCAGTTCTTTCTTCAAGGCTTTGGCACGGGCTTCTTCGCCTTTTTGCTCTTGCGCCAAACGCTCGCCTTTTTGCTCCAGCCAAGTGCTGTAGTTGCCTTTCCACGGGATGCCGCTGCCGCGATCCATCTCTAAAATCCATTCGGCGGCGTTGTCCAGGAAATAGCGGTCATGGGTGATGGCGACCACGGTGCCGGAATAGCGCTGCAGGAATTGCTCCAGCCAGTCGACCGATTCAGCGTCCAAATGGTTGGTTGGTTCGTCGAGCAGCAACATTTCGGGCTTGGACAGCAGCAGGCTGCACAGCGCGACACGGCGCTTCTCACCACCGGACAGCACGCCGATTTTGGCATCCCACGGCGGCAGGCGCAACGCGTCGGCGGCAATTTCTAGCTGGTGTTCACTGTCGGTGCCCGCCGTCGCAATGATGGCTTCCAGCTGGGCTTGTTCAGCGGCCAAGGCGTCAAAATCAGCGTCTTCTTCACCGTAGGCGATATAAACCTCTTCCAGTCGCGCTTTGGCTTTGAAGAGCTCACCCATGCCCGCTTCCACGCTTTCACGCACGGTGTGCTCGTTGTTGAGCTGCGGCTCTTGTGGCAGGTAACCGATTTGCAAACCCGGCATCGGCGTGGCTTCGCCCTCAATGTCTTTGTCCAGACCGGCCATGATCTTGAGCAAACTTGATTTGCCGGAGCCGTTCGTGCCCAAAACACCAATCTTGGCCCCTGGGAAGAAGCTGAGCGAGATGTCTTTGAGAATTTGACGCTTGGGCGGCACGATTTTGCCGACCTTGTTCATGGTGTATACGTATTGAGCCATTTTGAATCTGTAATTGCCTGAGAGGCGAATAAATAACGAAAAGAAGCGCAATTCAATGCGCTAACCTTCCATTATCGCAGTTATCAGAGATTCGCCCACCAAAACAGGGGTGAATCCAATCCGGATCAGGTTTAGATCAGGTTCTGACGAAGAGCGTCACCAACGGTTGATCCCCCACTTGACGGCTCCAATGGCCATGAACTGTAGCGTCAAAAGTCGCACCGGCGGGCACGGTGTCGTCTGAATAAAACGAGTCGCCGGGCTGAAAAACACGCGAACTGCCGTCTTGCAGCAAGATTTCCATCGCTCCGCCCAAAATAAACACCCACTGCGGCGTAGTCGTGCAATGGAACTGGCTGCGAAAGCCCACCGGGCTGTGGCGTACCTGAAAACCGCCTGACGGTTGCAACTTTGACAACATCGCCTGCGAATTACCTTCTGGCATGGGCAGGGCCTCTTCACGGAATCTGGCACAACCGTCGGTGTCGGTGAAAAGGATGACTTGGTTGAATGTTGACATACAAAAACTTGGATGATTTATGGCTCTATTTATGACTATATTTATGACTCTAGTCGGCGTATTTATTGACTAAACTGCTATTTAAAAGCTGGTTCTTTGAGGAAGCGATCTGCACCTTCATGGATTTTCTCTGATCGCCGGCAAGTTTAAAGGCGAATTCAAAGTGAAACCGGAACGTTCCGCGCAGATCGATTTCTTTGCCCGCCAGTACATTGAGCGGCACTAGCGCCACCACCCAGGCCAGTGAAGGCGTTGATCTTGACTTTTTAGTCGGCAAACGTGGTGCTTTTGTACCGCGTGACAACCATTAACCCTTAACTTTAATACTATTAAATTAATAGCACACTAGGCAATAAATACGCCGGCTACAGTCACATTTAAGCATAAAAAAGCCCTGCAAGGCAACTTACAGGGCTTTTTGCTATCCAGCGCTTACGGGGTTATGCAGTCGCAGCGGCCTTGACTGCAGCCTTGTCCGCGGCTTCAGTCACATCGGTGAAGTCAGGCATTTTGTCAAAATTCAAGTATTGATAAATTTTGTCGCTGGCTGTTGTGAGCACACCCATGTCTGCCATGTATTCAGCTTTGGTCGGGATACGACCCAGTTTGGAGCAAATAGCGGCCAATTCAGCACTGCCCAAATACACAAAACTGTTTTTACCCAAACGGTTCGGGAAGTTGCGGGTGGAGGTAGAGAACACCGTTGCGCCCTCTTTCACCTGCGCCTGGTTGCCCATGCACAAGCTGCAACCGGGCATTTCCATGCGTGCGCCTGCGCTACCCAAGACGCCGTAATGGCCTTCTTCGCTCAACTGATGCGCATCCATCTTGGTCGGTGGTGCAACCCACAGCTTGACGGGGATGTCACGCTTGTTTTCCAGCAGTTTGGACGCTGCACGGAAGTGGCCGATATTGGTCATGCAGCTGCCGATAAAGACTTCTTCAATCTTCGCGCCAGCCACGTCAGTCAATGTTTTCACATCATCTGGATCGTTCGGGCAAGCGACGATCGGTTCGTGAATGTCAGCCAAGTCGATTTCAATCACAGCCGCGTATTCAGCGTCAGCATCGCCTTTCAACAATTCAGGATTGGCCAACCAGGCTTCCATCGCGGCGATACGGCGGTTGATGGTGCGGACATCGCTGTAACCTGTTGCAATCATCCACTTCAACATGGTGATGTTGCTGGTGATGTACTCGATGATCGGCTCTTTGTTCAAATGCACGGTACAACCACCGGCTGAGCGCTCGGCAGAAGCATCTGACAATTCAAACGCTTGTTCGACCTTGAGGTCAGGCAGACCTTCAATTTCCAAGATGCGGCCAGAGAAAATGTTGATCTTGCCTTGCTTGGCTACTGTCAACAAACCGGCTTTGATGGCGTACAGCGGAATCGCGTTGACCAAGTCACGCAGCGTCACGCCGGGTTGCATCTTGCCTTTAAAGCGCACCAACACGCTCTCGGGCATGTCGAGTGGCATCACGCCAGTGGCGGCACCAAACGCCACCAAACCGGAGCCTGCTGGGAAGCTGATACCGATAGGGAAACGGGTGTGGCTGTCGCCGCCGGTGCCCACGGTGTCTGGCAGCAACATGCGGTTCAACCAGCTGTGGATGATGCCGTCGCCCGGACGCAGCGGGATACCGCCACGGTCGGTCATGAACTCTGGCAGTTCGTGGTGCATTTTCACGTCGACTGGTTTTGGGTACGCGGCTGTGTGACAGAAAGACTGCATCACCAAATCAGCGCTGAAGCCCAGGCAGGCCAGGTC
>JAYVJL010000011.1:0-24825 GCA_043769295.1 Polaromonas sp. | reverse complement strand
GCGACTTCTGCTGTTTCGGTGAAGCAGTGGAACACGCCGCCAGCCGATTTAGCACCCAAGTTTCCCTCGGTTTCTCCCTCTTCTTTGAGAATCGCAATCGTATCGGCAGACGATGCGCGGGTATGGATCACCAACGGTTTGCGAACATGCTGTGCAGCGTGGATGTGGGTGCGAAAGCGCTCGCGCTGCCATTCCATATCAGCCACCGTGCGGTCGCCAAGTCGGAAATAATCCAAACCCGTCTCGCCAATTCCTACCACGCGTGGTAACCCAGCGCGCTGCACCAAGTCATCAAACGTAGGTTCACGCAATTCCTTACCCGGTTCAGCGCTGGCTTCATTGTCCGGATGCACCCCCACCGTCGCCCAGAAGTTGTCATAACTCGTCGCCAAGTTGTGAACCGATTCAAACTCCTCCATCGTCGTACAAATACACAAAGCCCGCGTCACCCGCGCCTCTGCCATCGCAGTGCGGATTTGCGGCAGCTGGGACATCAGCTCAGGGAAAACAAGGTGGCAATGGGAGTCGGTGAACATGAGAATTGGGTGGATTTAGGAGAAATCGGTTATTTAGAGATAAAATATGGATATAGCCAGCGTATTTATTGCCTACGTAGCTATATTAATAATAGCATTCAGCATTAACTTTTCGTCACCATCACCCGCTGCGCCCCGCTCACCAGCGCTTCCAGCATCAAACCGGCGTTGAAGGGGTGTTCTACGGTTTTGGCCGTGGCTGACAGGGTTTTATGCCATCCAGCCAAGGCAGAATAACTTGGCAAATTAGCCGTTGCTGGCAGGTCGGCAGATTTGAAGAATCTAGGTACTGCGCCGGATTTGCTGGCCATCAGGTCGTGGCAGAGCTTTTGCTGGGCGTCCAGTAGGTCGGCGGGCAGCCAGTTGGACACGAAGCCCACGTCACCTTTGGCCATGGCTTTGGGGAAGGCTTGCCAATCGGCTGGATTGCGGCCGGAATGGGCAAAGCTCAGCGCATCTGCGGGGCGACCGCCAGCGGCGCGCAGGAGTGGCTCGGCATCGGCTTTTTTGATGCCTTGGGTTGCCAGCCAGGCCAGCGACTCGTCCGGCGCGGGCCAGGTGAGCGTATGGGTCAGGCAGCGGCTGCGGATGGTGGGCAGCAGCTGGTGCGCGGCCTCACTGGCGAGGACGAATTTCAGGTCACCTGGCGGTTCTTCCAGCGTTTTCAGGAGCGCGTTGGCGGTGATGTGGTTCATGCGCTCTGCGGGGTAGACCAGCATGGCTTTGCCACGGCCCCGGCCTGCGGTGCGCTGGGCAAACTCGACCGCTTCGCGCATGGCATCAATGCGGATTTCTTTGCTGGGCTTGCGCTTTTTGTCGTCGATGTCGGCTTGCGCCTTCTCGGACAACGGCCAGCCCAGCGCCAGCATCACCGTTTCGGGCATGAGCACGCACAAGTCGGCGTGGGTGCGCACGTCGATGGCGTGGCAGCTGGTGCAGGTGTTGCAGGCGCCTTGTGGCGTGGGCTGGTCGCACAGCCAGGCGCGAACGAGTTGCAGCGCCAGTTCGTATTGCCCCAAACCCGACGGCCCTTGCAGCAGCCAGGCGTGGCCGCGCTGTTTGAGCAGGTTCTGAGTTTGTGCGGCTATCCACGGAGCAACTGGCGTGGCGACTTGAGTTTCTTCCGCGACAGCTTCAGATGCTTTCATGCCAGAAACCCTTTAGATTTAACAGCTGCCAGTACATCCGCCCAAACCGCTTCACGGTTTTGGTGAGCGTTGATTTTGGCAAAACGGGCGGGGTTGGCATCCATGCGTTGTTGGTAGCCAGCGGCGACTTGACGGAAGAATGCGACCGGCTGGGCTTCGAATTTGTCGGGCAGGCGGGCACCGGTTAGGCGTTCTGCGGCGACTTCTGCCGGCAAATCGAACCACATGGTCAAATCAGGTTGCCGAATAGATTCAACGTCATTTTTAACGGCTAAATTGGCATCAAACCGGCGTATTTGTTGTGTCCAATGCTCTAAAGTTGATAGCGTTTTCAAGTCAAAACCGCGCCCGCCACCCTGGTAGGCAAAGGTGGCGTCGGTGAAGCGGTCGCACAGCACCACATCGCCCCGCGCCAAGGCGGGTTCGATGACTTGGTTCAGGTGGTCGCGGCGGGCGGCGAAGACGAGGAAAGACTCGGTCAGCGGGTCCATCGCGTCGTTCAAAATCAGTTGGCGCAGCTTTTCAGCCAAGGGTGTACCGCCGGGCTCGCGGGTGTGGACGACACGGTCAGCGCCCCGCTCGGCTTGAAACGCCACCACCAGCGCGGCAATGTGGGTGGATTTGCCAGCGCCGTCTATGCCTTCGAAGCTGATGAACAGGCCATCCTTCACGCTTTTCATCTGATCTCCCAAGTTACTTACCCCGAATGTATTTGTTCACCGCCCGATTGTGCGCTTCCAGCGTGTCGCTGAACTGGCTGCTGCCAGTGTCGTCCCCCTTGGCGACGAAGTACAGCGCGGTGCTGGTAGCCGGTTGTACCGCCGCCAAGAGCGCCGCTTTGCCGGGCATGGCGATGGGCGTGGCGGGCAGGCCGGCGCGCTGGTAGGTGTTCCACGGGTTGTTGGACGCCTTGGCGCGCAGCCAGTTGCCATCGTAATTGCCCACGTACTGGCCGCTGGCGTCCACGCTGGCACCGTAGATGACGGTCGGGTCGGTTTGCAGCGGCATGCCAATTTTGAGGCGGTTGTTGAAAACGCTGCCTACCAAGGCACGGTCGGCTTTGCTACCGGTTTCTTTTTCGACGATGCTGGCCAGAATCAAGGCCTCGTCGATGGTTTTGAGGGGGGAATCCGGCTGGCGCATCGCCCAGGCGGCTTCCAGGTTTTTGTCCATGGTCTGCATGGCGCTTTTCAAAACCCCTAAATCACTGCTGCCACGGGCGTAGGTGTAGGTGTCGGGGAAGAAGCGGCCTTCGGGTTTGACGGTCGGTTTGCCCAGCTTTTGCATGATGGCGGCACCGCTCAGGCCCGGCGTGTCCTGCTTGAGCCGCTCTGCCTTGGCGAGCGCCTCGCGCACCTGGGCGAAATTCCAGCCTTCCACCAAAGTAACGGACAGCAGCGATTGCGCGCCGGTGACCAGCTTGTTCAGAAGGCTGCGCGGCGTCGTGCCTGGTTCAAATTCATACGTCCCCGCCTTGATTTTGCGGGCATCGCCCGAGATGCGGAACCACAGTTGCAAGAGCGCCGGTTCGGTTTGCACGCCGGCTTCGACCACCTGCTGGACGACGGATTTTCCGGTGGCTCGGTCCAGCGTCACTTCCACCCGTTTGTTGGCCAGGCTCAAGGGTTGGTAGCTCCACCAAAAAAGCGCAGCGGCACCGGTGGCCGCAAGCAGCGCCACGAATACGATCAATTTTAAAATTAACTTCATTGTTGAGAGATTGTCACTACACGCCATCGGTCACACCAATGACGATGATAATTCACCTATGAGCACAGAATTGAAACCCCACACAATTGACACGACACAAAACACTCAATCGAGCAAGCAATTGCCCAGCGGCGTGACCAAATTGTCCCATTTAGGCGTTATCCGCGCCGCAGGTGAAGACGCCGCCAAGTTTTTGCAGGGCCAATTGACGCAAGATGTGGTGCTTTTGGGCATGAACGAGGCCCGATTGGCCGCGTTTTGCACCGCCAAAGGGCGTATGCAAGCGAGTTTTATCGGGTTTAAACGAACATCCGAGATTGACCCCGCCCTGCCGCCCGAGATTTTGCTGGTCTGCAGTCACGACATTTTGGCACCCACCCTGAAGCGTTTGAGCATGTTCGTGATGCGCGCCAAGGTCAAGCTGACGGATGCGACGGCGGATTTTGCGCTCTATGGACTGGCCGGTGACGCTCTTCAAAATACTATCAATACCATAGCACCTCAGGCAACAAATACGCCGGCTAGATTTGAATTTAAGCCTTATTTCAAGCTTGATAAGGGGTTTTCGAGCCTGATCAGCCTGTACCCCGCATTTGACCAGCCACGCGGCCTGTGGATCACGCCCGTGGCCGCGCCGGCTCCTGCGGGCGACGCACTATCGACCGCGCTGTGGGCATGGGGCGAAGTGCACAGTGGCATCGCGACCATCACCGCACCGATTGTCGAAGCCTTTGTGCCACAAATGCTGAATTACGAGTCGGTTGGCGGCGTCAACTTCAAAAAAGGCTGTTATCCAGGCCAGGAAGTGGTGGCGCGCAGCCAGTTTCGCGGCACGTTGAAGCGGCGAGCCTATCTGGTCGATATCAGCGATGCAAACACGCAACCCTTTGTCGAGTCCTTGATGCCCTTTGCAGGGCAGGAGGTTTTTCACGACTCAGATACCGAGCAACCTTGCGGCACCGTGGCGCAGGTGGCTGCCAATCCAAACGGCGGCTATTCGGCCATTGTGTCCATGCAAGTGTCGGCCAGCGCAGGCGGCAAGCTGACATTGGGGTCAGCCGGCGGGCCAGAGATCACGCTGCTGGCCCTGCCTTATGCCTTGCTGGAAGATATTTGATCTGATGGTTGATGGTTTGTTACAGCTTGCAAACCATCTCCTGATGCGCAATCCCCACCTCGTCAAACGCATCACCACGCGGGCTAAAGCCCAGTCGGGCGTAGAAATTTTCAGCGCTGCGCTGGGCGTGCAGGACGATTTCGTCGTCACCACGGGCCTGGGCCGCGGCCATCAGGACGTGTAGCACATCACGACCCAGTTTTGAGCCGCGCATCACGCGGTTGACGGCCATGCGGCCGAGTTTGCTGGATTTAATCTTTCCCAATTGACCGGCAAGCGAATCACTGGGCAGCAAACGTCCTGTGGCCAGCGGCACACCCAGGCGGTTGTAGGCGACGGCGTGCAGAGACGTTTTATCGGCCTCGTCCCACTCCATCTCCAGCGGGATGCCCTGTTCTTCGACAAACACCGCCACGCGCAGGGCGGCGGCGTCTTTGCCCAACTCGTCCCAGCTGCCGGTTTTGACGTGCGTCATAGCCTCACCGGCTTCAAAGCCCAGCAGCAGCTCCCGAAAAGCGGTTGGCACAGGCTGTGAGGTTTGGGTGGCAGGGTTGGCGTAGACGTAGATCAACTCGGTCGTGACCAGCAGCTCGTCGGCCCGAAACAGCGCACCGGTGAAGAGGATGGAGGAGTTGCCGATTTTGGCGCACTTCAGCATCACGTCCAGCTGGTCGTCGTAGCGGGCGCTGGCAAAGTACTCGACGCTGGCTTTTTTGACGTACAAATCGCCGCCCCAGTGGTGCATGGTGTCCTCGTAGGGCAAGGCCATGGCGCGCCAGTAGTCACCGATGGCCGTGTCAAAATACATCAAATAATGCGCGTTGAAGACGATTTTTTGCATGTCCACCTCGGCCCAGCGCACCCGCAGGCGGTGGCTGAAGCGGAAATCTTGACGTGTCATTGACTGATTCAGGGGCTGGTTCATGGAAAGTCATGTTAGCAAATTCTGCTAGGCTTGGCGCATGTCCCAAGCCACCGTTGTTTTTGTTCTCGCTTTGCTCATGGGCATCCAGCCCGTCACCACCGACCTGTATCTACCCGCCCTGCCCGCCATTGCCGAAGGTTTTGGGGCGACGATGGCGCAGGCCCAGTACACGCTGTCGGCGCTGCTGCTGGCGTTTGGGGTGTCGCAGCTGATCTGGGGACCACTGTCGGACCGGTTTGGGCGCAAACCCATCTTGTTGATGGGGTTGAGCCTCTACACAGCCGCTGCTGTGGGTGCAGCTTCGTCGGATGGGATTGAACTGCTCATCACCTGGCGCATCTTGCAGGGCTTGGCCATGGGCGCGGTGGTGATGTGCGGCCGCGCGCTGGTGCGTGATTTGTATAGCCCTATGGACGGCGCGCACGTCATGTCCAAGGGCCTGACCGGCTTGGGTGTCCTGGCGTGTCTGAGCGCACCGCTGGGCGGTTTTTTATCGGACCAGCTCAGCGCCAGAGCCGCCTTGCTGGCCATGGCCGTGTTTGGGGCCTTGTCACTATTGGTGGTTATGACTCGTTTTAAGGAGAGCCTGACGCACAAAAACCTGCGCGCCCTGGAACCCGTCGGCCTGCTGCGCACCTGGTGGCTGATTCTTAAAAATCCGGTGTTTTTGACCTATTCGGCACTGTCCAGCGCCTCCTACGGCGTGCTGTTTGTGTTTTTAGCGTCGTCGTCTTTCGTGTTCATCAAGCTGTTTGGGTTTTCCAGTGCCACGTATGGCCTGATCATGTTTGGCATGTCGGCCAATTACATTTTGGGGACGTTTTTGTGCCGATGGCTGCTGGCGCGTTACGGCATCACCCGTACGGTGGCGATTGCGGGCGGGATGTCGTTCTTGGGCGGCACGCTGATGGGGACACTGGCTTTGGCGGGCGTCCACCACTTTTGGGCCATCATGCTGCCGTTTTACGTCGTCGCTGTGGGGCACGGCATCCATCAGCCTTGCGGTCAAACCGGCGCAATTGTGCCTTTTGGCAAAGCGGCAGGCACGGCGTCGGCGGTGAATGGTTTTTTGATGATGATCATCGCCTTTGCCACGGGGGCTTTGCTGAGCCGGTACTTTGATGGCAGCGCGATGCCCATGGTGATGGGCGTGTGGTTTTGGACGGCGTGCATCGCCGTCATTGCGTGGACGGCGGTGCAAAAGTATGGGCACCAATAACGCTCGCCCATCGCTGCCACGCTGCATTTGTCTGGCCGGGCCCACGGCGTCGGGCAAAACAGCGGGGGCGCTGGCGGTTGTGCAAAAAATGGGGTCAAGGTGGCCGGTGGAGATCATCAGCGTCGATTCCGCCCTGGTCTACCGCAGCATGGACATCGGCACCGCCAAACCCAGCGCCGCCGAGCTGGCCGTGGTGCCACACCATCTGATCGACATCCGCGACTCGTTACATCCCTACTCTGCCGCCGAATTTGCGGCTGACGCCACGCGCTTGATGGCCGAGATCACCGCGCGCGGCAAAACGCCGCTGCTGGTCGGCGGTACCATGCTGTACTTCAAGGTGCTGTTTGAAGGGCTGGACGACATGCCGTGTGCCAATCCTGCCATCCGCGCGGCCCTGGAGCAGGAAGCCGCGCACCTGGGCTGGCCGGCCATGCATGCGCAGCTGGCGCTGGTAGACCCCGTCAGCGCCGCCCGATTGCAACCCAACGACGCCCAGCGGCTGCAGCGCGCCTTGGAGGTGTACCGCATCTCGGGCAAGCCGCTGTCGTCGTTTCAACTGGCGAATCAGCTGGCAAATCAACAAACGCTGGACACTATAAATAACATAGCGCCTCAGTCAATAAATACGCCGGCTACAGCTCAAAAAATCACTAAAAATACGCTTTTTATCTCTCTGGAGCCTGACAACCGTGCCTGGCTGCACGAACGCATCGCCCAACGCTTTGACCTGATGCTGGCCAGCGGATTTGAGCAAGAGGTCCGCAAGCTGCGTGCGCGGGGCGATTTGTCAGCAGACACACCGTCCATCCGTTGCGTGGGTTACCGGCAAATTTGGGAAGCTTTGGATGAAGCCGGTTCTGGCCCATTAACCCCACAGCTTCTTCAGCAAATGAGAGACAAAGGCATCGCCGCCACCCGCCAACTGGCCAAACGCCAGCTGACCTGGCTGCGCTCCAACCATGAACGCCAGATCGTACCCTGCGATGCGCCGGATGCGCTGGATCGCGTTTTATCCCTGGCCGATGCTTTTTTTCAAGCAATGGGATAATAATGCCCATGACGATTACTTACAAAGACGAACAAGACATTGCAGGCATGCGCGTTGCCGGGCGATTGGCCTCCGAGGTGCTGGATTATTTGACCCCTTTTGTCAAACCCGGCGTGACGACCAATGAACTGGACAAACTGGCCTACGACTACATCACCGGCGTGCAGGGCTGCATCCCCGCCCCGCTGAACTACACCGGCGGCGGCGATATTCCGTATCCGAAGTCGATCTGCACCTCGGTCAACCACCAGGTCTGCCACGGCATACCGAATGACAAACCGCTGAAAAAAGGCGATGCCGTCAACATCGACGTGACCGTCATCAAAGACGGCTGGCACGGTGACACCAGCCGCATGTTTGGTGTGGGCGAGCAATCGATTGCCGCCAAACGGCTGAGCGCGGTGACGTATGACGCGATGTGGATCGGCATCACGAAGGTCAAACCCGGTGCGCATTTGGGTGATATCGGCGCGGCGATCCAGAAATTTGCTGAAAGTAGCGGTTTCAGCGTGGTGCGCGAATTTTGCGGTCACGGCATTGGCCGCATTTTCCATGAAGAGCCGCAGGTACTACATTACGGCAAGCCGGGCACACTGGAAGAGCTGAAAGTCGGCATGACCTTCACCATCGAGCCGATGATCAACGCCGGCAAAAAAGAAATCAAGGATGGCCCTGAAAAAGACGGCTGGACGATTGTGACCAAGGACCATTCCCTTTCCGCCCAATGGGAGCACACGATTTTGGTGACGCCCACGGGTTATGAGGTGCTGACCCTGTCCGCGGGCAGCCCGCCCACCCCTGCCTTCGTCGCCGCAGCATAAACGCCATCTTGTCTCTAGATCACCAAATGCCACAAAATCTATAGCAAGATATGCAGGAAATACGCCGACCAATTGATGATTTAAAGGATATATTTCGGCAAAACAAGAGCGCGATCATCGCTGCGATGCAAAACAGCGGCCCATCCACGCGCGGCATGGGCAAGCTCTTGCTCCGACTGTCGCAGCTGGCCGATAAAACGCTGCAAGCCCTGTGGACATTGGCGGCGTTTCCGGCAGATTATGCCCTGCTGGCCGTGGGTGGCTATGGCCGGGCCGAGCTTTTCCCGTATTCCGATGTGGATGTGCTGCTGCTGCTGCCTGACCACACCAGCAGCGACCAGCTGAACCAGCAGCCCCTGGCCCGCCAGCGCATTGAAGACTTCATCAGCCATTGCTGGGACATTGGCCTGGAAATTGGCTCATCCGTGCGCACCGTGGCCGATTGCGTGGAACAAGCCGTCAACGAAGTGACGGTGCAGACCAGCCTGCTGGAGTCGCGCCTGATCACCGGTGACAAAGTCTTGTACGCGCGCTATATCGAGCAATTCAATGCCAGCATGGACCCGAAAGCTTTCTTTGTCGCCAAAACGCTGGAAATGCGCCAGCGCCACAATAAGTTTGACAACACGCCCTACTCGCTGGAGCCCAACTGCAAAGAATCACCCGGTGGGCTGCGTGATCTGCAGGTCGTCTTGTGGGTCGCCAAAGCGGCTCATTTAGGCAACAATTGGGACGATTTGGCACGCAACGGCCTGGCCACAGCGTTTGAAGTCACCCAGATCAAGCGCAATCTGGCCTTGCTGAACCTGATCCGGGCACGGCTACACATCATCTCCCACAGACGCGAAGACCGGCTGGTTTTTGACCTGCAAACAGCGGTCGCTGAATCCTTTGGTTATACGACAGACAGCTTGCTAACCGGAAAACGGGCCAGCGAGTACCTGATGCGGCGCTATTACTGGGTGGCGAAAGCGGTCACCCAACTCAATCAAATTTTGCTGCTCAACATCGAAGAGCGCCTGGACGAGTTGGGCGACAACCCGGCCAGCAGCAGCGCCTTGCGTCCGCTTCAGCCCATCAACGACTATTTTGCGGAAAAAGCCGGCATGATTGAAGTGCTGGGCGACGATGTGTACATCAAGCATCCGCATGCGATTTTGAAAACCTTTTTGCTGTACCAAACCACGGTGGGGCTCAAAGGTTTGTCAGCCCGCACCCTGCGCGCACTGTACAACGCGCGCAGGGTGATGGATAAGCAGTTTCGCAACGACCCGGTCAACCATGCCACCTTCATGGAGATACTCAAGCAACCCGAAGGACTGACGCACGCCCTGCGCTTGATGAACCAGACCTCGGTGCTGGGTCGATATTTATGGGCTTTTCGCAAAATTGTGGGGCAAATGCAGCATGACCTGTTCCACGTCTACACCGTGGATCAGCATATTTTGATGGTGCTGCGCAATATGCGGCGCTTTTTTATCGCCGAGCATGCCCATGAGTATCCGTTTTGCTCACAACTGGCGGCGGGCTGGGACAAACCCTGGATTCTGTACACCGCCGCTTTGTTTCACGACATTGCCAAAGGCCGGGGCGGTGACCATTCGCAGCTGGGTCGCCTGGAAGTGCGTCGTTTTTGCAAAAGCCACAACATCAACAAAGAAGACTGCAAACTGATCGAATTTTTGGTCGCCGAACATCTGACCATGAGCCATGTCGCTCAAAAGGAAGATCTGAGCGACCCAGACGTGGTGGCCGCCTTTGCCAAACGCGTGGGCAATGAACGCAACCTCACCGCGCTGTATTTGCTCACCGTGGCAGACATTCGTGGTACTTCGCCCAAAGTGTGGAACGCCTGGAAAGGCAAACTTCTGGAAGACGCCTACCGCATGACCCTGCGCACGCTGGGTGGGCGCGCACCCGACCCTGATGCAGAGGCACAAACCCGAAAACGTGAGGCACTGGTCAATCTGGCCCTGTTTGCGGAGCCGTTTGAAGGCCACAAAGCCTTCTGGGACACGCTGGATGTGAGCTACTTCATGCGCCACGATGCGCAAGACATCGCTTGGCACACGCGGCAATTGTCGCGGTTTGTCGGCAGCAGGCTGCCCCTCGTGCGTGCACGCGCATCGCCGCTGGGTGAGGGCTTGCAGGTGGTGGTCTACACCCCCGACCAGCCTGATCTATTTGCGCGGATTTGTGGTTATTTTGACCAAGCGGGTTTCAGTATTTTGGACGCCAAGGTGCACACCACGCATAACGGCCACGCTTTGGACACTTTTCAAGTTGTCACAGCCAGCCTGCCCGAGCATTACCGCGAGCTCACCAGCATGGTTGAAGCCGAGCTGGCGCGGACCATTGAAGCGCAGGGTGAACTGCCTGCGCCCTCGCGCGGCAGGGTCTCGCGCCGTGTGAAAAGCTTCCCGATCACCCCGCGTGTGGATTTGAAACCGGATGAGAAAGCACAGCGCTGGTTGTTGAATATCTCTGCCAGCGACCATGCGGGTCTGCTCTACTGCGTTGCCCGGGTGTTGGCTAAATACAAGCTCGATTTGCAATTGGCAAAAATCACCACGCTGGGTGAACGCGTGGAAGATACATTTTTGATTGCCGGCGCTTCATTGCAACACAACAAAGCACAAATTGAGATCGAGACGGAGTTGCTGGAGGCGATTTCAACTTGAGCCGTTGAACCGATGACGTGAATACGGCATCTTGTAACGCAAACGCGTTTAATCGTCTACGTCATCCAAGCCTGGAAAAAGCACCTCGGTAAAACCGAACTGCGTGAAATCCGTCATGCGCATCGGGTACAGCAGCCCCAGCAAATGGTCGCACTCATGCTGCACCACACGGGCGTGAAAGCCATCCACCGTCCGGTCAATCGGGTCGCCATATTGGTCAAAACCGGTGTAGCGGATTTTTGCGTAGCGGGGTACTACGCCACGCATGCCGGGTACGGACAGGCAGCCCTCCCAGCCGTCTTCCATGTCAGCATCCAAAGCCGTGATCACGGGGTTGATGAGCACGGTGCGCGGCACCAAGGGGGCCTCAGGGTAGCGCGGATTCACTGCATCGGTACCAAAAATAACGAGTTGAAAATCAACGCCGATTTGTGGTGCAGCCAAACCGGCACCACTGGCGGCGTGCATGGTGTCCAGCATGTCGGTGATCAGCAGATGCAGCTCATCTGTATCAAACTGCGTCATCGGCGGTGCCACGCGCAGCAAGCGCGGGTCTCCCATTTTCAGAATTTCGCGTACAGTCATGGGGTTTTATCCGGGATTTCGCCAGTTTCAAGAAAGTGATCAAATTCAGTTCTGTCTAGAACAGAAATTCCTCCCGCCCTGGCTTTTTCAATTTTTGCTGGCCCTGCGTTAGCACCGGCAACCAATAGCATAAGACCTTTAGTGACAGACGTAACCACATGAAGCCCGCCCACTGTAGCACGCGATTCAAGGTCTTGGCGCTCCGTCACGCCGAAACCAGTGAAGCAAACTTCAGGACCTTTTTCGAGGCGTTTAGGAGACTGCTTTTGATAAACAAACGCCCAGCCTTCAGCGTCGGACATCTGATTAATTTGCTCATCTGAGAAATCGCTCTTGGATAACAGAATACGCTTTAGCTTCTCATTCATGGGTTTATCACTCGCTGAGTTCACATTTATATTCCAAGCAACACCCAACGATTCCAGCTCATCTACCGTTTGACGCCAATCATCTGACGACATTAAACCAGTCAGCTTGCCTAGAGCGGTCTCTTCAAGGTTACTCAAAGACACACTCGGATTCAGCAATTTGACAGGAGTTCCTAGTTTGGAGGCTAGCCCTTTTAGTACAACATCTCCAACGCCAAAGAGAACCCCGTGCTTCTTAGGGGAAGTAGTAATATCTACCATTTTTACAGTAAAGAGAAGCTTTTCAAACGTTACAAAATCAGCGGCCTTGGGGGGAGTGATTTTGGGCGCAACTCCTTGATTTACCAATTCGTCTAGAACCGAGCAATTATGAGGTTCTGTAAAAAAGTCGTGAATTGACAAAGCTACTTCGATACCCACATCTTGAATCAGGCAAACCGTCCAAGGCGATGTTTTACGCAGATTTTCAAAACTTCCAAAAAAAGAAGCCAAAGATTTTGCCGTGCTCGCGCCTACATGCTGGATTCCCAATCCGAAAATGAATCTATTTAGAGAGGGTTCTTTCGATTTAGAGATCGCCAACAATAATTTTTCAACTGAAAGAATTTGAAGAGTATTTCCACCAGCTAATCGCATTCTAAGGAGATCACTAGGCAAAAGCGAGTAGAGGTCTGCAGGACTCTTCACCTTATTTTGATCAACCAATGCATCAACGATCTCTGTACCCAGTCCATCAATATCCATAGCGGATCGTTGTGCAAAATGGGTAATGGCCTGTTTCCGTTGATCAGGACAATAAAGTCCAGCAGTGCAACGCCAATCAACTTGTCCCAACTCACGGGAAATCGCACTTTGGCAAGTGGGGCATTTTCCATTTAGTCTCTTGTAAAGATCAAATGATTCACCCACTGTCGCTGGACGCTTTTCTAAAACAACACTAACAACTTCTGGAATCACGTCACCGGCTCGCCGCACGATAACCGTATCACCAACACGTACATCTTTACGCAATACCTCATCCTCGTTGTGCAACGTAGCATTAGACACAGTGGTTCCGCCCACAAAAATCGGTGTTAGACGCGCTACGGGAGTCAGTTTTCCAGTACGCCCTACCTGAACGTCAATATCCAATACTGTTGTAAGTTGTTCCTGCGCTGGGTATTTATGCGCTATCGCCCATTTTGGTTCGCGCGACTTAAAGCCCAATCGCTGCTGAAGTGATAGCGAATTAACCTTATAGACCACGCCGTCAATGTCAAAAGGCAGAGCATCTCTTTTCTTTGCGATTTCACGATGAAAATCTACCAAACCAGCAGCGCTACTAACCACCGCCCTGTCAGCACATACTGGGATACCTGCCGCCCCCAATGCATCAAGTAACTCATTATGGTTAGAAGGGACTAACCAATCACGTACCTCACCAACTCCATAGGCAAAAAAACTCAATGGGCGTTTAGCCACGATAGCAGAGTCAAGTTGCCTAACAGCTCCCGCAGCCGTATTGCGTGGATTGATGAAAGTCTTTTCTCCAGCCTGGCGTTGTTTTTCGTTTAGCGCATCGAAGGCATCACGCCGCATGTACACTTCACCACGGATTTCTAAGATTGGCGCTTGAATACCGATTAATCGCAGTGGGATTTGTCTAATAGTATGAATGTTATGCGTTACGTCTTCACCTGTTTCACCATCTCCTCTAGTAGATGCCTGAACTAACACCCCGTATTCATAGCGAAGATTGATTGCGAGACCATCAAACTTGAGTTCGGCAGCGTAATAGATAGGTGGATCTTCTTCTTTTAGTTGCAATTCACGCCGCACATATGTATCAAACTTCTGTGCACCAGATGCCGTGGTGTCTGTCTCTGTTTTGATCGACAACATAGGCATCGCATGCCTTACGGGCATCAAACCTTCCAGTATCTTGCCACCCACACGCTGCGTGGGCGAATCTGGCAGTTTGAGTTCAGGGTGAGCGGCTTCCATCGCCTGCAGCTCCTGAAACAGCTTGTCATATTCAGCGTCAGGCAACGTCGGTTCATCCAGCACGTAGTAGCGATGGGCGTGCAGATGCAAAAGCTGGTGCAGCTCTTCGACGCGCTGGGTTAATTTCGAAGTGGTTGACGCCTCTTTTGCTGCATGTTCACCAGCAAATAAATTGGGGAAATCTGCCATATCTTCAGACATGTTTTTAGGCATGCTTCAAGAAAACAAGCGGCGCGTCAGGGGAGAACCGGCACTTAGATCCCGCAAATCCAGGGTGCCATACAACTGCTCCAGGTCTATGGCAATACGATCGAGGGCAACATCGTCAATCGCCTGGTCCTGGTCGTCACAGACCACGCCATCCATCTGGCTGGCCAGTGCTTTGGCACATTCGCGCATGCGTGCAAAAGGCTGTTCAGACTTGTCCACATGCGGGACATCCAGGCTCAAGGCAATTTCACGAATGGCAGACTGCGTGGTCGCGTCTTCCGCCATCGCCGCTTGTGAGTCAAACGACAGCGTGATCACTGGCGGCAGATGCGCGATGTGGCTAGGCAACACCATGCGTCCAGGCAAAGCACCCGCGACAAAACCCAAGCGCGCCGCGTTTTGAACCACATAGCCCGTGCTCCAGGCCGCACCGACCGCATGCACCGTAAAACGCAATTGCGCGTCGTGCGTACTGGCAAAGGCATCCAGCTCGCGTGCTCGGGCCACTTCGTCGTGCATTTCCGGAAAATCGGGCGTGCCGCCAAGCAGATCGGCAAACACCTGGGTCTTGACGACGTACTCGGAGTACTCAATTTCATTCAAAGCGCCGGTGCGATTGGCCAATTGCACACCCGCCTGTAAAACAGCATAACGATGACCCGCCTTGGGTGTTTCCCACACGTCGCCGTCTTCAAGCAGACCTTCCACGGCGAATGGCTTGCTGCCCACGCGGCGCGTCACCGGCATGGCGGCCAAAGCGGCATCGCCAGAAATAACCGTTTCTAGCTGGATCACTGAAATCACATCAATCAAGGGGTCCAGATTGGTTTTTTTGTCCACCCCATGTGCGAGCGTCATATCGTGCGCCAATTGGCTGTCAAACTGCGTTGCACTGAACACGGGTTCAATGTGCAAGTCGGACGATGCCGTATCTGACACCAGTACCGCGTTTGAATAGGGTGCTGAGGATGAATGGGCGGTATCGTCTTCTTCAGCCAGTTTGGGGGCCGCCTTGCGCGCCGTCCACGTGCCGTGCGCCACCACACCGGCCAAAACCACACCACCTGCAATTGTCAAACCAAGTAATAGATTATTCATAGGTTATTCGTAGCTGAGCTCGGCGATTGAAACCACTGCTTCCATGTCCACCGCCACAATGCGTGACACACCCTGCTCCTGCATGGTGACGCCGATCAGTTGTTCAGCCATTTCCATGGCAATTTTATTGTGGCTGATGAACAAGAACTGTGTCTCTTTACTCATGGCTTTCACCAGTTTGGCATAGCGTTCGGTGTTGGCATCGTCCAGCGGCGCATCCACCTCGTCCAGCAAACAAAACGGTGCGGGGTTCAGCTGGAAAATCGCAAAAACCAGCGCAATCGCCGTCAGCGCCTTTTCTCCACCCGACAGTAAATGGATGGTTTGATTTTTCTTGCCCGGCGGCTGCGCCACCACCTGTACACCAGAATCGAGAATCTCATCGCCGGTGATCACCAGCTTGGCATGGCCACCACCACACAACTCGGGGAACATCCTGCCGAAATGTTCATTGACCGTGTTGAAGGTGCCGGAGAGTAATTCACGGGTTTCAG
Source organism: Polaromonas sp. (assembly GCA_043769295.1). Taxonomy (GTDB): domain Bacteria; phylum Pseudomonadota; class Gammaproteobacteria; order Burkholderiales; family Burkholderiaceae_C; genus Aalborgiella. Next base: position 8,879 of record JAYVJL010000011.1, on the reverse strand, counting down.
AATCAATTTTTTTGATCGCATCTTCCAGCGTGGTCATGGCCTCGATCAAATCAGCGGTTTGCGCATCCAGGAACTGTTTACGCTCACGGGCTGCCGCCAACTCATCCAGTGCAGCCAGGTTGACCGCACCCAAGGCGGCAACTTCACGGTTGAAACGGTCAATCTCGGATTGCAAACCCGTCAAGCGCACATTGCCGTCCCTGATGGACAACTCAACAGCCGCCATATCCGCCTGCGCATCCAGCAGCAGTTGGCTGTATTGCTCCAATCCCAGCCGTGCGGCTTGCTCTTTCAAGGCAAAGTCAGTCAAACGCAGTCGCAACGGTTCCAACTCGCGCTCCAGCTGCAGACGGCGCTCGTCAGTGGCGCGCAGCTTGGTGGTCAGGTCGTCGTATTCACTGCGCGTCGCAGCCAAAGCGGCTTCACGCTCTAATTTGGTAAACAAGGCTGTTTGCAAGCCCGTTTGCGCGGCCACCGCACTCAAGCGGCCCAACTCATCTGTGGCGATCTGCTCTTCGGAGCTGATAGACAGCGTTTGCTGCGTGGCCGTTTCAATCGCCCGCTGCAATTCTGCCAAGCGTGCTTGCAAGGTCCGTTTGGCAAAAGTCGCTTCCTGCGCTGAACGCTCCAGACTGCGTTGTTGTTCACGGCATTCGGCCAGTTTGCGCTCTGCGCTGATGACGTGGTCGCCCAACTGCGCATGGCGCTCTTGGGTGTCGGCCAACTGCATGTCCAGCTCTTCAAAGCGGCCTTCAGCCGTGACCCGGCGCTCTTGCAGCTCTTCGAGCTGTGCATTGATCTCCGCCAAATCGATGTTGATCTGGTCGCTGCGGGCGCGGGTTTGCTCGGCCAACTGGCTCATGCGCAAAGCTTCAACCTGCATATTGTGGGTGCGGGTTTGACCTTCTGCCGCCTCGCGGCGCAAGGTCGCCAAGCGGCTGGAGGCGTCCATATAAGCCGCCTCGGCCCGAATCAGCGCCGAGCGTGATTCTTCACCAATCAACACCTGTGCCCGGAGCTGCTTGTCCAAACTCTCAATCTCTTGCGCCCGCGCCAGCATACCGGCCTGCTCTGAATCAGGGGCGTAAAAACTCACACTGTAACTGGTGACAGCGTGACCCGATTTAACGTAAATCACCTCACCCGCCTGCAGTTGGGTACGGTTCGCGAGCGCTTCTTCAAACGTCAGCGCGGTATAGCAGCCGTGCAACCAATCGTTCAACAGTGCTTTTTGACCCGCATCATGCAAACGCAGTAAGTCGGCCAAACGCGGCAAAGCGCTGGCAGGGCTCGGCAAACCAGCCTGTGGTGGGCTATAAAAAGCCAGTTTCGCAGGCGGCGCATCCGCGCCCGTTGTGCCCAAAAAGCCGCGCACCATGTCCAGACGCGACACTTCCAGCGCACCCAACCGCTCACGCAGCGCACCTTCGAGGGCGTTTTCCCAGCCTTGTTCGATATGAATCTTGCTCCATAGGCCTGCCATGCCTTCCAAGCCATGCTTGGCCAGCCAGGGCTTGAGCTTGCAGTCGGTCTTGACCTTGTCTTGCAGGGCCTTCAAGGCGTCCATGCGGGCTGACAGCTCGGCGTGTTTGCGGGACTCGGTATTGACAAACTGCTGCTGTGTCCGACGTGCATCGTCCAGCTGCGGCACCACGTCCTGCAACTCGTGCAAACGCGCTTGCGCCTCTTGCTGCGCTTCTTGTGCGCTGGCCAGCTGGGTTTGCAGGTTCGCCAAACGCTGTTCATCCGGGGCAGATAACGCATTGCGGTCGATGGTCAAACGCTCATGGCGCGTGTTCAGTTGCCGCGATTGGTCTTCAATATTGCGCTGATCCGCCGCCAGCACCTGAATTTGCTGCTGCACCTGGCCCACGCTGCTGCGCTGCTCATTGGCTTTGTTTTGCGCCTGACGCAGGGCTTCTTCCAGCTCAGGCAATAGGCCGGCTTGTTCTTCCACCTGGGCGCTCAGCAATTCCTCTTTTTCGTCCGCATCCAGCCCTTTTTCGGCCAGTGTTTCTGACTCTTGCAGCGCCTGGTCTTTGCGCATGGTCCACTGTGTCGTTTGCTCTTTGAGGGTGTTCAGGCGCTGCTCGACACGCTGGCGGCCTTCCACCACAAAGCGGATTTCAGCTTCCAGGCGACCCACCTCGGCGCTGGCTTCATACAAGCGTCCTTGGGATTGGTTGACTTGGTCGCCCGCCGCATAATGCGCTTGGCGGATGGTTTCCAGTTCGGACTCAATGTGGCGCAGGTCGGCAACGCGGCTTTCCAGGTCGTTGGTCGCCTGCAGTGCATCGGCCTTGACTTTGGCTTGATCGGCTTCACTCTCGGCGCGCTTTAAAAACCACAGCTGCTGCTGCTTCAGCGTCACATCGGCTTGCAACTTGTTGTACTTTTGCGCAACTTCGGCCTGTTTTTCCAGCTTGTCCAGGTTGGTGTTCAGCTCGCGCAGGATGTCGTCCACTCGCGTGAGATTTTCGCGGGTGTCAGACAGACGGTTTTCCGTCTCGCGGCGACGCTCTTTGTATTTGGAAACGCCAGCGGCTTCTTCCAGAAACAGGCGCAACTCTTCGGGTTTGGACTCAATGATGCGGCTGATCGTGCCCTGCCCGATGATCGCGTAAGCACGTGGACCCAAACCGGTGCCCAAAAACACGTCCTGCACGTCGCGCCGGCGTACCGACTGGTTGTTGATGTAGTAGCTGGAATTGCCGTCGCGTGTCAGCACCCGTTTGACGGCGATTTCAGGGAATTGGCTCCATTGGCCGCCCGCGCGGTGGTCGTTGTTCTCAAAAACCAATTCCACGCTGGAGCGGCTGGACGGCTTGCGGGTGGTGGTGCCGTTGAAAATAACGTCCTGCATCGACTCGCCACGCAGTTCCGAGGCGCGGCTTTCCCCCAGCACCCAACGCACGGCATCCATGATGTTGGACTTGCCGCAACCGTTGGGGCCGACCACACCCACCAGTTGACCTGGTAGATGAAAGGTGGTGGGTTCCGCAAAAGACTTGAACCCGGATAACTTGATGGAAGAAAGACGCACTGCGATCCCTGTAAATGAACACTGACTCCATATATAACACCGGTATAGAACCGCTCTAGCGCTTTTTCGTCCCGCCAGCACCGTGTAAAAGCGGATTTTACCCGAGGCACCATCCCAAAAAGGTCCGACTTGGCGGGATAATCACACGCTATGAATCCATTGCTTACAAAATTGCAGCCCTATCCTTTTGAACGGCTCAAACAACTCTTTCTCAGCGTCACCCCCAATCAAGCTTTCAGCCCCATCAGTTTGGGCATTGGAGAACCCAAACACGCGACACCAGAATTCATCAAAACAGCCCTTTCTGGCGCTTTGGATGGCTTGGCCGCCTACCCCGCCACGGCGGGTGGCCCCAAACTACGTGCCGCTTTTGCTGCCTGGATGCAACGCCGCTACGGCTTAAACGTCGACGCCAGTACCCAGGTGCTGCCGGTGAACGGCTCACGCGAAGCCTTGTTTGCTTTCACCCAGGTCATCGTCGACCCTACCCAAGCCACGGTTGCCGATGGTGTAACCCAGCTGCCCATCGTCGTCTGCCCCAACCCTTTCTACCAAATCTACGAAGGCGCGGCGCTTTTGGCGGGCGCGGAGCCCTATTACGTCAACAGCGACCCGGCACGCAACTTTGGCGTCGATTGGGACTGCGTCCCCGCCGCCATCTGGGAACGCACCCAGATGATCTTTGTCTGCTCGCCCGGCAACCCCGCCGGTGCGGTGATGCCGCTGGCGGAGTGGAAAAAACTGTTTGCGCTGTCCGACCGCTACGGTTTTGTCATCGCCAGTGACGAGTGCTACAGCGAAATCTACTTCCGTGACGACACCCCGCCGCCGCTGGGCGGTCTGGAAGCTGCCGCCCAATGTGGCCGCACCGATTTCAAAAACATCGTTTCCTTCACCAGCCTGTCCAAACGCAGCAACGTGCCGGGCATGCGCAGCGGCTTTGTGGCGGGTGACGCAGTCATCATAAAACAATTTGCGCTATACCGCACCTACCACGGCAGTGCGATGAGCCTGGTGGTGCAAGCCGCCAGCACCGCCGCCTGGAGCGACGAAGCGCATGTTGTCGCCAACCGTGACCTGTACCGCGACAAGTTCATGCAGGTCACGCCGCTGCTGGCCGAGGTGCTGGAAGTCGCACTGCCCGACGCTGGTTTTTACTTGTGGGCCAAAATACCTGACAAACTCCATTTAGACGATGCCGCCTTTGCCCGTGCATTGCTGGCCCAATACAATGTCACTGTGTTGCCTGGCAGCTATTTGGCGCGCGACGCTGCAGGGGTGAACCCGGGCGCCAACTACATACGCATGGCGCTGGTGGCAACGACCGCCGAGTGCGTCGAAGCAGCGCAGCGTATCGTCCAATTTGTCAAATCTTTATAAACTGCCGCTCACCTTTTCACCTCTGCCTCTTTTTCATCAAATAACAACAGATTTTTACAAAATGACACAACAACTTCAAAACATCATCGACGCCGCTTGGGACAACCGCGCCAACATCTCCATCACCAACGCTTCGGCTGAAGTCACTGACGCCGTCGAACACGTCATCGCCCACCTGAACAACGGCCAACTGCGCGTGGCCACCAAAGAGTCCATGGGCGTGTGGACCGTCCACCAATGGATCAAAAAGGCCGTGTTGCTGAGCTTCCGCCTCAAAGACAACGTAGTGATGCAATCGGGCGATCTGGCTTTTTACGACAAAGTGCCGACCAAATTTGCCCATTTGTCTGAGGTCGAACTCAGAGCCACTGGTGTGCGCGTGGTTCCCCCCGCCGTGGCGCGCCGTGGCAGCTACATCGCCAAAGGCGCGATTTTGATGCCCAGTTTTGTCAACATCGGCGCGTACGTCGATGAAGGCACCATGGTGGACACCTGGGCCGCTGTCGGCTCCTGCGCCCAGATCGGCAAACACGTGCATTTGTCCGGCGGCGTCGGCATTGGCGGCGTGCTGGAGCCCATGCAAGCCAACCCGACCATCATTGAAGACAACTGCTTCATCGGTGCCCGCTCTGAAGTGGTTGAAGGCGTGATTGTCGAAGAGAACTCCGTGCTCGGCATGGGCGTCTACATCGGCCAAAGCACCCCGATTTACGACCGCGAGCTGGACACCGTTAGCTATGGTCGCGTCCCCAGCGGCTCGGTGGTGGTTAGTGGCAACCTGCCTAAAGCCGGTGGCAAATACAGCCTGTACTGCGCCGTCATCGTCAAAAAGGTCGATGCGCAAACCCGCTCCAAAACCAGCATCAACGACCTGTTGCGTGACTGATCGGTAGGGTTGCCTAAGCTGCGCATACCAGCCACACTGTACAAACACGCACATCAAACTCTCTATAAAGGCCCGCACATGAGCGCCATGAAACGCATTTTTCAGTTGATGGTCGATAAAAAAGCGTCCGACGTCTATTTATCGGCCCATGCGCCGGCGCTCATCAAAATCAACGGGACGAGTGTGCCCTTCAACAACCAGGTGCTGGATGCCACCACCCCGGTCAACTTGCTGGCAGAAGTCATCAGCAGCAAGCAGATGGAAGAGCTGAAGGAAACGGGCGAACTCAACATCGCCCTGAAATTTGAAGATCTCGGCAACTTTCGTATCAGCGCCATGCGCCAGCGCGGTACCTATGCGGCGGTGATTCGCTACATTCCACTGGACATTCCCGCTTTTCACACCCTCAATGTGCCTGAGATTTTGTCCAAACTGGTGGTTGAAAAGCTTGGTTTAATTTTGATGGTGGGTGCCACCGGTGCCGGTAAAAGCACCACGCTGGCGTCCATGCTGGATTACCGCAACGAGCGCATGACCGGCCACATCCTGACTGTTGAAGACCCGATTGAGTACTTTTTCACCCCGAAAAAATCGGTCATCAACCAGCGTGAAGTCGGTGGCGACACCCAATCCCTGCAAACAGCCCTGCGCAACGGCCTGCGTCAGGCGCCTGACGTGTTCTTTATCGGCGAAATCCGTGACCGTGAAACCATGCAAGCCGCCCTAGCCTACGCCCAGACCGGCCACTTGTGCATCGCCACCCTGCACGCCAACAACAGCCACCACGCGCTGAACCGGATTTTGAGCTTCTTCCCCGTGGAAGTGCGCCCCAACCTGCTGAGCGACCTGTCCACCACGCTCAAAGCCATCGTCTCGCAGCGCCTGATCCGCACCAAGGCGGGCAGCCGCGCGCCTGCTGTCGAGATTTTGCTCAACACCCAGCTGGTCGCTGAAATGATCGCCAAAGGCGACTTTTTTGGTGTCAAAGAGGCGATGGAAAAGTCCATGGCTGAAGGCTCGCAAACCTTTGAGGACGACCTGGCACGCATGATCATCAGCGACGTCATCGAGCGCGACGAAGGCCTGGCCAACTCCGACTCGCCCACCAACCTGATCTGGCGTCTGGACAACACCGGCACCGGCGGTACGGCGGCCCCCAAAGTCGAAGCCAAAGACGAGTACGAAGCACCGTCCTTCACCCACATCAATTTCAGCTAGCCCTGAATTCGCACGCACTGTGCCCACTGTACTTTTTGTAGATAAGATGAACCGAACCCTGCACCTTACCGAGCAACTCATCTCCCGCCCCTCCGTCACCCCGCTGGATGGCGATTGCCAGAAAATCATCGCCGAGCGGCTGAAGCCCTTGGGTTTTGTCTGCGAAACGGTGGAAAGCGGTCCGGCAGACTTCAGGGTGGTCAATTTATGGGCGAAACGAGTTGCAGGGGCTTCAAGTCATTTTAAAGCATCAAATTCGCCCCTAGCCGGCGTATATATTGCCTCGTCAGCTATTAAAAATATAGCAAAAAAACTTCTGGTATTCGCCGGCCACACCGACGTTGTCCCCACCGGCCCGTTAGACCAGTGGACCAGCGACCCCTTCACCCCCTCGCACCGCGATGGCAAGCTCTACGGGCGCGGTGCCAGCGACATGAAAACCTCCATCGCCGCCTTCGTGGTTGCGGTGGAAGAATTTCTGGCTGCCAACCCCAACCCTGCACTATCATTGGCTTTTTTGCTCACCAGTGACGAAGAAGGCCCCTCCGTTGATGGCACGGTCATCATGTGCCAATGGCTCACTGAGCGCGGTGAAAAGCTGGACTACTGCATCGTTGGCGAGCCGACCTCGGTGGAACGTACCGGCGACATGATCAAAAACGGCCGCCGTGGCACCATGAGCGGCAAGCTCACCGTCAAAGGCGTGCAAGGCCACATCGCCTACCCCCATCTGGCCGCCAATCCGATCCACAAAATCGCCCCCGCGCTGGCCCAACTGGTTGCCGTTCAATGGGACGCAGGTAACGACTATTTCCCCGCAACGACTTGGCAAATCAGCAACCTCCATAGCGGCACCGGTGCGAGCAACGTCATTCCCGGTCACGCCGTGATCGACTTCAACTTCCGCTTTTCGACCGAATCCACCCCAGAATCGCTTCAAAAACGCCTGGTTGACCTGCTTACCTCTACCGGCTTGGTCGCTGGGCAGGACTTTGACCTGCAGTGGACCGTCGGTGGTTTACCGTTTTTGACCCGCCCCGGCGATTTGGTCCACGCCGTGCAGGACGCGATTCGTGCTGAAACCGGCCTAGAGACGCAACTGTCCACCACCGGCGGCACGTCTGACGGTCGTTTTATCTCCAAAATCTGCGAGCAAGTCATTGAATGCGGCCCACCCAACGCCACCATCCACAAGATTGACGAACACATCGTGGTCGCAGACATTGAACCCATCAAAAACATCTACCGCCGCACGCTGGAGAACCTGGAACACGCTTTGCAGACAGGTCAGATTTCCGCATGACCGCGACATCTACCGTTCTGGAACTCATCGAATCGGGTGCCAAACAGCTCACGACAGCCGGTGTCGCCTTCGGCCACGGCACAGCCAACGCCTTTGACGAAGCCGCCTGGCTGGTGCTCTGGCAGCTCGGCTTGCCGCTCGACTCCAGCCTGGAAGACCCGAACACCGACCCGGATTCAATGGCTAATTTTCCTGTAGCCGGCAATTTAATTGCCAAGTGTGCTGCGTTATTCATAGCGAGAATCGAAACCCGAAAACCCGCCGCCTACCTCACCCAGGAGGCTTGGCTGCAAGGCATCCCCTTCTACATCGACGAGCGGGCCATCGTCCCGCGCAGCTTCATCGCGGAACTCTTGGCTGACGGCAGCTTCGACGACTGGCTGGGCCCCCACACCGAGCGCGTGCTCGATTTGTGTACCGGCAACGGCAGTTTGACGGTTTTGGCGGCAATGACCTACCCAGACACTACAGTCGTTGGCGCGGACATCTCCACCGACGCCCTCGCCGTCGCCCGCATCAACGTGGACAAACACGGCCTGCAAGACCGCATCAGCCTGGTCGAATCGGACAGTTGGGCAGGTCTGAAAGGCCAGGTTTTCGATCTCGTCTTGTGCAACCCCCCCTACGTCAACAGCGCCAGCATGGCCGCCCTGCCCGCCGAGTACCTAGCCGAGCCAGAACTCGCCCTGGCTGGCGGCGAAGACGGCATGGACTTCATCCGCAGCCTGCTCGCCAACGCGCCCGCCCACATGAGCGAGCACGCGGTGATGGTGTTGGAAATCGGCAATGAACGCCGTTTTTTCGAAAAGGCGTTTCCTGAGCTGGAGGTGGTTTGGCTGGAAACCAGTGCAGGGGAAGATGCGGTGTTGTTGATCACCAAAACGGCGCTGGCAGACGTTTTCAGCACCTGAATTGGCATCCAGCCGGCGTATTTATTGCCTAAGCTGCTATTAAATTTGCAGTATTTTGGAGTGTTAAACAACGATGGCTGTTTCCAAAGACTTTGCCGATTACTGCTGCGAGCTGCTGAGCGGCGTGGGCAGCCCTGT
>JAYVJL010000010.1:0-12568 GCA_043769295.1 Polaromonas sp. | reverse complement strand
CGACCGACAAGGTCCTCGGACGAGTAGCCAGCGAAGTTGCTCTCCGTTTACGCGGCAAACACAAGGCCATTTATACGCCTCACGTCGATACCGGTGACTTTATCGTCATCATCAATGCCGCTCACCTGCGTGTGACCGGTGCCAAGACTTTGGACAAAATTTACTACCGCCATTCTGGTTACCCAGGCGGTATCTACTCGACCAACTTCAAAGACATGCAAGCAAAACACCCTGGCCGCGCTTTGGAAAAAGCGGTCAAAGGTATGTTGCCAAAAGGCCCATTGGGCTACGCCATGATCAAGAAGCTCAAGGTGTACGGTGGTGCAGAGCATCCGCATACCGCCCAACAGCCTAAGGTGCTGGATATTGCAGGTGTGTCTAACAACGCCCTCAAAGCAGCTAAAGCAGCCAATACGGGAGCAGCCAAATGATCGGAGATTGGAACAACGGAACCGGCCGTCGCAAATCCAGCGTCGCACGTGTTTTCTTGAAAAAAGGCTCAGGCCAAATCAAGGTCAACGGTAAAGACATCGCCGAGTACTTCGGCCGTGCCACCTCGATCATGATCGTCAAGCAACCCTTGTTGTTGACCAACCACGCTGAAACGTTTGACATCATGGTCAACGTGAATGGCGGCGGCGAGTCCGGCCAAGCGGGTGCGACACGCCACGGTATCACCCGTGCGTTGATGGACTACGATTTGACCCTGAAACCACAGCTGTCTCAAGCTGGCTTCGTGACACGTGATGCGCGCGAAGTTGAGCGTAAGAAGGTCGGTTTGCGTTCAGCGCGCCGTCGCAAGCAGTTCAGCAAGCGTTAAACACGGATGTGATATTGACCGCTCCTTCGGGTCGGTCAATATCGTGTCGTTTTACTGCCACGACAAAGTTACAAAGCCGCACAAGTTTGCTTGTTGCGGCTTTGTTGTTTTCCAAGAGAATTAGTCCATGCGATTTCGTCTGTTACGCCGCCGTTTAACCATCAGTGCCCCCAGCATGACCGTGCGTGGCGCGCTGCCCTGGCCCTTGCGCTGGGTGGCCTTGGCCTTGATGCTGGGTTTTTCAGCCGCCATTGGTTTATGGGCTTTTGAGTTTGGCAAAAGCATTGCGGGTTTGGATCGCAACGCCAAAGAAGAATTGGTCAACTTGCGCGCCGAAGTGAGCAAGTTGCGTGCTGAAAACGACAAGAATCAATCCATTGTCAACACCTCGGGTTTGGTTTTGGCGACGGAAAAGGCGGAAAAAGACAAGCTCAATGTACAGCTCAAACAACTGGACCAGGACAACCGGGCTTTACGCGATGATCTGGGATTTTTTGAAAAACTGACCCAATCCAATGGCTCCGAAAGCCTGGCGATCCGCAGCTTGCAGGCCGAGCTGCTGGCGGGTGATCAGCTGAAATGGCAGGTGCTGGTGATTCAGCCCCTTAAAAATGCGCCCGCATTTAGCGGCAAGTTAGAGCTGACTTTTTCGGGTTTGCAAAACGGCAAACCCTGGACCATGACCCTGCCGGGTGGCGCGCAAGCGCTTCAGCTGACGCAGTACAGGCGTGCCGAGGGCGTGCTGGTCTTGCCGCCGCAGGTGGTTGTGAAGGTCATTTCCGCCAAAGTGCTGGATGGCAGCATCACCAAGGCCGTCCAGTCCATAAAGTTGTAATATGAACGTTTTGGGTTAATCGTTTGATTTTGCTCAATCGTCGAGATATTTGGAGTACCTATGTTTGCAAAAAAGAAGCAACCCCCGATCAAGAGCTTGATTGCAGTGGGCAGTCATATTGAGGGACACCTCAAATTTACCGATGGTTTGCGCATCGACGGCGAGGTGACGGGCGACATCAGCGCCAACATCGATCACCCCAGCATTTTGGTGATTTCCGAGTCTGCCACCGTCACGGGGAACATCCATGCGGATCACGTCATCATCAATGGCCGCGTCAATGGCCCGGTGCATGCCAAGCTGATGCTGGAACTCCAGCCCAAAGCCCAAATCGTCGGCGATGTGTATTACAAAGCGCTTGAAATGCACCAAGGTGCCGTGATCACCGGTTTGCTGCAACCCACCATGCTGCAAGAAATTGATTCCGACGTCAAAAAAACACTCAAACTGGCGGCCAACAACAGCTGAATGCCAATTCACCTGAAATACGCAGGGAATGGCAATTCCCGATAAAATCAGTACATTATTTGATTATTTAAATCAGTCCGTTACACCAAAGTTTCAGCACATGCTGGGGCTTTATAAGGAGTTTGCCATGAGCGCACTTGCCCAAACCATGCCAGAAATGCCGGCACCGATTTTGTTCACAGACAATGCAGCGGCTAAAGTAGCCGACCTGATCGCCGAAGAAGGCAACCCAGATTTGAAACTGCGCGTCTTTGTGCAAGGTGGCGGTTGCTCAGGTTTTCAATACGGTTTCACGTTTGACGAAATCACCAACGAAGACGACACCACCATGACCAAAAATGGCGTGTCGCTGTTGATTGACGCCATGAGCTACCAATACCTGGTGGGGGCAGAGATCGACTACAAAGAAGACCTGCAAGGTGCGCAATTCGTGATCAAAAACCCCAATGCCACCACCACCTGCGGGTGCGGCTCCAGCTTCAGCGCCTGATAAACGCGCCAAGCACGCGATCAAGCCGGGTATATTGCACCCAAAATGCGGGAGCCTTGAGCTCCCGTAACGCTTTTTAAACTGCCTGTCTCGCGGCGCATGGTTTTACGGGCCAGCCAGGCAAAAGCAGCGGCTTCCACCTGCAGCGGGGGCAGGCCGTAATCAGCCGAGCTTGCCGCAACCACCCCGGGAAGCGCGGTCTGCAAGCGCTGCATCAAATACCCATTCAACGCACCACCGCCACAAACCACCAGCGTGTTGCTGCGTTTTGCATACGTTTTAAGACTCAAGGCGCAAATCAAAGCCGTGAATTCCGTCAGCGTTGCCTGCACATCGACCGGTAATAGCTGCGAAAACGACGCCAATGACTGCTTGAGCCAGGACGGATTGAACAAATCGCGTCCCGTGCTTTTAGGGGGCGCTTTGCTTAAAAACGGTTCAGCCATCAACATTTGTAGCAAAGGCTGGTGTACCTGGCCACTGGCCGCCCATTGCCCATTGGCATCGTAAAGCTGACCTGTGTGCAACTGGCACCAATAATCCATCAACGCATTGCCCGGACCACAATCAAAACCGATCACCGGTGCGCCAAGCACGCTGATGTTGGAGATGCCACCGATATTGAGCACGCAGACGCCCTCGCCATGTGTATTACCCGTATCACCCAGGCCAGCAAACATCTCTTGATGGAATGCGGGCACCAAAGGCGCGCCCTGGCCGCCCGCTGCGACGTCACGGCTGCGAAAATCTGCGACGACGGTGATGCCGGTCAACTCCGCCAGCAAGGCAGGGTTGTTGAGCTGCAAGGTGTAGCCTGTGGCATCAAACTCACCGGGGCGGTGCCGCACCGTTTGCCCATGCGCACCCATGGCTTTAATCTCTGCGGGCATCGTCTTGGCCTGCGCCAAAAGCAGCTCGACCACTTGCGCATACACGCGGACCAAGGCATTGGCTGCCAGGGCGGCAAGATGCAATTCGTTGTGACCCGCACTGTTGAGTGCCAACAGATTGGTTTTTAACGCGGGTTCGAAAGGTGCACAGGCGTATTGCACGATCTGCGGGCGCTGTGTGTCGGTGAAATCAACGATCACCCCGTCCACGCCATCCAAGGAGGTGCCGGACATCAAGCCGATATAAAGGTCTCGGTCTGACACGCTTGCAAAGTCAGTTGATACGCCAATTACTGCGCGCTGGCCTGCATCACCGTGGCCACTTCTTTCAATTGGATACGCATCAGGCCGGCTAAACGGTCAAAGACCGGTTTGGCTGCCACTGAAATGGGCATGGTGCCACCGTCGTTGGCAATACTCATGGGATCGCGATGCTCACCATCGACACGGAATTCAAAATGCAAATGGGGTCCCGTGCTGAAACCGGTGCTGCCAACGGCACCGATCACATCACCCTGCTCTACTTTTTGACCTTTTTGCACGCCAATACGACTTAGGTGCGCAAACACCGTACTTTTGTTATCGCGGTGTTTGATCTCAATGACGTTGCCGTAGCCGCGCTGCGTCCCGGCAAATTCGACCACGCCATCTCCCACGGTTCGTATCGGAGTGCCTGTGGGCGCGGCATAGTCGATGCCTTTGTGGGCACGTTTGTCGTTGCTGATCGGATGCACGCGCATGCCATAACCGCTGGAGACGCGGGTGAACTCAAGCGGCGACGTGAGAAAAGCTTTGCGCAGGCTGTTGCCATCCAGTGTGTAGTACTGGCCTTTGGCATGGGGCTCCTGGAACCACATGGCCTGATGGGTTTTACCGGCATTGACAAACTCTGCGCTTAACACGCGGCCCGCACGCAGCGGCTCACCGTCAGCCAAAAAGGACTCGTACACCACGTTGAAGCGGTCGCCCTTGCGCAAAGCACTACGGAAATCAATGTTGCTGGCAAACAGGTTGGCGATTTGCACGGCGACATCTTCGGGGATACGGGCCTCGTCGGTGGCCGCAAACAGGGAAGATACCACCGTACCGCTGCTCAGGCTCTGGCTGGCGATCAAAGGCGCACTTTCAATGCGTGAGGTAAAACCGATGGGGTCTTTGTCAATCACCAGGCGCTGGAAATTCTGCCCGCTGTCTTTGTCAATCCAGCGAACTGTCAATTTCAACAACTGGTTGCTGGCACTGGCCTCAGCGGTGATCACGCGACCGGGACGCCCAAACAGAACTTTTTGCGCCTCTGCACTGCGGCGCAAATAATTGGCTGCGGCGGCATCAAACACGCCGACACGCTTGAGCAACAGGTCTGCAGTGTCGTTGCTGCGGGTGGTGGTGGAGCGAAACAGGGTCATGGCCGTGATGGGCAGCGCCGCACTGGGCTGATTCAAGGCCAGGGTGGGGATGTTTTCAATCACTTCGCGCACCACGACATCGCTGGGTGCCGCATCAATCGACACCAAAGCGAACGCACCGCCACCGATACTGAGCAGCAGCGCTGCAGCGACCGCAGCCAGACGCCGAGGGTGGCGATGCACACTGAGCACGAGACGCGAAAGACCGGCGTCCAGCTTGCCGAGGACATCTGTCACTCTTGCTTGATTCCAATTAAACAAATTATGAAACTCCGAAAATACCGTCCCATGGATGCATGGTTTTAGGCGTCAATTTATTCGCGGCTGTAATTTACGCGGTCTATAAAGAGCAGCCATGCTTGGGACAAAGATAAAATACCGTCTGCGTAGGCAACATCCTACAGTATAACGTGTCTGCGAATTTTTACAAAATTACCATATGAATCAAGCACCTAGCGAACAATCCGACCCTTTACAGGGCACTTCTGACCAGGTGCGGGAAGCCCTGGCCGTCAGTCTGCGGGGCTGCGAAGAATTGATCCCTCAAAGTGACTGGGTCAAGAAATTGGTGCGGTCAGAGGCCACAAAGACGCCGTTGCGCATCAAACTCGGGCTGGACCCGACCGCGCCCGACATCCACATCGGCCACACCGTGGTGCTGAACAAAATGCGCCAATTGCAGGATTTGGGCCACACCGTTATCTTTTTGATCGGCGACTTCACCACCCTGATTGGCGACCCGTCCGGCCGCAACAGCACCCGACCGCCGCTGACCCGCGAGCAGATCGAGGTGAATGCCCAAACCTACTACCGCCAGGCGTCCATGGTGCTGGACCCGTCAAAAACCGAAATCCGCTACAACAGTGAGTGGGGCGACGCGCTCGGTTCACGCGGCATGATCGAGCTGGCGGCCAAGTACACCGTGGCGCGGATGATGGAACGCAACGACTTTCATGACCGTTTCAAGTCCGGCACCCCCATCAGCGTGCATGAGTTTTTGTACCCGCTGATGCAGGGTTACGACTCGGTGGCCCTGAAGTCTGACCTGGAACTTGGTGGCACCGACCAGAAGTTCAACCTGCTGGTCGGACGCCATCTGCAGCAGGAATACGGCCAAGAGCCGCAGTGCATTTTGACGATGCCGCTGCTGGAAGGGCTGGATGGCGTTGAAAAAATGTCGAAAAGCAAGAACAACTACATCGGCATTTCTGAAGATGCCAACACCATGTTTGCCAAGGTGCTGAGCATTTCTGACATGCTGATGTGGCGCTGGTACACCTTGCTGAGCTTCAAAAGCATGGCCGAGATCGCCGCTCTGCAGGCCGAAATCGCCGCTGGCCGCAACCCGAAAGACGCCAAAGTTGCCTTGGCCAAAGAAATCACCGCCCGTTTTCACTCCGCAGCAGCGGCCGATGCGGCCGAGCAGGACTTCATCAACCGTTCGCGCGGCGGCGTGCCGGACGAGATTGCCGAAATCAGCCTGCAAATACCTGACGTTTTAGGCGAAGGCGATGCAACGATAGGCATTGGCGCACTGCTGAAAATGGCGAATTTGGCGGCTTCCAGCGGTGAAGGCAACCGCTTGATCGACGGTGGCGGCGTGCGCGTGGATTCGAACGTGGTGAGCGACAAAGGCCTGAAACTGGGCGCGGGCGTGTATGTCTTGCAGGTGGGTAAGCGCAAATTTGCCAAGGTCACGCTGCGTTGATCAGCTGCATTTTGCTATATTATTAATAGCAATACAGACAATAAATACGCCGGCTAGAGTCGTTTTTAAGCACTATTTAGCTCTATTTACCCGTCAAAGCATCAATTTGGCAAGGTGTGAAGCGGGATGTCGTGTGTAACTGCCAAGGCATCCAGTTCTGAGCGCGATTGTGTCAACAACCAGCTGGCGATCCGGCTGTGGGTGTCTGGCGCAAACAGCGTTTTCATACCCGTGACGGGGATGCCCACCAAACCGCACAGTGACGCCGCAAAATGCGGCTCCAGCGCGGCCACGGCGACGCGACCGTCTTTGCAGGGGTAGACGCGGTAACCGGCATGGCCACCGCCGACGGCTGCGCCGGGTTTTGTCAAGCCCCAAGTGCGCGGCAGCCCGATGTAGGCTGCGGCCTCGGACAAGGCCACTTCGATGCGGACACCTTTGCCTTTGCTGCGCTGGAGCAGGGTAACTTGCAACACCGCTTCGCTGGCCATCAAGGAGCCTCCCATGTCGGCGTACAGGCTGGCGGGCAGCTCCAAACCGGGGATCAGGTCGTTTTCAGCCATGTAGGTCAAGTCGTGGCCGGGTTCTTCGGCACGGTCGCCGGGTGCGCCCACGATTTCAACCAAGTTTAACTGCGGATACTGCTTGTGCAGGGCTTTCCAGCTCAGCCCCAGTTTGATGAGGGCGGAGGGGCGAAAGGAGGTGAGCAGCACGTCCGCCTTGGCCAGTTCTTTGTGCAGAGCGCGCTGACCTGGCTCTGTCTTCAAATCAGCCTGAGCAACGCGTACACCTGCATGCAACTGGGTGTACGCTGTCTGGTTGTATAGGGCCATCGGGTCGCGGCTGGGCGGCTCCAGCTTGACGCAAGTCGCACCCATCTGCTGGCAGCGCATCAAGGCGGCGGGACCCGGCAGGTTCAGGCTGAGGCTGAGGACGCGTACGCCTTTAAGCGTTGCCAATGTCTTTGTGACTAAGGTCTTCACGGCTCAGCGCACCACAATTTCAACGCGGCGATTTTGCGGCTCGTCCACCTCGTCGGCGGTTTTGACCAGCAGTTCGCGTTTGCCACGGCCCACAGCCTCGGTCCGGTTGTCTGGTGCGCCTGCGCTGACCAACAGCTGCGTCACCGCTTGCGCGCGTTTGAGCGAGAGTTCATCGTTGGCGAGCAGCGCACCCGTGGTGTCGGTATGGCCGGTGACCACCATGTCGGCACCGCGGCGCTTGGTCACATCATCCAGAATGCTGGGCAACGCCGCCTGCGATTCAGGCGTCAAGGTGGTGCCTCCGGGCATGAAGTTGAGTATGTATCTGGTCGGCTCAGGCGGTTTGGCGGCAAACAGTTGCGGGTATGATTTTTGCACCTCGGCAGCCGTGGTTGCATCTGCCTGCAGCTGTTTTTCCTCCTGCCCAGAGACACGCTGGTAGGGCGTGCTGAGTATCTGCTCACCCTTGGCGGATTTCACAATCACACTGGACGTGGAGCCATCGGCCTGCGGCAACAACACCACGCGGGTGATGGGTGCGCAGGCACTGAGCGACAAGGCGGCAACCAGACCACCCCCAGCCAGAAGCCTGGCCAACATACGGGCGGCCATCAGATCTTGTCCTCGGTCTCGACAATGAAGTCTGTACCGCGAATGCCGACACTCAAGGTTTTTGTTTTCACCTGAATCGCATCGGGGTTCACTTTGGCGATCAAGCCCGTCAGCATGCGCATGGATCCCTGCATCAGGTTGACCAGAATACTGCCGTTTTGGGTGGTCGCGTCAAATGCGAATTGTTGAATCTCCAACTGGCTGTTGTTGGCCAAGACCAGGGTGGTGCCGTCGCGCAAAACCACGCTGGCCGAGCCTTCTTTGCCCGAGATCAGACGGTCGTTGGCAAACACGGCATCACCGGATTTGAGCAGACGGTCGCCCTGCGCGTCGCGCAGCCGGACTTCACCGGCTATGATTTTGACGATGCCTGCTCTGGCTATCACCACAGTTGACGCTGAAGCGGGTACAGCTGTGGCCGATTGCGCCCACGCCGACGTTGCAGCGCAGGCCACAACCATGGCGGCGGTGATCGACAAAATGCGTTTACTGGTTTTCATGGTATTTCCGGTGTCCTTGGACTGCTTCAAATTAGCTATTAATTTTACGCCCAACCTCTTTTTTCAGCGAGGCGTAAACGCGACATACACAAACGCGATACAAATCGGCACTTTTACTGCAAAAATTATAGCGCTACAGAAATTACTAAATAGTAATAAATTACACCATGTAGTAATATTCAGGTTATTTTTTAAATTTAACAGTCAAAGGACACACGCCATGTTGTTTTACCCCAGTCGCCATAGTTGCCTTGTCCGCTCGTTTGTCCTCGTTGCGGCGGGGGGGATGTGCACGCAGGCGCAGTCTGCCGAACTGGGCGATTTTTACAACCTAGGGCCACAACCCAAGGAAATTGTCGTCCGTGTCGGCCTGGTCGCTCTTGGCGGCGCCCGCTATCAAGGCGCGTCCGAGCAGCGCGTCTTGCTGGTGCCCGGCGTCACCGTGCAAACCGCCGGCGGTTTGTTTGCGGACCCCATCAATGGCTTGGGCTACATCTTGGACAGCGGGAATGATTTGCTATACGGCCTGCGAGCCACCGTAGAAACGGGTCGCAGCACCGAAGACGCGCTGCCGGGTTTTGACAAGATCAAGGTGCGCCTGAACCCCGGCGCGTTTGTGAACTACAAGCCCAGCGACCGCTTGACGCTGAAATCCGCCTTGCGCATGGGTGTGGGGGATGGCGGCAAAGGCAGTGTGTTCAATTTGGGCGCTGCCTACCGTGTCTACCAGGCCGGCCCGGTCGTCGTTGACGTGAACGCGTCCGTCAAATACGCCAACAGCAGCTACCAGCAATCGTATTTTGGGGTCTCTGCGGCGCAGTCTGCTGCGTCTGGATTGAAAGCGTTCCAGCCCACGGCAGGCTTCAACACCGCACAACTGGGTGTGGCAGCGGGCTTTCCGCTGTCTGAACGGGTGTACGCGTTTTCTGGCGTGTCCTTGCAGCGCTTGCTGGGAGACGCAGCAAAGAGCCCGATTACGCAAAAAAAGCAGCAGCTTACCGGTTTTTTGGGCGCTGTCTATTCATTTTGAAGCCACCAGATGGATGGCTTTAACTGACTTTGTATGGGTCAGCCACGCCCAAGCCCGACAAAATCTCGGTCTCCAGCGCCTCCATCTCCAGCGCATCAGCGTCACCGGTTTCGTGGTCAAAGCCCTGTGCATGCAGCGTGCCGTGGACCAGCAGGTGCGCGTAATGCGCCGCCAGCGATTTGCCGTTCTCCAATGCTTCTGCTGCAACCACCGGCGCGCACAGCACCAGGTCGGCGGTGACAAAGGGGGCCTGCGTGTAGTCAAAAGTCAGCACATTGGTGGCGTAGTCTTTGTGGCGGTAGTCCTTGTTCAACGCCTGGCCTTCCAATGCATCCACAATCCGCACCGTGATTTCAGCGGCGTCCACATCCGCCAGCAAAGCGTGTTTGATGCAGCGCGTCACCACATGCCTGGGCAGCGCGGCGCGGTGCAGGGCCGCCTCTGGGAAACGGCCAAATTGCAAGGATAAGGTGAAGTTTTTAGTCATTTTGGTGGTTTTGAGGCCTTTTTAGCTCATTTTAGACCTACTTTATGCCTATTTAATGCTGTAGCCGGCGTATTTATTGCCTAATATGCTATTAAATATATAGCATTTATAAATAAACCAGATTCACACACGCTTGGGTTTTGCATCGTAGGCGTCCACAATCCGCGCGACCAGCGGGTGGCGCACCACGTCGGCGCTGGTGAAGCGGCTGATCGCGATGCCTTGCACACGCTTCAGCACCCGTTCGGCGTCTATCAGCCCGCTGAGCTGCGTTTTGGGCAGGTCGATCTGGCTCACATCGCCGGTGATCACGGCCTTGGCACCAAAGCCGATGCGGGTCAAAAACATCTTCATCTGCTCGGGCGTGGTGTTTTGCGCCTCGTCCAGAATGATGAAGGCGTTGTTCAGCGTGCGGCCACGCATGAACGCCAGCGGTGCAACCTCCAGTTGTTGCCGCTCAAAAGCTTTTTGTACCTTGTCAAAACCCATCAACTCGTACAAGGCGTCGTACAGCGGGCGCAGATAAGGGTCGATTTTCTGGGTCAAATCACCGGGTAAAAAGCCCAAGCGTTCGCCCGCTTCCACTGCAGGACGGGTCAGGACAATGCGTTGAACCGAGCTGCGTTCCAGGGCATCCACCGCCGCTGCGACAGCTAAATAGGTTTTACCGGTGCCAGCGGGGCCAATGCCCAGCGTGATGTCGTGGCCGGCGATGTTGTCCAGATAGGTCTGCTGGTTCGGCGTGCGGGCGCGCAGGTCGGCACGGCGGGTGGCTAAAGCAGGCTCGCCTTTGCCAGTAGGGAGCAAATCCGGGTCGCCAGCCAGCATGATCTGCACGGTATCGGGCGCGATCGGGCGCTCCGCCATCTCGTACAGCGCCTGCAGCATCTCCAGCGCCTGGTTCGCCTTGGCTTTGACGCCGTCGATCTTGAACTGCTCGTGCCGATGGGCGATGCTCACCTTGAATGCCGTCTCGATGCTGCGCAAATGCACGTCCAGCGGGCCGCACAAATGCCCGGTGCGGGTGTTGTTGGGGGGCGAAAAGGTATGGCGCAAAATCAAGCTGATAATCCTTGGGTAATGTTGGGTACTATATGAAGACTGGTTTGAAATGAATCTGAAACTGGTACGAATTTACACCTGAATTGTCCACCCACACCCAAACCCACCTAAAACCCACATGATCGGCAAACTCACGGGTACGCTCAGCGACAAAAACCCACCCCAAATCGTGATCGACTGCCACGGTGTCGGCTACGAGGTGGACGTGCCCATGAGCACCTTCTACAACCTGCCGGCGCTGGGCAGCACCGTGACGCTGCTGACCCACTTTGTGGTGCGTGAAGATGCGCAGATTTTGTACGGCTTTGCCTCGCTGGAAGAACGCGCAGCCTTTCGCCAGCTCATCAAAATCTCGGGCGTCGGTGCGCGCACGGCGCTGTCGGTGCTGTCGGGCATGAGCGTGGGCGAGCTGGCGCAGGCCATCACCCTGCAGGAAGCGGGCAGGCTGGTCAAAGTCCCCGGCATCGGCAAAAAGACAGCGGAACGCCTGCTGCTGGAACTCAAAGGCAAGCTGGGTGCAGACATCGGCCTGCCCACGCATGCGGGCAGCGATGCCCAGGTCGATATTTTGCAGGCGCTGGTGGCACTGGGCTACAGCGACAAAGAAGCCGCGCTGGCGCTGAAAGCGCTGCCGCAGGATGCGAGCGTGAGCGACGGCATCAAACTGGCGCTGCGGGCGCTGGCAAAATAGATGCTGAAGTCACCTACCGCGCAGCGTCACCCCTAACACCATGAGACCATGAGCATCCAAACTGACGATTTCGCCCCAGCCCCGCCCAAGCGGGTGATGTCGGCCGAGCCTTCTTCCCCCAACGAAGAAGCCATTGAGCGCGCGCTGCGACCCAAACTGTTTGACGAGTATGTCGGACAAAGCAAGGTGCGCGAGCAGCTGGAGATTTTCATTGGCGCGGCCAAGATGCGCAACGAGGCGCTGGACCACGTGCTGCTGTTTGGCCCACCGGGTCTGGGTAAAACCACGCTATCGCACATCATCGCGCATGAACTGGGTGTTAACTTGCGCCAAACCAGCGGACCGGTGCTGGAAAAGCCGAAAGATCTGGCGGCACTGCTGACCAATCTGGAAAAGAACGACGTCTTGTTCATCGACGAAATCCACCGCTTGAGCCCCGTGGTGGAGGAGATTTTGTACCCCGCGCTGGAAGATTACCAGATCGACATCATGATTGGTGAAGGCCCGGCGGCGCGCTCCATCAAGCTGGACTTGCAACCTTTCACCCTGGTAGGTGCGACCACCCGTGCGGGCATGCTGACCAACC
>JAYVJL010000009.1:0-4225 GCA_043769295.1 Polaromonas sp. | reverse complement strand
ACGGAACTTTGGAACCTTGGCGGCCTTGATTTTAATCGCATCGCCGGTGCGCGGGTTGCGGCCAACGCGGGCAGCACGCCGGGTTACTGCAAAGGTACCGAATCCCACCAGAGACACAGAGCCTCCTTTTTTCAGGGTTGTTTTGACGGCTCCGATGGTGGACTCCAGTGCGCGGGTGGCCGCTGCCTTGGAAATATCGGCGTGTTTTGCAATATGTTCGATCAATTCTGTCTTGTTCACAGGGGGTCCCTCGTTAAGGAAAGTTAATTTGGTTGTCTCTATAAAACTGCATCCCGGATATCTACTGAAGACATCTACGAGAAGCGGCATGTGCAGTTTAGCTGCTGATCATCATTAAAACCATGAACGTCGAATGTGTTGATACAACATTTATTTTGCTGCTATGCGGTGGCGGATTCTAGTCCCTTTTTGCTCTGTCTCAAGACAAGACAAACGTGAACTCTTTAATTTTTATGCTTGACACAATCCAAAATATCAACCCGTTAAGCCAAGGCATCCGCAATGGCCTTGCCTACATCAGCCGTTGTTGCCGTACCGCCCAGGTCGGGCGTTCGCGGGGCATCACTGCCAAGTGCCAAAACATTTTCAATGGCTTTAAGAACCGCATCGTGAGCTTCCTTGTGTCCCAAAAACTCCAGCATCATGGCACCGCACCAGATTTGCCCGATCGGGTTGGCTAATTGCTTGCCTGCAATGTCTGGCGCAGAGCCGTGTACCGGTTCAAACAGCGACGGAAACTTGCGTTCGGGATTCAGGTTGGCGCTGGGTGCAATGCCAATCGTGCCGGTGCAGGCCGGGCCGAGGTCACTCAAAATATCGCCGAACAGGTTGCTGGCCACCACCACATCAAAAAAGTCGGGCCGCTGTACAAAATGCGCGGTCAGGATGTCGATGTGAAATTTATCCAGACGAATGTCCGAATAGTTTTTTGCCATTTCGGCAACCCGTTCATCCCAGTACGGCATGGAAATGGAGATGCCATTGGACTTGGTAGCGCTCGTCAGGTGCTTTTTAGGCCGTGACTTCGCCAGCTCGAAGGCAAACTTGAGAACACGGTCCACACCCACGCGGGTGAAGACGGACTCTTGCAACACAAACTCACGCTCAGTGCCAGGGAAGGCCCTGCCGCCGATGCTGGAGTATTCGCCTTCCGTGTTTTCACGCACGATGTAAAAGTCAATCTCGCCCGGCGCACGCGCACTGCCGTCACGCCGCACGACGGGCGCAATGATGCCCGGCATCAATCGCGCAGGGCGCAAGTTGATGTACTGGTCAAATTCGCGGCGAAACAGCAGCAGTGACCCCCACAGCGACACGTGGTCTGCAATCTTGTCAGGCCAGCCAACCGCGCCAAAGTAAATGGCGTCGTGGCCGCCAATCTGTTCTTTCCAGTTGTCGGGCATCATCTGGCCGTGTTTTTCGTAATAGTCCCAGCTAGAAAAGTCAAAGTGGTCAAACTGTAAGTCAATGCCAAATTTACTGGCAGCGGCCTCCATCACGCGAATGCCCTCGGGCATGACTTCTTTGCCAATGCCGTCGCCTGCGATAACGGCAATACGTTTTTTACTCATGGTTTGTTCCTTTGTTGATGAAAAATTCTAAAGCCTGTGAGGTCAAGTGTTCAGGTGCTTCCTCGGCAATGTAATGGCCGCAGGGCAAGCTGTTGCCAGTAACTTGTTGTGCCTGCTCGCGCCACAACGCCAGCACGTCAAAGCATTGGCCTACGGCACCATGCAAGCCCCACAAAACCTTGAGGGGTTGCGTGAGTTTGTGACCTGCTGCAATATCAGCACGGTCATGCACCAAGTCAATCGTGCTTGACGCGCGGTAGTCTTCACAAATGGCGTGCGCTGTGCCAGCGATTTGTATGCAGCGTTCATATTCAGCCAGTACCTCGGGCGCAAACGCCGCCAGACCCGCATGACGTTTTCCCATCACGCTGCGCAGGTAGCGCACCGGATCCGATTCGATCAAAGCTTCAGGCAGCGGCGGCGGCTGAATCAGAAAAAACCAATGCCAGTAGGCTGTGGCGAAAGCGTGGGTGGTGTTTTCATACATGGCCAGCGTGGGCGCAATGTCCAGCAACATCATGCGCGTGACACGCGATGGATGATCGAGCGCCAACCGATGCGCTACGCGCGCGCCCCGGTCATGCGCCAGTACGCCAAAACGTTTGAAGCCGTAATGCTGCATCACAGCTACCGCATCCAGTGCCATGGCACGTTTTGAATAGGTGGCGTGTTCGGCATCGCTGGCAGGCCGTGCTGAATCACCATACCCCCGCAAATCCATCATCACCACGGTGAAATGTCTGGTCAGTGCAGGCGCTACCAAGTGCCACATGGCGTGGGTTTGCGGGTGGCCGTGCAGCAACAGCAATGGCGGACCACTGCCACCCATGCGGGTGTGAAACAGACCCGAGGAACTTTGGACTTTCGCAACAGAAAAGTTGTGTAAATTATTCATGTCAAGTCATCAAACAGGCCGCTACAGTTTTGCGCCGCGCACCACAAGACTCACGCCCAAAGCGGTAATGGCCGTGCCTAAAATCGTGACCGCCGTGATCGGTTCGGCAAACATCAGCCAGGCCATCAGTGCTGTGCAGGGCGGCACCAGGTACAGCAAGCTGGTCACAGCCGTAGCCGCACCGCGCTGAATCAGCAGGTACAAGAGTGATGAGCCGCCCAGCGTCAACACCAGCACTGACCAGGCCAATGCGCCCATGAATTGGGGCGTCCAGGTCACGGCTTCTGTTTCAAACAGCGCCAGCGGCAGTGTGACTGCAAACGCGGCTACAAGCTGAACCGCAGTGGCGCTGCGCACGTCAGCAGGTGCAACATACCGCTTTTGATAGAGCGTTCCTACCGTGATGCTGACAAGTGCCATGGTGATGGCCGCCAGCGTGTAAGCCGTGACTTCTTGGGTGCTGCCAAATTTGCGCGACACCACCAATACCAGGCCGCCCAAACCAAGCGCAAGTCCCAGCCACTGGCGCTGCGTGACTTTTTCAGCACCTCCCGCGCTTGACGCCATGCTGGACACCCAAATCGCGGTCAACACCGGCTGCAAACCGACCATCAGCGCAGCCAGGCCAGAACCCATGCCGCCTTTGATGGCCATCCACACCCCACCCAAATAGCCTGCGTGAATCAGCACACCACTGACAGCCAGATGCAACCACTGCTGGCGGCCACGCGGCCAGCTCACACGTGCCAACGCGATCAAAACCAGAAAGCAAAGCACCGACAGGGCATAGCGAATCGACAGAAAAGTCAAAGGTGGCGCGTAGGGCAAGCCGTATTTGGCCGTCACAAAACCGGTACTCCAGATGAACACAAATACAGCGGGCATGAGCCTTAACAACATACTGGCGCTGGCGGCTGTTGACAGTTTTTCAGCCACCGGTTACTTGGCTTGCTTGCGGATTTCAGGAATCGCTTTTTGCAGGTAGTAAATCATGGACCAGACTGTCAAAATTGCCGACGCCCATATCAGCCAGGTGCCCCACACATGGGTGTCAATAACGTCAAACAGCACACCGTCATAGAGCAGGAAAGGAATCGCCGTCATTTGCACGGCGGTCTTGACCTTGCCAATCATGTGTACCGCCACGCTTTTTGTCGCACCAATCATGGCCATCCATTCGCGCAGGGCTGAAATGGCGATCTCGCGGCCAATGATGATGAGCGCCACAAACACATCAGCGCGCTGCAAATGCACCAGCACCAGGAGCGCTGCACAAACCAAGAACTTGTCGGCCACCGGATCCAGAAATGCGCCGAATGAAGAGGTCTGATTGAGTTTGCGGGCCAGATAGCCATCCAGCCAGTCAGTGGCGGCAAACACCACGAACATCGCTGAGGCTATCAGATTGCGTTTTTCTTCAGGTATATCGAGATAAAAAACGCCGACGATAAGAGGAATCGCAATGATGCGCGTCCAGGTCATGATGGTGGGAATGGTCCAAAACTTCATGGGGCATTTTGGCACGCCAGCAAAAAAAAATAAGATGCTATCATTTTAAGAGCTTATTGCACCCGCATTTGTTGGCCTGAAGGCCAATTTGATGCCTGATAATGTAACTACTCAGGTCGTTTTATCTTGTTCCCTCCCCTTCCGGGGGAGCAACTGTGTTCAAAGTCAAATGATTTTTGATAAATATTCAAGAAGTTGCAGCCTGTGGACAACCGTAATTCGGCTCCCA
>JAYVJL010000008.1:0-2760 GCA_043769295.1 Polaromonas sp. | reverse complement strand
TGCCCGGGTGGCGGAATTGGTAGACGCGCACGGTTCAGGTCCGTGTATCGCAAGATGTGGAGATTCGAGTTCTCTCCCGGGCACCAAGATGTTTCAGGCGACTGTTGCCATCACAAAAAGCCACTGAAGTTCAGTGGCTTTTTTGTTGCCAAATAATTTTCAAATCAGAACGGAACGGCGATCAGGTCGTGCCCTTGGACACCCACAATCCGCGCTTTGGTGAACTCGCCCACCTTCAGGGTTTTGCTGATTTTCTCTGGTGCCAGCAGCTTCACCACACCGTCAATCTCAGGCGCATCTGCATACGAGCGGCCCACACTCCCCTTGCGGCCCAGTGCCGGGGCTGAATCAACCAGCACCTGCATGGTCGCGCCAATGCGTCCTTGCAACTTTTGGCTGGACACCGCTTCAGCCACCGCCATAAAGCGTGCGCGACGCTCTTCACGCAACTCAATTGGCAACATGCCGGGAATATCGTTAGCCGTTGCGCCCGCCACGGCGCTGTATGCAAAACACCCAGCGCGGTCAATTTTGGCTTCCTGCATGAAGTCCAGCAGGTGCTCAAATTCGACCTCCGTCTCGCCCGGAAAGCCAGCAATAAACGTGCTGCGAATCACAATCTCGGGGCAAATCTCGCGCCATCGCGCGATGCGCTCCAGGTTTTTTTCACCACTGGCGGGCCGTTTCATGCGTTTTAAAACATCCGGGTGGCTGTGCTGCAAAGGCACATCCAGGTACGGCAGCACTTTGCCCGTTGCCATCAGCGGCAGTACCTCGTCAACACTGGGGTATGGGTACACATAATGCAGCCGCACCCAGGCACCATAGGGTTCAGCAATCTCACCCAAGGCTTGCACCAGCTCCAGCATCCGGGTTTTGATCGGTTTGCCCTCATAAAAACCGGTGCGGTACTTGATGTCAACGCCATAAGCCGAGGTGTCCTGGCTGATCACCAGCAGCTCTTTAACGCCGCCTTCAAACAGCGCTCTTGCCTCCACCAGCACATCGCCAATCGGGCGCGACACCAGATCACCGCGCATCGACGGAATAATGCAAAACGTGCAGCGGTGGTTGCAGCCTTCGCTGATTTTCAAATACGCGTAATGACGCGGTGTTAATTTAATGCCTGCCACGCCAAATGAATTGGGCACCAGGTCAACAAATGGGTCATGCGGTTTCGGAAGATTCAAATGCACCGCGTCCATCACTTCCTGCGTCGCATGCGGGCCGGTCACGGCCAGCACGCTGGGGTGCATTTGCCGCACCATGTTGCCGCCGCCCTCGCCTGCTTTGGCACCCAGGCAACCGGTAACGATGACACGGCCGTTGGCAGCCAATGCCTCGCCAATCGTGTCCAGGCTTTCCTTGACAGCATCGTCAATAAAACCGCAGGTGTTGACGATGACAAGGTCCGCGCCTTCAAATGTTTTGGAGGTCTGATAGCCCTCGGCACTCAGTTGTGTGAGGATCAGCTCAGAATCGGTCAGCGCCTTGGGGCAGCCAAGGCTGACAAAGCCAACGCGTGGCGCAGGTTTGCGGGTAACTGAAGGGGGTTGGGAAATAACTTCGCTCATGGCTCTATTGTCTCAGAGCATGCCACCTTCAGAAAACTCCGTTCGGGCTGAGCTTGGCCTGTCCTGAGTTTGTCGAAGGATCGAAGCCTGATAGAGCGCAAAGCCCTTCGACAGGCTCAGGGCGAACGGTTTTAACGCTTAAGTCCAAACGCGCCCAACATCTGTTCACTCTGTTTTTGCATCTGCTCCTGCATTTGCGTGAAAGCGCTTTTGGACTGCTCCACATAATTGCCCATCATGCCCTGCATCATGGGCGACTGTACGTTCATCAGTTTGGCCCAGCCCTCAGGGCTCATGCCCTTGGATTGCTCGGCCATTTTGACTTGCAAGTCCATGAAGCTCTGTACGTTTTTCTCCAGATACGCACCCATAAAACTTTGCATGGCGTTGCCATAAAACCGAATGATGTTGGCCAGTACGGCCTCGGTGAACATAGGCGCACCACCAGATTCTTCTTCCAGAATGATTTGCAGCAAAATGCTGCGCGTCAAATCGTCATTGGTTTTGGCATCAATGACTACAAAATGTGCGTTGTCCATTACCAGTTGCCGAACGTCTGTCAGGGTGATGTAGGTGGAGGTTTCGGTGTCATACAGGCGCCGGTTTGGGTATTTTTTGATCACCCGATCCTGATTACGCGATTCGGCATGAGAAGCCGGGAAATTGACAGAAGCTTTGGTTTTTGACACTGAACAATTCCCGTGGGTAAATCACCATAACAGCCGCAAGCAGTATGCGGTGTGGTTCAGTACATTCTAAGGATGTTTGGGACTGATGAAAATGAACCAAAATCTGTGTTTACCCTGCATTGAGGGAAACCAATCCAGAAAATTGGTAGGCGCAATTGGACTCGAACCAACGACCCCCACCATGTCAAGGTGGTGCTCTAACCAGCTGAGCTATGCGCCTAAAGTCGAAGGCCGAATTATAGCTTATCTTCTTCGGGCCGACCGCACACCTGCCACCCCAGCCACCACACCCAGCACTTGTTTAAGCCGACCTGACTGCGCGACTTCTACCGTAAATAGCATCCACGCCGTACCGCCACGGTTATCTTTCACCGACTGCGTTTGTACGCCAATCACATTCATTTTTTCTTTGGCAAATACCTCTGAAATATCTCTCAAGAGGCCCTGCCTGTCGGATGCTTCAATCGTCACATCTACTGCGTAAGCGGCGCCGTCGG
>JAYVJL010000007.1:0-42711 GCA_043769295.1 Polaromonas sp. | reverse complement strand
GTACTCGATGATGTCGCCAATGATGCGCATGGACGGCGCGGGGCCGTAGATGTAGGTGTTGCGCACCATGAACTCTTTCAGAATGTCGTTCTGAATCGTTCCGCTCAACTTGTCCTGCGACACGCCCTGCTCCTCGGCGGCCACCACGTAGCCCGCCAGCACAGGCAACACCGCGCCGTTCATGGTCATGGAGACAGACACTTTATCCAGCGGAATCTGGTCGAAGAGGATTTTCATGTCCTCAACCGAGTCGATCGCCACGCCCGCTTTGCCGACGTCGCCGGTTACGCGGGGGTGGTCGCTGTCGTAGCCACGATGCGTGGCCAGGTCAAACGCCACCGACACGCCCTGCCCGCCCGCAGCCAGCGCTTTGCGGTAGAAGGCGTTGGATTCTTCAGCGGTGGAAAACCCCGCGTACTGGCGAATCGTCCACGGCCGCACTGCGTACATGGTCGCCTGTGGGCCGCGCACGTAGGGTTCAAAGCCGGGCAAGGTGTTGGTGTAGGGCAAGTCTTTGGTGTCTTCCGCCGTGTACAGCGGTTTAACGGCGATGCCATCGGGCGTGTGCCAATTGAGCGCGTTCACATCGCCGTTGGGGGCAGATTTGGCAGCGGCTTTGTGCCAATCGGCCAAGTTAGAGGGTTTGAATTCTGAGGTCATAAACGTATCCTAACCATATTATTGCAGCTTTGTAGCTTTGTAATTCATAATTATAAATTCAAAACCCTGCTAGAATTCTTACATGAACGCCGCGATTTCACCAGACCGCCTTAAACCCGTTTCTTTGTGTGAAGAAGTTGCCGAGCTGCTGCGTCAGCGCATTTTCAAGCGCCGTGTCGGCGATTTGGAGCCTGGGAGCTGGATTGACGAGTTGAAACTGGCCGAAGAATACGGCATCAGCCGTACGCCCTTGCGCGAAGCGCTGAAAGTGCTGGCAACCGAAGGCCTGGTCACCATGAAAGTACGGCGCGGCGCGTATGTGACCGAGGTGTCTGAGCAAGATTTGACCGATGTGTACCACTTGCTCAGCCTGCTGGAAAGCGATGCCGCTGGCGTGGTGGCCAGCGCGGCGACCGAGGCGCAAATAGCCGAACTAATCAAGTTGCACGAAGCGCTTGAAGACTCATTATCCACCCAACCCATTGATACAGAACAGTTTTTCTCCATTAATGAGCAGTTCCACATGCGCCTCCTGGCCATCGCCAACAACCGCTGGCGCGACCAGATGGTGGCCGATTTGCGCAAAGTGATGAAGCTGAACCGCCACAATTCCCTGCTCAAAGAAGGCCGCATCGCCGAATCCCTGGCCGAGCACCGCGCCATCATGGCCGCGCTGACAGCACGCGACGTGTCCGCCACCGTGGCTGCGATGCAGGCGCACTTCAAGAGCGGACTGGAAGCAGCGGCTTAAGGCACAGGCGCCATATCCATGACAATGCTATAGCTACAATTGTTTCGAAAAGTAGTTTTGAAAAAATGCAGAACAAAAATTATTTTAAATAAGATTGGAAACTACGCGTGCTTGATGTTGTTGTACTTTTTTTCTTACTGGGGCTGGTCGCACGTTTAGTTAAAAGCGACTTGGCCCTACCGATTGCGCTTTATGAAACACTCTCAATCTATCTTTTATTAGCCATCGGCCTCAAAGGTGGCATCGAACTGTCTAAACAAAATTTAGCAGATATTGCCCCGCAAGTGATATTTTGCGTGGCCTTGGGACTTGTCATCCCATTTATTCTTTATCCAGTTTTAAGCAAATTGATCGGCTTGAATGGTTTTGACGCTGCTTCCGTAGCAGCGCATTACGGATCGGTCAGTGTTGTCACTTTCGCTGTTGCAAGTGCTTATTTAACCACGCAAAATATAGTATTTGAATCGCATGCAGCGCTTTGGGTTGCCTTATTGGAGGCGCCAGGAATTGTTAGTGGCATTTTATTGGCTCGCTGGTTTGCCGCCTCAGCCTCAAAAACTGCAGGTATGAGATCCAAAAAGGCTGCAAATCCATTTCTTTGGCGCAACTTGGCACACGATGTCTTTCTGGGGAAATCCGTTTTATTGCTCATTGGTGGCTTGCTGATTGGCGCAACCATGGGTGAAACAGGAACTGCGCCAATTGCACCTGTTTTTACAATCATGTTCAAAGGAGTTCTGGCGCTCTTTTTGCTGGAGCTTGGCTTGGTTGCCGGTGCACGTCTGGGTGAATTGAAAACGTATGGGGTTCGGATCATCATGTTTGCCGTCATCGCTCCATCAGCGCTGGCTTTGCTTGGCATTTTAGGAGGCAAATTGTTGGGCTTAAGTGTGGGCGGATCAACAATCATGGCGGCTTTGGCTGCAAGTGCAAGCTACATTGCAGCACCGACAGCCATGCGTATTGCCGTACCTGAGGCAAATGCGGCTTTATCCATCACGGCTGCACTGGGGATTACCTTTCCTTTTAATGTTATTTTTGGAATTCCTCTATACCTGAAGTTCGCGCAAGCTTTGATATGAATCGCAACGAGAGTCGCATGACAACATTAAATAAACACCCAAAGCAGCTTTTGACCATCATCACTGAAGCAGCTTTAGAGAAACACCTTATCGCAGACGCTAAACGTCTACGCGCACAAGGCTATACCGTGCTGGATGTACGCGGCGGCAGCGTCCACGCCACACATGAGGGCCAGTGGGAAGCAGACCGCATGATTGAAGTAAAAATTATTTGCGATACAAATGTGGCAGATTCAATTGCCACTCACATTATGGAAAATTATGCTTCACATTATTCAATAAGCATGTTTTTTGGACTTGTCGAGGTCATAAGAAATGAGAAATATTAGTCTGATGACAACCACTAGCCCACTTCATCTCGCCAAAAAGCCAGCATGACGCTGGCTTTTTTTATGGGTTAAATGGGCTAACAGTTCATCGCCAAGTGTGACTTGGCATCCTGTGTCATCAGGCAAGATCGAAGCGATCCAGGTTCATCACCTTGTTCCAGGCCGCCACAAAATCATGCACGAAGGTCTGCTGCGCGTCGCTGGCGGCATAGACTTCTGCGAGCGCCCGCAGTTGGGAGTTCGAACCGAAGACGAGGTCGACGACGGTTCCCGTCCACTTGACCGCGCCGGTCGAACGGTCTCGCCCCTCCAGCACGCCTTCAGTGGCAGACTTTTGCCATGTAGTGCGCATGTCGAGCAGGTTGATAAAGAAGTCGTTGCTCAATGTCCCCGGGCGTTGGGTGAACACACCGTGCGGGGTCTGCCCGACGTTGATATTCAGGACGCGCAGGCCACCGATGAGCACCGTCATTTCGGGGGCGCTCAGGTTCAGCAAGTGCGCCTTGTCCAGCAACAACTCAGCCGCAGCTGATTCAAGCCCTTGGCTTGCGTAGTTGCGAAACCCATCGGCGACAGGTTCCAGCGCCGCAAACGATTCCACATCGGTCTGCGCTTGCGTCGCATCTGTGCGCCCCGGTGTAAAGGGCACGCTCACATCTTGCCCTGCTTTCTTGGCGGCGGCTTCAACGGCTGCACAACCAGCCAGCACGATAAGGTCCGCCAGCGAAACTTGTTTGCCGCCCGTCTGCGCCGTGCTGAACGCCTGCTGGATAGCTTCGAGCTTTTGCAGCACTCCGGCCAGCTCGGCGGGTTGGTTGACCGCCCAGCCTTTTTGCGGGGCAAGACGGATTCGCGCACCGTTGGCACCGCCGCGCTTGTCGCTACCGCGGAAGGTGGAGGCAGATGCCCACGCCGTGCCCACCAGTTGCGAAATTGACAGGCCGGACGCAAGCACCTGGGTTTTGAGTGCCGCAATGTCCTGAGCATCCACCAAGGGATGGTTCACCGCTGGAACCGGGTCTTGCCAAATCAACTCTTCTTTTGGCACCAACGGGCCCAGGTAGCGAACGCGTGGCCCCATATCGCGGTGCGTCAGTTTGAACCAGGCACGGGCAAAAGCATCGGCAAAATCTTGAGGATTCTGGTGGAAGCGACGAGAAATCTTCTCGTAGGCCGGATCCATACGCAGCGACATATCGGCCGTGGTCATCATTGGAGCATGTTTTTGGCTTGGGTCGTGCGCGTCAGGGATCATGTCTTCCGATTTGACGTTTATAGGTCGCCACTGGTGCGCGCCAGCGGGGCTCTTGGTCAGCTCCCACTCGTAGCCGAACAACATGTCAAAGTAACCGTTGTCCCAAGTGGTCGGGTTGGGTTTCCAGGCACCCTCAATGCCGCTGGTAGTGGTGTGAACACCCTTGCCCGAGCCAAAGCTGTTCTTCCAGCCCAGACCTTGCTCTTCAATGCCCATGCCTTCGGGTTCGGCACCCACATGCTTGGGATCGCCTGCGCCGTGAGCCTTGCCAAAAGTGTGACCACCGGCAACCAGCGCCACGGTTTCTTCGTCATTCATGGCCATGCGTGCAAAGGTTTCGCGTACATCACGACCAGAGGCCACGGGGTCGGGGTTGCCGTTGGGGCCCTCGGGGTTCACATAGATCAAACCCATCTGCACAGCAGCCAAGGGGTTGGCCAGCTTGCGGTCACCACTGTAGCGCTGGTCGCCCAGCCACGTGGTTTCGGGACCCCAGTAGGTGTCCTCTTCTGGTGCCCAGATGTCGGGGCGGCCGCCGCCGAAACCGAACGTCTTGAAGCCCATGCTGTCCATCGCCACGGTGCCTGCAAGCACCAGCAGATCAGCCCAGGAGAGCTTGCGCCCATACTTTTGCTTGATGGGCCACAGCAAGCGGCGTGCTTTATCCAGGTTGCCGTTGTCCGGCCAGCTGTTGAGTGGCGCAAAGCGCTGGTTGCCAGTGCCCGCCCCACCACGGCCGTCCTGAATGCGGTAGGTGCCAGCGGCGTGCCACGACATACGTACAAAGAGCGGCCCGTAGTGGCCCCAATCCGCAGGCCACCAGTCTTGCGAGTCGGTCATCAGGGCCTTTAGGTCATTGACGACGGCACTCAAGTCCAGCGTCTTGAATGCTTCGGCGTAGTTGAACGACTCCCCCATCGGGCTTGATTCGGCTCCGTGCTGGTGCAAAATGCCAAGCCTCAACTGATTCGGCCACCAGTTGGCGCTGGCAGCAGGTTTAGCCACCGTGTGTGCCGTGTTGTGACCTGAGAACGGGCATTGGGCTGCGTTGTCTACGTTCTGACCAGCAGGGTTGCTACTTGATTGCGTCATAAAAATCTCCTGTTGAGGACTTGGAATCTATTGAAGCCTTGATGTTACGGACGTATTCATCATTTAGAAAGATAATCTTATTTATGCTATCGATAGTAAAAAACAATTCAATTTGAAATTTTCATCAAGTGCGCTATATATTAAATAGCAGTATAATCAACAAATACGCCGGCTACAGGTAAAAAAAGCACTAAAAATCACCAAATGGACTGTTTCAGGCCATTTGGTGATGATTTTTACGATTTGGATGAACGTGATACCAAAAACACACCCGGCAAGCGATGTAGTTCACCGTCCACAGCGCGGGGACGACCCGCAGCAAAATCAGCGCTTGGCTGGTTTGCTTGGGGGTGATGGTGTGGTGTTGTGACGCATCAAACATGTGCAGGCTCTGGATGCGTTTCAAGAGTCTGATTCATAGCTTGATCCATAGCCTGATGCGCCAATTGCATCACCGCCGCAGGCGTGAGATCACGCAGCTTGTGGTCGCTCCACACCTGCCGCCAGCGCCGTGAACCGGCTAAGCCGTGCCGCAAACCCAGCATGTGCCGCGCAATCGGTGCCCAGTGCGTGCCGTGGGTAGCCTGTTCGCGCTCCATGTAAGTGACCATCTGGGCTTCAATCGACTCGCGGCTCGACATTGACGGCACTGCGCCAAAAAATGCCTCGTCCCACGACGCCAGCAACCAGGGGTTGTGATAGGCCTCGCGCCCCACCATCACGCCATCCAGGTGCTGCAATTGCTCCGCAATTTGCACATTGGTGGTGATGCCGCCATTGATGGCGATGCTGAGATGCGGGAAATCCGCCTTCAATTGATGGACGATTTCATAGCGCAGCGGTGGAATATCGCGGTTTTCTTTGGGAGACAGGCCTTTGAGCCAAGCATTGCGGGCGTGGACGATGAAGGTTTGGCATCCCGCCTCGGCCACCGTGCCGATGAAGTCCCGCACAAACGCATAGCCTTCGGGGGTGTCTTCGGTTTTCACATTGTCTACATTAATACCAATGCGGTGTTTGACCGTGATGGGGGTTTTGTCCGAATCGTGTACCGCGTCCAGCATGGCTTTGACGCAATCGGCCACCAGATTCGGCTCGGCCATCAGACACGCGCCAAAAGCGCCTTTTTGTACGCGCTCAGATGGGCAACCGCAGTTGATGTTGACCTCGTCGTAGCCCCATTCTTCTGCCACGCGGGCGGCAATCGCTAATTTGTCTGGTTCGCTTC
Organism: Polaromonas sp.; assembly: GCA_043769295.1. Taxonomy (GTDB): domain Bacteria; phylum Pseudomonadota; class Gammaproteobacteria; order Burkholderiales; family Burkholderiaceae_C; genus Aalborgiella. The sequence goes on along the minus strand of JAYVJL010000007.1, from coordinate 36,314 downwards.
CACCAAGTTGCAGGGCGACGGGGTGTTCTTCGGCGTTGTAACGCAAATGGCGTGGCACATCACCATGCACGACCGCACCGGCATTGATCATTTCGGTGTAAAGCAGCGTGTTATTGGACAGCAGGCGGTGAAAATACCGGCAATGGCGGTCGGTCCACTCCATCATGGGGGCGACCGACAGTTTTCGGTTGGCTGCAAAGCTATAGAGTTCAGTCATTCTTGATGATTATAGAAAGCTTCCCTAAATTCGGCTTTGATCGGCTGCGGCGCTTCTCTGCTGAGCTTCTCTGCTGAGCTTCTCCGTAGCATCCTGATGCTATCCTGATACCGCAGGTGGTACGCTAATACCTATCATGAATACATCGACACGTCTTCCGCGCAAAACCCCGTCTGCCAAAAACTTGTTGATGGTCGGATTCCTGCTCGTTTTGGCCACCGCAGCTTGTTTTTTACTGGAACCTCATGTGTCGCTGACCAGTCAAGCCATGATTTATGTTTTGGCGGTGGTGGTTGCCGCTTATAAACTGGATTGGTTGACCTCGGCCATCAGCGCCGTGGCAGCCGTAACTGCCTTCAATTTCTTCTTTGTGCCGCCGCGTTGGACGTTTGAGGTAGAAAGCCAGGAACACTTCATCGCTTTGGGTGTCATGTTGGTGGTGGCTTTAGTGATCAGCCGTTTGGCGACGGGATTGAGGCAGGAGACCGAAGTCGCTCAGTTGAACGAGCGACGTGCCCGGCAGTTGCAGGGATTGGCGAGTGAGTTGTCGGACCTTACCGCGCCGGAACAGGTCTTAAAACTGGGACAACAGGCATTGGACGTGGCTTTTGCAGGGCCCTGCAAGCTGGTTATGATGACTGCCGACCATGAACTGATAGATCAAGACGGTTTATCAACGGCTGTACGCGACGGCATGCGCTGCTGTATCGTCGAGGCCGCCGTGCTTGGCCCCGGCACTGGTCGCTGGCCGGGTTTGAACGCCTGGTATGTGCCTTTGGGTGACAAAGACCACGCCACGGGCGCCGCCTGCATCGCGCCGGCCTTGGCAGAAGATCAAGCGGGGCGCGAGCATGCTCAGGCACTGTGTGCGCTGCTGGCCCAGGCGCTGTGGCGTCTGCGCTTGTCAACCAAGGTGCAGGCAGCACAAACCGAGGTGCAACGGCAACAATTGCAAAGCACTTTTTTAGCCGCCATCTCGCATGATTTACGCACGCCGCTGGCAGCGATTGTTGGCGCGGCCTCTTCCTTGCAAACACAGAATGACAAGCTCCCGCTGCCGGAACAAGCACGCTTGTTGCGCAGCATTGTCAGCGAAGCCTCGTATTTGTCCACGTTGACCGAGAATACCCTGCAGTTTGTGAGCTTGACCAACGCGACGCAAGCCATCAAACGCGACTGGGAGTCGATGGAAGAGATTGTGGGCGCGGTGCTGTCACGCGTGCGGCAGCGGGATGTGAATCGCCGCATCAAGTCCAAAGTGCCAGAGAGTTTGCCGCTCGTCAAAGCAGACCCGGTGCTGATTGCCCAATTGATCAGCAACCTGCTGGACAACGCGCTGAAATACAGCGAAGGCGCGATTGATTTGACAGTGCTGGCAACCCCCAGGCAATTGGTGGTGACGGTGAAAGACCGTGGCCCAGGGATTTCTGAGGCGGCGCAGGACGTCATTTTCAAACCCTACACGCGCAGCGATCAATCCGGTCAACGAGGTGCTGGTTTGGGTTTGGCGCTGTGCAAAGCCATCGCCCAAGCGCACGACGGACAGCTGACGTTCAGCGCCCGCAAGAGTGGCGGCAGCAATTTTGTACTGACCTTGCCCGTTGACACACAACCACCCGCCAAGGAGTTGCCATGACGCTCAAGGTATTGATCGTTGAGGATGACCGCGAGATACGGGCCCTGATGCAATCGTCGCTGACGGTAGAGGGTTTTGAGGTGCAAACTGCTGTTTCCATCAGCGAAGCCAGCGCCCTGTTGCGCCACAGCCCACCTGATGTGGTGGTGCTTGATTTGGGGCTGCCAGACGGCGACGGGGTCGATCTGGTGCTAGAAGTTCGGCAACGTCACAGCCTGCCCATCATCGTGGTGTCGGCCCGGCATCAGGAAGAACAAAAAATCAAACTCCTGGATGCCGGTGCGGACGACTACCTGACCAAGCCCTTCAGTGTGGCCGAATTGCTGGCGCGGATCCGTGTGTCCTTGCGTCACCGTGGAACAGCGTTGGCTGCAGCGGTCAAAGCGCACCAGCTGGACGATTTGCGGGTGGATTTGGTGAATTATGTGGTTGAAAGCAAAGGTGAAGCACTGCATCTCACGCCGACCGAGTTCAAACTGCTCGCACGTTTGGTTCGCAGTGCCGGACGCGTGGTGACGCATCGACAACTGCTGGTGGACGTGTGGGGGCCAGAATTTACCCAGCACACCCATTATTTGCGGCTCTACATGGGGCAACTGCGGGCAAAAATCGAGCGTGATCCGGCTGAACCTCGGCATTTGCTCACCGAAACGGGTGTGGGTTACCGGCTTGCGGTTGCCTGAAATCACGTTTTGATGATCTTTATGCCCTTGACCGCCCTTACTTGCCTTACTTATGCGTTCCTGATACCGAAAAGCGCAAAGTCAAACTATGTTCAACAACGATAGTTTGTAATGCAAAAAACAACAAGCCGCGAAAGCCTTGCGGCACTGACTTTAGGTGCCATGGGCGTGGTGTATGGTGACATTGGCACCAGCCCGTTGTACACGATGAAAGAGATTTTCAGCCCCGCCACCGGTATTCCGCTGGACGCAGTGCATTTGATCGGTGCCGTATCTGTCATTTTTTGGGGCCTGATGATGGTCGTCACCTTGAAATATGTGCTGCTTATCTTGCGTGCAGATAACCGTGGCGAAGGCGGCATCATGGCGCTGACGGCCTTGGCCGCGCACGCTGCCGGCAAAACCGCTCATAGACGCACCATCTTGCTGCTGATGGGCGTGTTTGGTGCGGCGCTGTTTTATGGCGATAGCGTGATCACACCCGCCATTTCCGTGCTTAGTGCCGTGGAGGGCTTGGAGGTGGTGACGCCCGTCCTCAAACCCTATGTGTTGCCTATTTCGATAGCGGTGTTGATTGGCCTGTTTGCGGTGCAGCGTTTTGGCACCGGCCTGGTGGGCAAATTATTCGGCCCCGTCATCATTCTCTGGTTTGGGGTGTTGACACTCACCGGCGTGGTCGAAATCATCCAGCAACCTGCTATCTTGGCCGCTCTCAACCCGCTGAATGCGGTGTCGTTTCTTTATGCGCAGGGCTGGCATATGTTTGTAGCTCTGGGTGCCATCGTTTTAGCATTCACAGGCGCAGAGGCCTTGTATGCCGATATGGGGCATTTTGGCAAACGTCCCATCCAATACGCGTGGTTGGGTCTCGTGCTGCCCGCTTTGGCGATCAACTACATGGGGCAAGGCGCCTTGTTGATGCGCGACCCGTCTGCGCTTGAAAACCCGTTTTACCGGCTTTTCCCGCAGGCCTGGCTCATCCCGGCCGTTATTCTGGCGACCTTAGCCACTGTGATCGCCTCGCAAGCCGTTATTTCTGGCGCGTACTCCATGACCAAGCAAGCCGTTCAACTCGGTCTGCTGCCGCGCATGCAGGTGCTTTACACCTCCAGCAAAGCAGTCGGGCAAATTTATATTCCTGGCGTGAATTGGCTCTTGCTCGTTTCCGTGTTGCTTGCCGTGGTGGGTTTCGGCAGCTCTACCGCCTTGGCATCCGCCTATGGCATCGCAGTCACGGTGACGATGTTGATCACCACCGCCTTGACCTTCTTTGTTGTGCGCCACGCCTGGGGTTACCCGTTGCCTGTGGCCTTGGCTGCTACGGGGGTGTTTTTGGCGCTTGATGCCTTGCTGGTGGTGTCGTGTTCACTCAAATTCATGCAGGGCGGCTGGTTTCCGCTGGCCTTGGGCATCGCCATCTTCACGGTCATGGCCACATGGAAACGCGGTCGCGAGCTGCTCATCGGGAACATCCGTAAAGATGACCCCGAGTTGTTACCGTTTATCAAAGCTTTGTCGGCAGAAAGTACGCACCGTGTGCCACGCACCGCGGTCTACGCGGTAGCCAACCCCGACACCGTACCGCAAGCGTTGATGCACAACATGAAGCACAATCAAGTATTGCACGAACGCAATGTGATCCTGACCGTCAACTTCCATGATGTGCCTTGGATACCTTTTGAAGAGCGTGTGAAGATCACACCTTTGGTGCCAGGTTTCTGGAAAATTGAGGTGAACTATGGTTTCAAGAACACGCCTGACATCCCCAAGGCGCTGGAACTCTGCCAATCAAAAGGTTTGGCCATCAATTTGTTTGAAACCTCCTATTTCCTCAGCCGGGAAATCGTGGTGCCCACCAAAGGCAAGGGCATGGCGCAATGGCGCGAAGCCCTGTTTGCCCTCATGTCCCGTAACGCCGGTAGCGTGGCAGATTTTTTCCGCCTGCCGAACAACTGCGTGATTGAATTGGGGACGCGGGTGCAGATCTGATTTGAGATTAAATATGGCCTATTTCAATTGCACGGAGCCATTGACTGTCACCACCACCGTGCTTTTGCCGGCCTCCACCGGCACTGCCGCATCGGCGGACGCCATTTTCAACTCCATCGCCATGACGCGTGGACGCGGCACATAGCCTTGGTCAGCGGCGTTGACCGAGACTTCACGCAGGGTGTAAGCGTTGAAACCAAAGCCTTTGGCAATCTCGCCCGCTTTGGTTTTGAAACGCTCAATCGCCATGCTCTGAGCCGAGCCTTCCGCCTTGGCGCGCTGTTCGCGGCTCAGGCTGAAGGCGACATTGCTGACGGTGAGGGTTTGAATCTTGCCAGCCGCCGCGCTGATGCGCGCAAAGTCGTTTCCCTCCAACATCAACTCGGTGCTGCCCTGCCAGCCGTTGATTTTGCCGTCCTTGCCATAGCGTGGATACAGGCTGAAATTACCTGTACGCACATCCAGCTGCCCTGCCAGCGCCGTCTTTTTTGCCTCGGTCAAAGCCGCATCCAGCGCGGTTTTGAGCTGCGTTTGCACCACGTTGGCATCTGTCGCCTCGCGGGTGGTGTTCATGCTGATGGCGAGCAGGTCTTGCTGCACTTCAACAGAACCGCTGGCGGACAGCTGCGCCACATTTTGTAGCTCACGATTTGGTATTTGTTGCGCAAATACCATCATAGCCGGCGTTATTACTAATAATGTTGCTATGATTTTTGATGCTATTTTCATGAGATGGATGTGCTTTCTTCTGCAATTGAACTTGCATTGTACGGACCGGAAAAGGAAAAAAGGGAAAAGAAAATCGCGATGCCAGCGACGTTAATGCTGCTGCAAGAGCTGCCGGCGCAGTTCGCGGAGCTCTTCAGGGCTGAGCCGTTTTTCATTCAATTTGGGCACAGCCGTCACCACCTCAGCCAAACGCGGCGACGTTTTGGTCGCTTCGACGGCGGCCATGATCACTGTACTGTTTTTTTGAACACTGTCTTCGGTTTTAAGATGCAATTCGTCTTTTCGGGCTTGCCGGACCTGCTGCCGTAAACCTGTCGCCGGTTCTTGCGCCAAGCTGACCTGCGGCATCATGGTAGCCAACAGCATGCCAAGCCCCATTCCGACGCTCGTGCCCGTTACGTCCAAAGTCAACCACCCCCGTGGAACCGAAAAAAAACGGGGAACTTTCAGAATAATAAGACGGTTGTATTTCATAGTGCTCTAACCCCGACTTTAAATCAACGACCTACAAAACAACGCACCAAACTGGTAATTTTTGTCATGTGGAATGCAAGATTTGTAAGCAATTGTCAAACATTTGCTCATTTCTTACGAAGATGCCTGATTAGCTGCAAAATACAGTTTTGAAAATGTAACATCAGCACAAGCATCGAAATTTCTTTCGGTGGATCGTTTGATGAAACTTTGGATAGGGTACTCATATGACACAAACTCCTGCACGCTCAAACCGCATCTTGGTTGTGGATGACGACACACGTATTCGGGACTTGCTCCGTCGTTATCTGACCCAGGAAGGCTTCGATGTCATCCTTGCGGAAGACGGCAAGGCGCTGGATCGTTTCATCCAGCGCGAAACCGTTGATTTGATTGTTCTTGACCTGATGATGCCCGGCGAAGATGGCCTGTCTATCTGCCGCCGCCTGCGCGCCGCCAACAACAGCATCCCCATCATCATGCTGACCGCCAAGGGTGAAGATGTGGACCGCATTGTGGGCCTGGAAGTCGGCGCTGACGACTACCTCAGCAAACCCTTCAACCCACGTGAATTGCTGGCACGGGTCCATGCTGTGCTGCGCCGCCGCCCCACACCCGAGGCACCTGGCGCACCATCGGCCGATGACAGCCCGGTTAAATTTGGCGATTTCGTCTTTGACATGGCGGCACGCAGTCTGACCAAAAACGGCGAGGACTTGCCACTCACCACGGGCGAGTTTGCGATGCTGAAGACCCTGGTTCGCCACCCGCGCCAGCCCATGTCGCGTGATAAACTGGCCCAGCTTGCCCGAGGTCGCGAGTTCGAAGCGTTTGACCGCAGCTTGGATGTGCAAATTTCACGTCTGCGCAAACTGATCGAAATGGACCCTGCCAAGCCACGTCATATTCAAACGGTGTGGGGCGTAGGTTATGTGTTTGTACCCGACACAGAACACGCCAGCACCTGAAGATCCTGCGTTGTGCACCATGTGCATGACGCAGCCACTGCCTTTTGAACCCCGGGACCCTTTGCCCCCATGAGCTTGAACAAGCTATTACAGATCAGTTTGTTTTGGCGGACTTTTGTGCTGTTGGTACTGTTGCTGCTCACTTCTTCCGTCGCCTGGCTGCTGACCTTTCGTACACTTGAGAACGAATCACGCGCCCTGCAATCAGCGCGGCAAATCAGCTCCGCAGTCAATTTAACGCGCAGTTCTTTGGTGCATGCCGATGCGATTTACAGAACGTCACTGATCAAAAACATTTCCGATCAAGAAGGTCTGCACATCCGGCCGCGCGAAGCCACGGACAAAGTGGCACCCTATCCCCAAGACCAGCATCGCCTGCAGTTACAGCAAGAATTGCAAAAACGTCTGGGCAGCGGCACGGTCATCTCAAGCAGGGTCAATGACGAAACCGGCTTATGGGTCAGTTTTGCGATACAGGGTGACGAATATTGGCTGCAAACCGAACTGGATCGTTTTGAAGCTGTCAGCAGCCAAGCTTGGCTGTATTGGGTCGCTGTGGCGATTGCCTTGTCCATGTTCGGTGCGGCCGTGATTGCGGGCTTGATCAACCGACCGCTGAAACTGCTGTCCCAAGCGGCCAACCGGGTGCGGGTTGGTAATTTTTCGGGGGCGCGTTTGGATGAAACCGTGCTGACGACCGAGATCCACAACGTCTTTCGCGGTTTTAACCAGATGACGGACCAGTTGTCCAAAGTAGAAGCCGACCGCACCGTGATGCTGGCTGGCATTTCGCACGATCTACGCACTCCGCTGGCGCGCTTGCGCCTGGAGACTGAATTAAGCGTGGCCGATGAAGCTGCGCGCATTGAAATGTCCAGCGACATTGAACAAATCAACGGCATCATCGGTAAATTTTTAGACTATGCGCGCCCCAACTTTGTTGTATTGAAGCCTGTCGGGCTGGCAGACATTGTGGCGCAAGCAACGCAAGCGGCGATGACCAATTCCAAAGAAGCGCAAGACATCATCATTGAGCAACATATCCCTGCGTCATTGCAGGTGATGGCAGACCCGATTGAACTGCAGCGCATTTTGTCCAACCTGATTGAAAACGCACGCCGCTATGGCAAATCGCCCATCAACATGGCGGAATTTTCGACCATTTCTGCTGAACAGGTCTTGACGCAGAACGAGTATTGGTCACCCACCTTGTTGTTTGAAGACGGCATCGAGGTCGCGCATGTGCATATCAGCGCGAAAACACAAGGCGAATGGGTGGTTTTGTCGGTGCGTGACCACGGCTCTGGCGTCCCGCCCAACGTGTTGAACCAATTGAAAACGCCGTTTTTCAGAGCCAACAACGCCCGCAGTGACGTGACCGGCTCCGGCCTTGGCTTGGCAATCGTCGAAAAAACCGTGCAAGGCATGCAGGGCACGATGACGCTGTCGAATGTGGAAGCAAGTACAGAGCCCAATGCCAACCATGAATTTGGCAGCCTCACGCCCTACAGCGGTTTTTTAGTGCAGATCAGCCTCAAACATCCGCCGCAACTGCACCTGCCGCCACCTACCATCAAAACATCAAGCGCGACCAAATTGCCACCCAAACATTAGCCTGCAGCTTGGCGTGGTGACTTGTTGATCAGCACCACCGCGCGCGCCTCCATGCTCTTGCCTTCACCAACAGGGCCTAACTTTTCTGCGGTTTTGGCTTTCACATTGACAGCACCAATGTCCAGATTCAACGCGGCGGCAATCCGCCCGCGCATGGCGTCGATATGCGGCGCCAGTTTGGGTGCCTGGGCTATCACGGTGCTGTCGATGTTGATGATGGTGTAGCCTTTGTCGGCAACCAGCTGGCCTGTGCGATGCAACAGCACCCAGGAATCGGCATTCTTGAAATCTGGGCTGGTGTCGGGGAAATGCCGGCCAATGTCACCCAGTGCAGCTGCGCCCAGAAGCGCATCGGTGATCGCGTGCAAGAGCACATCTGCATCCGAGTGCCCAAGTAGACCCGTGATATGAGGAATCTCCACCCCACCCAGGATGAGTTTGCGTCCTGCCACCAAGGCATGGACATCCCAACCTTCACCAATGCGAATAGTCATACGTTGCTTTGTTGTGCTTATGTTGATTGCGTTGAAATTGAATGAATTTTAGTCGCAGGGCAAAGCAGGGTCACAAAAACAGCGGGCGACTAGGCTAGACTGTGCCATTAGATGATCGCATCCCTTTTTTTCTTTTTCGGAGTCTACTTTGACACGCATTTTCCTCAAACAAGGTCGCAAACAATACCAGATTGCCAGCCTCGCTTTGGCCGTCGCTATCTGCAGCGCGCCAGCCTTCACATGGGCGCAGTCAAAAACCAAAGCGGCGGCCGCAGATGCTGACTGGCCGACAAAAACGATCCGGCTTGTTGTCGGTTTCCCTGCCGGCTCATCGCCTGATCTAACCGCACGCACACTGGCCGAACCGCTTTCCAAAGCTTTGGGCCAACCCGTCGTCGTTGAAAACAAAGTCGGCGCGGGTGGCAACATCGCCGCTGATTTCGTCGCCAAAGCCACCGACAACCACACCATCGGTTTGATGATCAATGGCAACATGACCGTTGCCAAGCTGCTCAACCCTAAACTGCCTTACGACCCGCTGAAAGACTTCGCCCCTATCAGCTTGATTGGTTTTTCACCCTTGGTCGTCGTTGTCCCCTTGAACGCACCCGGCACCAACGCACAAGAATTTTTCACCGCCGCCCGCAACGCGGGTGACAAGTGGAGCTACGGTTCGCCGGGCGTGGGGACAGTCGGCCACATCGGCATGGAGCTGCTCAAAGGCAAATCCGGCATCAACCCTGTGCATGTACCTTACCCCGGCTACCCGCAGGTCGCCACGGCGTTGCTGGGCGGTCAACTCCAAATGTCGATGCTGCCGCCGGCGCTGGCGAATGCCCAGATCAAAACCGGCAAATTGCGCGCCATTGGCATCACCTCCAGCGGCCGCAGCCCCTTGGTGCCTGATCTGCCCAGCATGACCGAAGCCGATATCCGTGGTTTCAATCTTGAAATCTGGAACGCGGTGGCTGGCCCGAGTTCCATGCCCAAACCGGTCGTCGCCAAGCTCTCTGCACTCTTCAGCGAGATTGCACGCTCTCCCGATATTCGCCAAAAACTGTTTACCCAGGGGTGGCAAGTCGCTGGCACGTCTTCTGAAGGTCTGGCCAGCCGCATCAAGTCTGACACCGCTTTGCTGGGCGGCATCATCAAGATGCGGGACATCAAAAACGAGTGATTGAAAGCTTTACCCAAAGCCTTTAAAACCATCTTCGTTCGGCCTGAGCCTGCCGAAGTCGTCGTGAACCCTCCGACAGGCTCAGGCCGAACGGGCTAAAAAGTAATCCCGGCTAAATTAGCCTTGTCCATGACCTTTTGCCGCCAAAGCGCGCTGCTTGTCCTTTTTACTCGGGCGTTTGCCTTTGACGCCGCCGTTTTTGGGATGATTCGGCGACTTCAAACTTTCATCTGAGCTTCCGTCCTCATTCACCACAACAGGTTTGAAGGGTGCCAGCACGATTTCAGGCTCAAAACCTTCAATCTGTTCACGGATCAAATTCAAGCCCTGGCGCTTTTCGATCAAACGGAAATGCGCCTCTGTCTCACTGCTCAGAAAATTGATCGCCACGCCACTTTCCCCCGCGCGACCGGTGCGGCCAATGCGGTGGATGTAGTCCACGCTGGAGCGCGGCAAATCGTAGTTCACCACGGCGGCCAGGTTGGCGATGTCGATACCGCGTGCGGCGACATCTGTGGCGATAACCACTTGCCATTTCTTCGCCTTGAAGTCAGCCAACGTCTGCGTACGGTTGCCCTGGCTCAGCTCGCCGTGGAAAGGCACGGCGTTCATCCCCGCGTTATACAGCTTGGTGGCGACCAATTCTGCAGCGTACTTGGTCGCCACAAAGACCAGCACCTGCTCCCAATCGCTCTCTTCCACCAATTTTTTCAACAACTGCGTGCGGCGTTTCGGGTCAACCTGAATGGCGCGCTGCAAGATGATGGGTGCGGTTGACGGCGTTGATTCGACCGCAATCCGCACCGGGTCGCGCAACAGCGTGTCCGCCAAAGCCTGCACGTCTTTGGGAAAAGTCGCTGAAAAAAACAAACTTTGACGTTTTTCAGGCAGCAAAGCCAAAATAGCGGCGAGTTCTTCGGCAAAACCGCCTGTGCGAATCGCACCACCCGCCGTCGGCGAGCCGCCCATGTCCAGCAAACGATCAGCCTCATCTAATACCAGCATCTGCACCGAACCGAGTTTCAGCGCGTTGTGCGCCACCAAATCCAGCAAACGCCCCGGTGTGGCAACCACGATGTCCGCTCCGCCGCGCAAATTCATCATCTGCGGGTTGATGGAGACACCGCCAAACAGCACGGCAACCTTGAGTTGCATCGGCAAATGCTGTGCCAAACTGCGGATCGACTCGCCCGTTTGCGCTGCGAGCTCGCGTGTGGGCACCAAAATCAGGGCGCTGGTGTAGCGGCCCGCGTGGCGCACGCTACGCGCCGTGCCTTCTTGTTGCTTTAGCAGCTGCTGCAACAGCGGCAAACAAAATGCCGCCGTTTTGCCAGAACCCGTTTGCGCCGAGCCTAAAACGTCTTTACCCGCTAAAACCGCAGGAATCGCCTCGGTTTGAATCGCTGTAGGTGTTTCATAACCTTGCAACTTGACGGCGTTAAGAATGGCCGGACTGAGGCCTAAATTGCCAAATGATGCACCGAAGGATGTATCGATGGGTGTGTCCAAAGCGGAGTCGAATGTAGATGTCATTCGCCATTGTAACCTCTCAAATACGTGTAAACCCGCATTTTTAGAGCATGACTGAACTATAGCCGGCGTATTTATTGCCTAAGGTGCTATTAAATATATAGCTAGCAGCAGCTACCCCGTCGCTTCGCGCCACCCCTTCATGCTGAAGGGGAATTTAGGGAGAGGTGTCTTTAATTCCCATTCAACATGAAGGGGTGCCCAAAGGGCGGGGTAGCGGTTTTGGTATTCAAGTCCTATAACTCTCATCCATCCGATCCAGCTTGCGTAGCAATGCAGGCCACGCCAAAGCCGCGCCCTGCCCGGCTGTGGCTACTTTCATGATGCCCAGGTTGGCATCGCACACCACTTGTGGAATCAGGTTCAGCTCTGCGCCTGAAGCGGCGGCGGACTGGGCGTCCATCTGGATGCGGCAGCTGTTCTCGAAGGTGTACATGTGCAAAAACGCGTCCTGAATCGTCCTGCCCACCGTCAAGAGGCCGTGGTTGCGCAAAATCAGGTAGTTGGCTTTGCCCAAATTGGCTTGCAGGCGCGGTTTTTCAGCGGCGTTGAGGGCGACGCCTTCGTAGTCGTGGTAGGCCAAGGAGGACAGAACGAAGGTTGATTGCTGGCTGAGCGGCAGCAAACCGCCCTTTTGCGCGCTGATGGCGATGCCCGCGCGCGTATGGGTGTGCAGCACGCAACCGGCGTCTTCCCGCACTTCATGGATACAGCTGTGAATGGTGAAGCCCGCAGGGTTCACGGGGAAAGCAGATTCGCTCAATTTATTGCAGCTTTGGTCGATTTTGACCAAACTCGATGCGGTGATTTCGTCAAACATCAGGCCATAGGGATTGATCAAAAAGTGATGTTCCGGCCCAGGGATGCGCGCGCTGACGTGGGTGAACACCAAGTCACTCCAGCCGTAGGCTGCGATCAAGCGGTAGCAAGCAGCCAGGTCAACGCGGAGTTGCCATTCTTCGGGGCTGACTTTGTCTTTGAGGGAAGGGATGTTCAACATGGGTACTTTCTTATGTGGTTGAATAACGATTTTTACTTATACATCAACAACTTATGTTTTCAAAGCCGCCTTGTAGACCGAGTTCTTCGGCGTCGCCATCAAGCGCCGCAGCATGGGCTCAAAGGTGCTGATGGGCAGTGTCTCGCCATTCGGGTCAAACGCGGGGTTGTCGTACTTTTCGACAAACTCCTCGGCCTGCTTGTAAAACGGGTGGTCTTTGAACATGTCGCGCATGTCGCGGTTCAGGCCGATGTAGTGGAAGAAGTTGTAGCCTTGAAAAATCCCGTGGTTTTGCACCATCCACAGGTTCGCGTCAGAGACGAACGGCTTCAAAATCGCCGCCGCAATGTCCGGATGGTTGAACGAACCCAGCGTGTCGCCAATATCGTGTAAGAGCGCGCAGCACACATATTCCTCATCCCGCCCGTCCCTCAAAGCCAGCGTCGCAGTTTGCAGGCAGTGGGTGTAGCGGTCAATCGGGAAGCCGCCAAAGTCACCGTCCAGCAATTTCAGATGCTCCAGCACGCGGTCCGGCAGTGATTTGGCCATTTTCATCGCCTCGGGAACGATCAAATCGACCCAGTCCGAGGGGGTGCTGTCTTGCATGCGGGTAAAACTGGCGCGGGCACTTGTTGAGAGGGACATTAAGGAGGCTCCTGCAATGGTTGGCGTTGTCTGCAAGTGTGGCCGAAGCGCACACGCGGCGCTGTCACCTTGGTAGCACGAGAACAGTCAATTTTTAACCCCAATTTTCAGGGGTTTTATAGTTCAGACGGTTTTTTACTGGATATTGCCAAACTGACGCAAGCGTTCCACAATCAGTGTTCCATCACCGATACCGTCCGTATGTCCATCCAACGCCTGCAACCGCAACACGCTGCCGTCTACCGCCAGCTCATGCTGGAGGCGTATGCGCTGCAACCCGATGCCTATACCTCCAGCGTGGCCGAGCGTGCGGCGCTGCCGCTGTCGTGGTGGGAGGCGCGTTTGAGCAGTTCGCCGCAGACGCCAGAAATCGTCGTCGGCGCATTGATAGATGGGCAGTTCGCGGGCGTGGCGGGTGTGCGGTTTGAGTCGCGTGAAAAATCGCGTCACAAAGCAACGCTCTTTGGCATGTATGTGCGCCTGCCTTATCGGCAAACCGGATTGGGCAAACAATTGGTTGACGCCGCCATCGCCTGTGCCAAAGTGCGCACAGGGGTGGAGATCGTTCAGCTCACCGTGACCGATGGCAACCGGGCCGCGCAAACCCTGTACGAACGCTGCGGTTTTGAGCCTTTTGGCGTCGAACCCTATGCCGTGGCGCTGGATGCGCTGGACCAGGCGGACAAAGCCTACGTCGCCAAAGTCCACATGTGGCACAGCCTGGCACCCGGGCTGCAGTCGCCCAACGACTTTGAGCACCAGATCGTGGCGGCCGAAGAACGGCTGCGGCTGGCCATGCTGGGCTCCAAAGTCACGGTGCTGGACGAGCTGATCTCGCCCCAACTGCTCTTCACCACGCATTTGGGCCAGCTGGTCAATAAAAAAGACGACTTGGCCATGCATGCCTCCGGCGCGCTCAAGTTCCATGTGCTGGAGTCGCGTAAACGGCAGATCAGGCTGTTTGGCGCAGGCACGGTCACCGGTGCGGGCACGGTGGCCGTGGTGTCGGTACACATGCACTTGTCCGGCATCCACGGCGGCGTGCCCTTCAGCGCAGACCTGCTCTACACCCGCGTCTGGCAACGCGGCAGCAACGAAGCCTGGCAGATCATCGCCGGGCACAGCAGTGTGGTACCGCGTTGAGTGAGCTTATGTTCGTTTGCGCACAGACCACTCGTTCTAATTTTGCTTAAATTAACTTGCGGAACAGATCTTCAATCGTTCTTTCACTTGAAGGAGATAATATGAACCACAAGCAAAACCAGCGGGACGAGCAAGAACCACAAACTGGAAAGGTCGCGAACGACCACAACAAAGTCGGTGAACAAGCCCTGACCCAGAAAAATGAGGCCAAACGCACCCCGGATAGTCGCACAGACCGTGAGGCGCACATCGGCAGTGGTAATCAGACACAGTCGCGCCGGGGCAATACAGGTCGCTGAAACCGACTGTGGCGACTGGTTCTGGTGCGCGGAATGGTGGCTGTGCCTTTCGCTAGTTTATGTCATGACCAAAAAAGAGACCCTGCCAACCATCGTCGATGAATCGCAAATTGCAGGTAAAGCTGCCAAGGCGATCATGGGTTTCATCGGGCATGTACCAGCCTCTCATCAGCGGCACAGTAAAACGCCATTGCCCGGTGCGCGCAAAGTGGCCAGCACCGCTGCAGCGCAAGCAGCACTTGCGGCTGGTTCGCTGGCCTTACCGCCCGGACCGCTCGGCTGGTTGACCATCCTGCCAGAAATGGTTGCTGTTTGGAAAATTCAGGCTCAAATGGTCGCCAATATTGCCGCCACTTACGGCAAGACCGAAACACTCAGCCAAGAGCAGGTTCTTTACTGCCTATTCAGGCACACCGCCGCCCAAGCCGTCCGGGACATTGTGGTTCGGGTAGGCGAAAGGTTTCTTGTCAAACGCGCATCACTCGCAGTCATTCAAAATATTGCCCATAAAATTGGCATCAAAGTGACCAAAACCGCTCTTGGCAAAGGGTTGTCCCGTTTCATGCCCCTTGTTGGTGCATTGGGCGTGGGGGCCTACGCTTACTATGACACGACGCAGGTTGCTAAAACAGCGATTGAGCTTTTTTCCAGTGACATTCAGATCGAACCCTTGATCGTTGACGGTGGTCATCCCTAAAGCTTGATTTGTTATTTATTATTCAGAACACCCTAACCAACAAAAAAAACACAGGAGTCAATCATGCGCTTACTTTCAATCGCTGTTTTCATACTTTTCGGGCTCTCTAGTGCGGTGTTTGCACAAAATGCCACGTTTCAAGTCAAGTCCCTGACCCCTGAAACGGCTTTGATCGCTGCCAAAACGGCATTGGAATTCTGTCGCAAGCAAGGCTTTCAGGTCGCAGTGGCTGTGGTCGATCGTTCAGGCCTGACGCAGGTCTTGTTGCGAGATCGCTTTGCAGGTGCGCACACTGTGGAGGTAGCGAGCAACAAAGCCTGGACAGCCGCAAGTTTTCGCACCTCGACCATGGCATTAGCCGAAGAAACGCAGGCCGGCAAGCCGATGAGCGGCATTCGCAGCGCGCCACGCATGATGGCCATTGGCGGTGGTGTCATCATTGAGGGCGGCGGCTCGGCATACGGTGCCATTGGGGTGTCCGGTGCTCCCGGCGGGGATGCTGATGAAGCTTGCGCCTTGGCAGGAATCAAAGCCATCACCGAGGCGATTGAATTCTAAAACTCTTTTTGCTATTTTTTATATAGCTGCTTAGACAATAAACACACCGACTAGATGCCAATTTCACTCCTAAATCTCTACTATCCCCGCCCCCGCAGCGGTTTCAGCAAATCCGACAGGCCATTGCTGTCGATCTCCTGCATCAACTGCAACAGGCGGCCCGTATCGTTCTTGGGGAAGCCTTCGCGGGCAAACCAGTTGAGGTAGTTGCCGGGCAGGTCGGCTATCAGGCAGCCTTTGTGTTTACCAAAGGGCATGGGGGTGGAAACGAGGCGCTGGAGGTCTTCGGCTTGCATGGCCTGAATTCTAAATTGATACAACAACGTATACTCCACACTCCCCCTGAAAGTTCACTATTCCCATGGCAGACCCGAAGTCAGACCACTACGCCGCCCTTGGCTTGGCAAGCAGCGCAACCTTGGCCGATGTCAAAAAAGCGTTCCGCCAAAAAGCCTCGCTCTACCACCCCGACAGAAATGACGCTGACGACGCGGCAGCTCGATTTCGGGCCGTGCAGGAGGCTTACGACGTGCTTTCTGACAGCGCCAAACGCCAGGCCTACGACGACAACCGCCGCCGTAACCTGCTGGACAGCCCAATCGACACGGCCCATGAGATTTGGCAGAACTATTTTTCAAACATTCAACTAAATTAATTTAAATCATATAGTTACAGCGATTATTTAATGTGACTTATAACGACAATACCGAGAAAAATTGTGAGGATAACATGAGCGTTTCACCCTTCTTCAAACACCTGAGAACCAGCTACCAGGCTGAGATGGACGACCTGACATCGGATTCCGAAGGTAAGGATGTGCTGAAAAAGCGACTGAATGAAAAGCGCAAGGAAATCGGCTTTTTGACCCAGATGATCGAACTCAGCCCCGAGATGGTGGCCGTTATTTTTCACAACGCGTTCAACTTCAAGCTACCGGCGGTGATGGATGATTTGCTCACCTTTGAGTCGGAAGAACTGCCCGACTGGGAGACTTTGGCTGATGTGGTGCAAATATCAGAGGGGGCCGACTGGGCGCAAGAGCCTGCCAAAGCCATTTTGAAAGAACCACGCGGCGAATGGTTCATGACCGTGGCCGCCGCGCTGGAGTATATGTACGGCAAGAAAACCCACCGCCCCGCTCTGCATGACAACGACGAAGAAGACGAGAACGAAGACCACGACGGCGGTGCCGACTACGACAGCGAACACGACAAACAAGAAGCCAAAGCTGCCAAACTGCGCGAAGACGCCGGCCAGGACTGGATGGTTGAGCAAGGGTTTGATCGCAAAGAGTAAATAATAATCAAATAACAGGACACCGAATGACCGAACAAAGCAGCAGCCAACTCGCCCTCATCACCAAAACCCAGGCGCTCATCGCCGCGGGTGACATCGTGGGCGCGGAACACGCCCTGGTCGAGCTGGCCGACGCCGAGGGCGACCAGGCGCTGATGGTGATTTTGGAGCAGCTGCCCCCCAAGGACATTCTGGCGGTGATGCGCGAGTACGACAACTCCAAGGAATCGGTCGTCAATCTGTTGGTCAGCCCGAAACAGTTTGCACGCGCCGTGGTGATTGAAAAGCAGTACAAAGACCTGTCCCGCACCCACCTGCGCGGCATGATGAACGCGATTTTGTTCCGCGAAGACGCCGACACCGACGAGTTTTTGACCGAAATTGGCGACCTGGAAGGCGGCAGCGAGGCGCTGGCCGACTATTTCGCTGAAAAGTGGAGTCGCGTCGAGGCCTTTGCCCGCAGCGGTGTGTTTGACACGGTTGAAGACGATGGCGAAATGCTCAGCGAGCAGGCGCTCTACGGCAACGCCTACGTCAAACCCCGCGTGGATGAAGACGACATCGCCGACCAGGACTGGATGCAACTGGCCTGGATTTTGCGCCACCGCCTGCCCGATTTGTTCATTGAAATGCTGCTCGTGCTGCGCGCCAAGGCCAAGGCCTACGACGCTGGTTTGGGTGATGAGCATGAATCTGAAGACGACGACGCGAAATTGGATGGAAAGGTCGAAACCGGCGATACCGACCGAGGCAAAGCCACGCCCGCCGCGCTGGAAGATGATGAAGAATCTGCTATTTAAAAAATAGCTATACAGGCAACAAATACGCCGGCTAAAACCAATTTTATGACGTTAAGTCTCTACGATTCCCGCCCATTTTTTGAAAAAGCTCTGCAATTCGGCGTTCAAAACGGCATCATCGACCAAGCCAAACTGGACGCCATCTATGCCGAGGCCCCCAAAGGCATGGTGCAAATCGCCCGCTACTTTGGCAGCGAGTACCTGCGCCCCGAGCTGGAGCAGGCCAAAAACCGCATCGTCAACCTGGTCAGCCTGTATCTGGAACTCACCACAGGCGGCGATCTGCGTAAAGCGGCCGAATCGCTGCGCGACCACTCGTTTTTGTCGCGCTCCAAGGGCGGGTCGGACATGCTCAAAGCGCTCATCACCCTGCCACGCAGTAGCCACTTTGGTTTGAATGAGCGCGCCGAGTTTACTGATGAGAATATCCCTGATTTAGCAAAATGGACGCTGCGGCCTCTGCCGGACTATCAAGCCGAGTTGGCCAAACGCAACCAAGTAGCAGCCGTCATCAACGCCGCCATCTGGATGTCCGAGCATTTGGGCATGGATGAAGACGAGCTGGAAGAAGCCGGCATGGACGCTGAAGCCGTCATCCGCACGGCTTTACTGACACTGGCGGTCAAAGCCAAAAAACTGCCCGATTGGCCGGCTTTTGAAAAACTGATCGCCCATCTGCGCAAAAAAGGCACAGCACCAACGTTTGTTTTACCCAAAAACCTGCCCGCAGAATACATGCAAGTCGTTGAAAACGTGAAGAAATCCGTTGTCAAAGACCTGCCCAAACTGCTGGACGCCGCCCTGCCCACCCGTAAACTGTTCAACCAAACCCCCGCCTTCATGGGCCGCTACTTTTGGGTCGAAAACCCCTTGGGCGAGATCGACACCTATGAGCGCGAAGTAGACGACAAACACGCCGCCCGCGTCGAATCCGCCAGCAAAACCTGGCTCAAAGCCACCCAGGGCTACAGCGATGACGGCTCGCTGTTGACCCTGTTTTTGACCATAGCAGCCGGCAGCCCTGCCAAAACCCTGCTAACCGAGAAGTCCGCCACCGCCCTGATCCGCAAAATCCGCAAAGTCTACGACGCAGGTCAAGCAGGCGTAGACACCGCCAAACCCATCGCCTACATCCGCGAACACGCCCCTGCCGCCTACCAAAACGACTTCTGTGCCATGTGGAACGAGTTCATCGCAGAGGCCCTTCCCACCCTGAAAAGCGACTTCGACTACAACCTGAGCGAGGCGCTGGCGCTGCTGAAGCTGCAGTGCAATGTTGAGCAGGTGTGAAATTACTATTTATTTGATAGCACTCTAGGCAATAAATACGCCGGCTAACGCCAAAAATAACCAATAAATCGGCTATAAATCAAGATTTGATGTTAACAACCGTCGCCTGCATCAACGCAACCACCTTGTAATCATCCCCCGAACCGGCAAACGCCCGCACTTCTCCCGTGCAAACCGACAGCATCTTCCCGGCACTCTGCACCTTGCCAATCGCCAAAAACCGCTCGCCAATCGCCGGTCGCATGAAATTGACTTTGAACTCGGCCGTCACGACGTTAAAGCCCGCCGGCGCTTTGGTCAGGGCGGCATAGCCACAGGCACTGTCCACCACGCTGGTGATGGCACCGGCGTGGACGTACCCGTGTTGTTGCGAGAGATGTTTGGAGAACGGCAGCGCAATATGCACCTCCCCGTCTTGCGCCAAAACGAGCTGCGCGCCCAGGGTTTGCATGAGGCCTTGGGCGGCGAAACTGTGGGCGACTCGGTCTTGAGAGGTGGTCATGGGGTGGTCTGGATGAGGTAACACAGGGGGTTGTTTCAACCCGCAAAGCTTAACCCACAAACATTAACCCACAAACCGCACCACAGCCACCGGCGGCAGATTCTCCGATATCGTTTGCCAGCTCTCCCCCGCGTCATGGCTGAGCCACATATTGCCGGCGGTGGACGCCAGCACCTTGTCACCGACTTGCTGCGGCGCACAATCCACATGACGGCGCAGGCTGGCGGCAAAGGTCACGCAAACAAATCCTGCAGATATGACAGATATGTCAAATGTGACAGACATGACAGACGTGGCAGATTCAGCAGATTCGGCAGAAGATGACATCTTGCTATTTGTACACGATGGACGGGTTTGGCGATGCTGTCCTACACTGTCAATCAAGTAAACACTAGCATCGCAGGTGCAAAAGTACTAGCATTAAGATCTATCCACTACAAAAGAATTGCCATGTTCAAAAGGATACTTTTTGCAACCGATGGGTCACCCGCATCGGACCACGCAGCCACCGTGGCTGTGAGCTTGGCCAGAATTCACAATGCCCATTTGACGGCCGTGTATGTGATTGATCCCTACCCCTATATCGGCATCGGCGAGATGAACCCGATGGGCTTTCAGGCTTACATGGGCGCGGCGCAAGAGCATTCAGCGCAGGCGTTTGCGCACATCCAGTTGCTGGTCAACCAGGAGGGTTCGTCCATCCCGCTGGATACCCAGCTGGTGGAAGATATCGCTGCGCACAAAGGCATTTTGCAGGCAGCTGACACGGATAATGCCGACCTCATCATCGTTGGCTCGCATGGCCGCAATGGGCTGGAGCGGCTGTTGTTGGGCAGCACGGCCAACAAGGTGTCGTCGCACTCCACGCGGCCGGTGCTGATTGTCCGGTAGGTCACCATGTCCGCCATTTTGACAAGCACCGCACACCAGCTTGGCCCGGACCCTGGCCCGCAGAGCAGCCAAAGCAGTCAGGCCAAGGCGGCGGTGCGGATTGTGCAAAAACTGCTTGGCAGCTTTCCGGGCGCGGTGGCGCTGAAACTTTGGAACGGGACCAGCTACGCCTTCGGGCAGGCTGCCCCGCTGTTCACCCTGGTGATACGCGACCCTGCCGTGCTGCGCCGGCTGGTGTTCAGCAAACGCAACCCGATTCCGCTGGCGGATGCTTACTTTCGCGGTCTGCTGGATGTGGAAGGCGATTTTTACGCTGCGCTAAAACTGAAGTCGCATTTTCAGAAACTCTCACTCACCACCCGTGAACGGGCCACGCTGGTGCTGGATGCGCTGCGCCTGCCCAAAGTTGTGGTGCCGACCGGGGCAAACGAAGCCAGCAAGTCAAATACCGCCAACTTCACCCACCACCACACCAAGCACAGCGACAGCGCGGCGATTTCATTCCACTACGACGTGTCGAACGCGTTTTACAAGCTCTGGCTGGACGAGCAGATGGTCTACTCCTGCGCTTATTTTGAGACCCCGACCGACACGCTGGAGCAGGCACAGCGCAACAAGCTGGACCACATTTGTCGCAAGCTGCGGCTGCAGCCGGGCGAGCGCTTTCTGGACATCGGCTGCGGCTGGGGGGCGATGGTGTGCTGGGCGGCGCAACATTATGGCGTCCAGGCGCACGGCGTCACCCTGAGCCAGAAGCAGTTTGACTACGCCACCGAACGCGTGGCGCAGCTCGGTCTGCAAGACCAGGTCACCATTGAAATGCGTGACTACCGTGATCTGGAAGGCGAAGCCGTCTACGACAAAATCTCCAGCATCGGTATGCTTGAGCACGTCGGGCTGGCCAACCTGCCGGTCTACAACACCACCGTGATGCGCGTGCTGCGACCCGGCGGCCTGTTTTTGAATCACGGCATCACCCACGACGAAGAGGGCTGGCACCCCACGGTGGACAGCGAGTTCATCAACCGCTACGTCTTCCCCGATGGCGAGCTGGACACCGTGAGCAACATCATGCGCGGCATGGAACACGCCCATTTTGAAATCCACGATGTAGAAAACCTGCGCGTCCACTACGCTATGACGCTGCGCGAATGGGTGAGACGACTGGAAGCCAAGCATGAGGAGGCGTTGCAATTCGTCAATGAAGACGCCTACCGCGTCTGGCGTTTCTATATGGCCGCCTGCGCCATCGAGTTTGAAGCCGAGGGCACCGGCATCTACCAGATCCTGGCCTCCAAACGCGGCGCAGGCACGCTGCCCGTACCTCTGAGCCGACGCGACTTATATACCCAACCAGTATCCAAAGCCTGAACCAGCATCCAGTTCATCCAGGGTCAAGTCCCAGCTTTTGCCGGGCTTTTTGGACATTCTGCCGGATGAGCGCACCACCGCCTGGTAAAAAGTCACATCGCTGGTCGCCGTTTGGCGCAGCAGCGCTGACCGACTGGCCCATTTAATACGCTGCTGAATAAGCTACATAATGATCACTGAATGAAACACCCCAACAAAATCCCTCTCAAACGTGCTTTCGCCGGCAACGTCTTTGTTGCTGCAGCACTTCTCGCCGGTGCACCCGTACATGCCGCCACCTACGAGATTGACGCCACCCATACCTTTGCCAACTTTGAAATCACCCATTTCGCCACCTCCACGACGCGTGGACGGTTCGACAAAAAAGAAGGTACGTTGCAATTTGACCGCGTCGCCAAAACCGGCAAAATTGACATCACCATCTACACCGGCTCCATCAATACCGGCATCCCTGTGTTTGACAAGTTTTTGACCGGCTTCTCCCTGTTTGACTCGGCCGCCTTTCCCACCGCCAAGTTTGTCGCGGACAAGTTCAACTTTAACGGCGACAAGGTCACCGACGTCAGTGGCAGCTTCACCCTCTTGGGCAAAACCAACCCCGTGACCCTGAAAGCCACCAACTTCAACTGCTACAGTCATCCTCTGCTGAAGCGCGAAGTCTGTGGGGGCGACTTTGAAGCGACCATTGACCGCAGCCAGTACGGCATGAACTACGGCCTGATCTTTGGTTTCTCCAAAGAAGTGCGGCTGGTGGTGCAAGTTGAGGCAATCAAGCAGCCTTGATCAGCACTTTTAATTAGTCATCTTGGCTAGCAGCCCAGTTGCGGGAGGCCGCCGAACCTTTGCCAAACTTTTGCTGAACCTGAAACTGCAAAAAAGTTCCTGCATTTCATTCAATTTATTTGAATGAAATCTTCAATTATCTTGCACATATTTGCACGAAAGCACACCTATACTTTGTGCCAACAAGCATGTCATTCGAGCAAGCGTTATGCCAATCAAGCCAGAAAGTGAACTGTGAAAGCTGTAGCCCCATCCTACGACAAACCCGCCGATGTGGGCCACTACGCCATGGTCGCCATTGTTCTGCACTGGTTGCTGGGTTTGTCGATTTTTGTTATGTTTGGCGTGGGTATCTACATGTCTGACCTGCCGTTTTCACCGCTGCGCCTCAAGCTGTACAACTACCACAAGTGGGCTGGTATCTGCTTTTTGCTGTTAACGGTGCTGCGTCTGCTCTGGCGTTTCACACATCGCCCTCCAAAGTTGCCAGCCGCCATTCAACAAGCCATGCCGACCTGGCAAACCCGTGCTTACCACGCCACCCACGGTGCGCTTTACGCCCTGTTTTTTGCCGTCCCGCTGATTGGCTGGGCCTACAGCTCGGCGGCGGGCTTCCCGATTGTGTTGTTTGGCGTGATTCCGCTGCCCGATTTGCTGGCGGTGGACAAAGAATTTGCCAAGCAAATCAAGGAATTGCATCAAATTTCAGCCTTTACGCTGGTGGGTTTGGCCTTTTTACACATTGCCGCCGCGCTGAAACACCAGTTTATCGACCGTGACAAACTCATCAACCGCATGTTGCCCGTCCGTTCTTGATCTGTTTTTTTGAAAGTTTGACCATGAAATTAACCACACTTATCTCCTCAGTAGCCGCCGTAGCAGCGTTCAGCATCGCCCTGCCAGCCGCCGCCCAGCAAAAAATCGTCCCTGCACAAAGCGATATCAGCTTCACCTTCAAGCAAATGGGGGTGCCGGTGGACGGCAAGTTCAAAAAATTTGACGCGCAAATCAGCTTTGACGCCGCCAAACTCGCCACCAGCAAAGTCGCCTTCACGGTTGACATCGCCAGCGCCACCATTGGCGACCCCGCCACCGACGCCGAGCTGCCCAAATCGACCTGGTTCAACACCGCCAAGTTCCCGCAAGCCACCTTTGCTTCCAGCAGCATCAAGGCACTGGGTGCTGGCAAGTATGAAGTGGCTGGCAAACTCAGCGTCAAAGGCGTGGCCCAGGACGTGGTTGTCCCCATCGCCATGACACAGGCAGGCACCGGCGCAGCAGCGATTACCACCGCCATTGGCACCTTCCCGATCAAACGCCTGACCTTCAAAATCGGCGAAAACGAATGGGCCGACACCGGCATGGTGGCCGACCCGGTGCAGGTCAAGTTCAAGCTGGCCTTGACTGGCGTGGGCACGCTTTAATTTTCTTTTTTCTTTCACTTTTCCTTTAACTTTTTCCTCAACTTCAGGAGTTTTTTAGATGCGTTCACTCGTTTTGTCCCTCACCTCATCTGTCACTTTGGCTGCCGCTTTGCTGGCAGGTGCAACGTCCGCCCAAGCCGCACCTTACGCGATTGACGGCACCCACACCTTTGCTTCATTTGAAATCAGCCACTTCGGCACCTCCACCAACCGTGGTCGTTTTGACAAAAAAGAAGGCATGATCGAGTTTGACCGCGCTGCCAAAACCGGCAAAGTCGAAATCACGATCGACATGACCTCCATCAACACCGGCACCGCCCAGTTTGACAAACACCTGCAAAGCGCCGAGTTGTTTGACGCAGTCAAGTTCCCAACAGCCAAGTTCGTCTC
Source organism: Polaromonas sp. (assembly GCA_043769295.1). Classification (GTDB taxonomy): domain Bacteria; phylum Pseudomonadota; class Gammaproteobacteria; order Burkholderiales; family Burkholderiaceae_C; genus Aalborgiella. Next base: position 11,714 of record JAYVJL010000007.1, on the reverse strand, counting down.
CACTGGCATGGCCTTCAACGGTGACAAAGTCGCTGAAATCGCTGGCAACCTGACCCTCCTGGGCAAAACCAACCCGATCACGCTGAAAGCCATCAACTTCAACTGCTACAACAGCCCGATGTTGAAGCGTGAAGTCTGCGGCGGCGACTTTGTAGCCACCATCGACCGCACCGCCTACGGTCTGAACTACGGCTTGGACTGGGGTTTCCCAAAGAACGTGAACCTGATCATCCAGGCTGAAGCCATCAAACAGTGATTTGTTTGTGCTTTTTAATCCCTTGATTTGCTATATATAACATAGCTGTCTAGACAACAAATACGCCGGCTAGATGCACATTTAGCCGGTATTTTCGTTGCATCAGCGTTCAACCGCCTTTAGAAGCATCTTGAAACACCTAATAGCTCAGCGTGATGCTGCGCGGCTGGCTGCCCACACACACCGCAGTATTGCAAGTGCCCGCCTGACCCGCTGCCATGCTGCCATTGATGGTGAATGCGGTATTGCTCCCCAAACTCACGACACCCGAGGCCGGGTTCAAACTCAAACTGTAAGTCAGACCCAGCACACTGCTGCTGGCGGGATCAAAAACCAGACTAATGGGCACCCCTTGTGAGCACAACACTTGAAACCCGGATGACGCAGTGGTCGCTACCCCGGATGCCAAGCTGTTGTAGGCGCCGAAATTGACGTCACTGGGCGCAACAGGAAACATGCAGGCCGCGTTGACTTGCACGGTGGTGGTGAAGGTCGTTTGCTCTGTTTGCGTACCGTGGTTGATAAAGACAGTCACCAACTCAGTGTAGGTGCCGGGCGGTGAAGTCCAGCGGCCAGTTGGCACCTGCATCTGGAAATTTGTGGTGCTGGTATTTGAGGTTAGATCGAAAAGTCCAAATGTGACGCTGCCAGCCATGACGCTGCCGGTTGACCAATCGGAGCTGAAACCGGGCGACCTCAGCAAATCGTAATCCAGTTGGTTGATGCCAGACACGGCGATGGTGGTCCCGACATTTCCACCATCTGCGCCCAGGTTGTAGCTGACAGACCCTATCCCCGCAAGCACGTTGTAGCCATTACCCGCCAGATTGACGACCTCCGCCGGTGACGATCGCGTGCAACTCACATCAACACTGCCCGTCGCGATTGTCGCACTGGTAGCCGAATAGGTGACGGGATTTAAGTTAACAGAACCGCTGCAGATAACCGCAGCATGGGCCGAATGAACCAAGCCGGCAATCATGCAAACAAGCACGGCGCAGCGGCGCACGCCGACATCGGCAATGGTATAAAGGCGGGCGTAGATTCGAGTGGCGAACATCATCGTGGTACACCTTTGCAGACAATAGGTTCTAAACGCGGGATGGTGTCGCGGTTCGTGGCTGGCAGCACGACAACAAGGCGGCAGCTTTGCTCTTTCCAGGTCAGGGTCAGCTGGTTGCTGGTTTCCAGACCGGTGACATAAGCCTCGCCGCGTCTCGCCACATAAAACTGCTCTTTGTCATGGTCAATCGCGACCACCGCAGCCGCAGGCGCGGGCTGTCCGTCGTCAAACACAATGCGCAGCAAGGCGGCCCGACCGGCTCTGACCGGAAAATCAGCCTTCACCACACCGCGCCAGGGTGGGTTGACAGACACCTCGATGTTGTTCAGTTCGGCACTGATGGGCAAATCCTGCGGATTCAACCGGATGGCGTTGGCCTGGTACGGGCTCAGGCTCATGATCAGCTGTATGCCGTCCGGGTTGGTCACACCGTTGCTGCGCCCATTGCCAGACACACCCACATCAGGATAGCCTTTGACCTCAGCCACGGCATAGCTTTGTGGATGGCGTGGCGTTGCAAACACCAGGCCTTGCGTCAAGAGCAGACCACCCTGCGCGCCCAAACGCAGCGTTTGCTGCTGTGCCGCCCCCTGGATATCGGCAGTGAGCATGCCTTGGCGGCCTTGCATGTAGTAGCCGGCCTCGGCATAGGCCTGAGAATCGCGGTGTCCCGCCAGCGCCCGCCAGCCCGTCCCGTCATCCCCCTGGGGCATGCCGGAGGCTGAAACAAAGCTTTGACTTGCGCCACCAGGCCGGGCGGTGGTACTTGCGGTGAACTGACGTCCGCCATCCAACGGAACCAGCAGATTCAGTCCCAGCGCCCAGCCCGCACCGTCTATATTCGCACCTTTCAATTTGGTCAGTGTCGCAACCAGGCTGTTGCGGTCGCCAATTTTTTGCGTCCATGTCACGTTGAATGTTTGCAGCCTTGACTGAATGGCTGACGCACTGCTCGTCCATGCAGCACCCAACTGGCTGGCGGCGTTGATGCGCAGATGGCTGGATAAGCTGTATTGCCAGCCCAGAGCATCGACTTGCCCCAAAGAACGAAAACCATCTGTGGCGCGCTGGGCTTGCAGGGTATAGCCCCAGACCTCGGACACACGCGACAGATTGGCAACCGCAAGATGCCCACCGCCGTGGTCTTTGTCATGGCTCTGCGCCCAAGCCAAAGATGCCACATGTTGTCCCGGCAAGGCAAAGGTCAAACCCATTCCGGCCGTTTGCGTGGCACGGCTGAGTTCCAGCTTGGCCTCGGTCGTCACACTGGGGGACCAGCCTCGCCGCCATTGCCCTGCGGCAAAGCCAGCTCCGTACGAGTCATTGTCCAGACCCAGGTTTTGCCGCAAGCGACCCAGGGACACATGCCAGGCGTTCAAATCCGTCGCCAGCAGTTCCTGATGCGTTAAAAAAGGTTGGATCAACACCGTCTCACGCCCCAATATGTCCTTGATGACAATGCGCGCATCACCGGAGCCGGACACCGCAGGAAAGTTGTCGATAGTGAACGGCCCGGCAGGCACCTTGGAAACCTGCCGCAGCGCGTCGTTCACATACAATTCAACCGTAGAAGGCGCGCTGGATACGCCAGACACCACGGGCAATGCATGCGTCGTCATACCCGGCGACAAACCGTAATTGGTGCCCCATTGCAAGCCGCCAAAATATAGCTCCCGCCCCCACAAGCCGCGACTGGTGACAGCATCACCCAGGCGCAGGGTTTCGTTGCGCAGCGGCATGTTATAGGTCCAGCCTGTTTCCAGTCGCCGCAAGGACCTGTCCACACCCAAGGGGCTGGAATTGAGTAAATTTCTGCCAACATAAGAGGAACTCAGCACGCCCCACTGCCCCGTCACGCCCAGCTCAAGCAGCGCAGACACATCCGTGCTGGCGGCCGGCGATTGGGACGCCTGGTTGCGTGTTGCGCTGACATCGTAGGTTAAAAAACCGCTCAACAAGGCAGGATCGGTGGCCGCCCGTGTCGCCAGCTCCTCGCGCACCCGTGTTGTATCAAAGGCGGTGGCGGGCAGTTGCAAATGCAACGTCTGCGTCGCGCTGTTCAAATGTCCCTCAAAACCAGAAATACTGGTCAAAGCCAGGTAGTTTTCACCTCTAAAGCTCAACCCCACCGGTTTGTCGCGCGGGGCGATGCGCCACTGCGTGAACGCCGCCCGGGATGCATACAAGACATCATCGCGCTCCAAAATCACCCACGTTCCTGAGTTTGACCCGTTGATGACGACCTCCAATGACAGCAGTTTGTCTTTAGGGACAGCGCTTATGGGTTTGGAAGTGGCCTCAGCCTGAGGGGCCGCCTGGGTCAATATCTGAGCATCAACACCCGCATGAAAAACAGCCAAACAAACCATATAACAAGAGATCAAACACCTTTTGGGAAAAGAGAAACAACGGTGCATACAAGCCTGTCAGGGTTTAAACATCAAAGGAAAAAAAGGCTCACTGCCGTCATCCAGTGACAAATACAGGCCCGCCACCGCTTTAGACCCTGGTGTACCAGCTGTAATTTGTATCGGCATGGGTGCGGCAGTTGTTTTGATGTTGCTATTGGCTTCAGCACCGGGCTTCATTAGGTTCCCAAGTTCCTGTGGTTTTGGCAGTTGCATGCCGCGCTGCGTACCGGCCAAAAAGTAGCCACCGTTGTCCAATCGGGCGATGAGTTTGCCGTCTTGCATCAACCAGGCATGCCGCACCTGCGCATGTGCGTTGCCCTGATTTTTGCAGCTGAATGTCAGCCCGTCCTGACCCAGCAGTCGCTGCTGCCAGTCTGACGCCGTCATCGGCGGCAGGTCACATTGCATGGCGGGTTTGGCCGCCGCTGGCGTGATAAAAACGGGCATCGACAACGCCAAGGCGATTTGCAAACTCACATTGGTGGGTTTGACCGCCGCGATTTCAGGAATCTCCCTGACAATCAAACGATAGGTCAGCTGCTCGTTGGGCGGCATCAAGTCCAACCGAGCCAGCCGCACCACCTGTTTGGCACCAGGTGCCAGCTTGATAATGGGCGGCGAGACGATCAAATCTTCAGACAGTGTCAAATCATCCTCGCCACCAGGCAGCTGCTTCCACTGGAACATATCCGCTTGCAACACCACTTCGGTAGCCCCTTCGTTGCTCAAGGTGATGGCTGTGGCCTTGTCTTTGGGCTGCAAAAAAATGCGTACCGGTGATACTGAAAAAACAGCCGCATGGCACACAGACACCGTGAATACAACCAATGCGGCCAACTGGACGAGCCAGCGTTTAGCGCCCATCCAGGTTATCCAGGTTACCCAAGCGATTGCTTTTTTCATACATCCCCTAAAACCTCGAAAACTTACCAAGAAACCCACACTTCCACAGCCTCCTGAGACGCCAGAGACGTCTCCCCCGCGGAACTCACCAAGCGGATGGACGACACCGTGCCAGCACCCCCCTGCTGCATACCCGAGAGCCCCATCCCATCGGGTGCTGAGCTGATAAACCACTGCGCCGCCCCCCCATGTTGTGGCGACACCCCACTGGTACCACGCGGCAAACGCAGGTCAATGAACTGCCCTGTCGTGCAGACCACGCGGACCTCAGCGCCATAAGCACTGGGCAAACCGGTAATGGTGCAGATGTTGTTGGGGATATCGCGCTCAAGCACCGAACCACCGGCACCTTCACCGCTTGGCCCGCGATTGGTGGGGTCTGCGGGCAGCAAGCGCACCCGCACAGAAAACGCCTCAACCACAGAACCCGCTACTGACACACTGGGCAGCACCAGTAGCCATACAGCACTAACCAGCACGCCCAGACGAGCAATTGAACAATACTGGTCAAATCGCGTGCACACAAACGAAGCCTGCGTTGGGGTGATTTGCATGGTTAAATGCCTGTAAACATCCGTAAATGCACCAAAGATGGGCTGGCAAGCTGGCTTAGCAGGCCACGCTTAGTAGGTCACGTAAAGGACTTGCGTCATATCTGAACCAAAGCAGCCGGCCACTGAACAATCACCGGCTTGGTTGGCTGCCATGCTGCCGGTAATATTGACAGCCTGCGCCGTACCATCACCTACACCACCAACGCTGCTCAAACCCAGGGTATATGCCAATGCCACAGAGGCTATGGTTCCCGAGGCTGTTGTGCCCCCCGCGCTGCTGGTAAATTTCAAGCTGTACGGCATTGTATTGGTGCAGGTCACCGAGAATGCGCCACCCGAAGACGGCTGTGGATTTGCTTGCAAAGAAGTGTAAGCTCCAAAATTCACATCAGTGGCCGTGCTCAGTTTGCAAGCCGATGTCAGAGTCACCAAAACATTGAACGACTTGTTGTCAGATCCCGCCAAAGCGCCGGTTGTACAAGCCAAGCCAGTGAAACCCACTACTGCGGCTAATATGATTTTTTTCATAAGTACTCCAATAAAAAGTTACATAAAACCAGATGAAAATATATTTAGTTTTCTGTCTGGTTGTATCTAATCCTACGCTCATGTAACTGGATGTATGCACTTTAAAATTCAGTTGTAGGTCTAAAGAATCAATTTATAGAAAGTAAATTTGGGTATTTTTACCCAAATCGCAAATAAAAAAAGCTTGAAATAATAAACATGAGTTCAAGTACTCACTAAGTACTCATAAACACATGAAACAGCATTCATGCGGCGCTGCAGCTGCTTTTAAAAGACCTACCCACCGGCCCGCTTCGCGTTAAAACCCTGCGCTTTGAGCAGTTCCACCAGCCGGTCGCCGTGGTCGCCCTGCACCTCTATAACTCCACCGTTCGCGCCGTCCTTCACCGTGCCGCCCGAGCCGCAGGCGGTTTTGAGCTGTTTGCCCAGCGCTTCCATCTCGGCCAGCGGCAAGGTGATACCCCTCACCAAAGACACCGCCCTGCCGCCGCGTCCTTTGGTTTCACGGTGGACGCGCACCACATCCTTGGCGCGCTGGGATTGCGCCGTTTTATCAGCAGCAGCCACTTTGGCCGCCTCGGCAGCAGCGGCGTCTTCCGGGCTGGTCGGGCTGCTCTGACTGAGCACCAAACCGCTGAGTTGACCCAATCCAGCCAAGCCTTTAAGGATAGAGTTTTTCATGGCCCCGATTCTATTTGAAGCCGTTCAGCCTGCTTTTATGCCTACTTCGTCACCGCATCTTTGATACTACGCACCGTTTCCTTGGTGGCTTCCCAGGCTTTCAAGGCGGCGTCCTTGGTGGCAATGGCGGCTTTGGACGCGACATCTTTGCCCGACTTGGCGGCATGTTTGGCGGCTTCTTCCGCCCGCAACAGCGCTTCTTTCGAGGCTAAGGTTGCACTTTTAGCGGCCTCTTCAGTTTTTCGGGTCGCGTCTTTGGTGCTGGTGGTCGCTTTTTTGGTGGCTTCTGTCGCTTTGCGCAGCGCATATTTGGCGGCTTTATCCGCATCCTGGGCTGATTTTCTGGCCGCATCCGCAGCCTTTTGCGAAACCTCCTTCACCGCCTGATCGGCCTTGTCAGCCGCCAGTTTGGCCGCATCGACCGCCTTGTTTGTCGCCTCTTTCGCTTCATCGGCGGCCTTGCGGGCGATCGACTCGGCTTTATCTGCGGTCGACTTGGCCGCCTCCACCGCTTTTGCGGACGCAGAACCAGACGTGGTTGCCGATGTGGTGGCAGGCTCGTTTGCCGCCTGCGCGCCAGTACCCAACGCCAAAACCAGCGCAATAAACCATAAGTTTGATTTCATTTTTTCCTCTCCTTGCGGTAGTGAAGCAGCGACCGCCTGCTCCGCGCGTTTGCCCAAGGCAGGGCGTGTTCTCATAATGTCAGACATCTTGCCGACTTCGTTGACGAGAATCAACACTCGCTGAGATTGTGCCCCAAGGGGCATACCATGAACGCAGCCACCCTGTCATTCCGCGCCCCCGCCCCGCCCTGGTCATCCAGACCAACATCCTCAACGACGCAGGCCACGCCAACACCTCTTCATTCCCCGCACTGCCCAAACCTACCGCGACGCACTAGGCGACGGCTACCCGCTGCGCGTCTCGCTGGGCAAACTCCCCAGCCAAGAGGCCGAGACCGACCTCCTGATCGACCAAATCCGCACCATCTCCAACCGTCGCCTCATGGGCGACAAACCCATCGCAGAACTCACCCGCACCCACATGAAGCGTGTGGAAGAGGCGTTGAAGATACTGACTGGCGCGTAATTTCATGACCGATTCCGCCAACACCCCATCATCAGCCCAGCGCTTCAAGACTGGCTAGCCAAATGCGAATCGTTCGTAAAAATGAAAAACAACTTCGAAGCCAGTGGTGGCCACATGCAGTTCAACCTCGATCTTCTAGACCCCGAAAAATTGCCTGAACCCCTTCGCTCTTGTCGACTAAGTCACTTGTTGAACGCACGATTTTCCAGTAAAATTGTTAACAGTTAATAACTTTTGGAGGAAACTATGCCTACTAGCATTGCCCTTACATCGCATTTTGAATCTCTCACCCAGAAACTCGTCTCTAGTGGCCGCTACAACAATGTGAGCGAAGTAGTTAGAGATGGCCTGCGTTTGCTGGAATCACGTGTACAAGAAGAAGCTGCCAAACTGGTGGCTCTGCGCGATGCAGCCAAAATTGGCACGGACGCTATCGAACGCGGCGACTTCACCACGCTTGAAAACGAGCAAGATATTGCAAACTTGGTGCGCCAAGCTGGCGAACGCGCCAATGAACGCGCAACAGCACGGCATAAAAAGGCTGCTTGATTCTTCGGCCATGTCCTATAAATTACGTCTATCCAGCCCAGCCATAGCCGATATTGAGCACATTTTGGAATGGACAACCGGTGCATTCGGCGCTGTAGGTCGCCAGCGTTACGAAGCCTTGATACAAACCGCCCTCACTGACCTAGCCACCAACCCTGCGCGCCCAGGCACCAGACAGCGCGACGACATCGCCCCCGCCATCATCACCTACCACCTATCCGCCAGCCGAAAACGCATAGCCACCAGCACCCAAGTAGCCAAACCCCGTCACTTGATACTCTTTAGGGTTAACAACCAACCAGCGATCAGCGGCGGCAGTGCAGAAGTTCAAATCCTCCGGTTTTTGCACGACAGTATGGACTTTGTGCAGCACGTGCCTAAGGATGAATGATAGTTTTTTCGGCAGATTTTACTATTATTTCCATAGCTACTCAGGCAATAAATACGCCGGCTAAAGCAATATTTACCCTCAATTTCAAGCAAATCTACCGCTCCCACACCCTTCTGCGCCTTCGCCCTAACCCGCTAAAGCAAATAAATCAGGGTCAGATCAAAATTCAGGAAAGTGCTCAATTCGGCGGACAAAACAGGTGGTCGACATTGTGCTCTGAGCCTGATTTATGCTCTAGCCGGCATCCATTTAATACTGTAAACTCATACAGCTTAATTGCAATCAATTAAGCATTTATTCAAAACATAGTATGGCTAAAAGTATGGCAATAAATATGGATTCAAGGTAGAATCGTATGAAGCAAAGCAATTTTGAGTGGGATGCAGCTAAGGACACACTCAATCAAGAAAAGCACAACATTTCATTTGCAGCTGCTCAATACGCCTTTGCTGATCCGCAGCGTGTCATCGCCAAAGATGAAGAACACAGCGGCGCAGAAGATCGGTATTACTGCTTTGGCGAGGTAGATGGAGGCGTTATGACTGTGCGGTTTACCCACCGTGCTTCAAAAATTCGAATCATAGGCGCTGGTTATTGGCGCAAAGGAAAGGCAATATATGAGCAAGAAAATAATCTACACCGATGAGCCCATTGGCAAAATCAAAATCATTCCAGACTTTTTACCTTCACCGACTGAATTGGCCTTCAACGAAGAGGCCGTCAAAGTGACTTTGGCTCTGAGTAAGAAGAGTATCGATTTTTTTAAATCAGAAGCTGCTAAGAACCATACGCAATATCAACGGATGATTCGCCGGCTAGTGGATTCGTATGTGGATGCGCATAGTTCATCCCAATCTTGAGTCCAATTTTACTATACTTTTAATAGCAACTTAGGCAATAAATACGCCGGCTAGAAGCATATTTACCGCCCTTTAAGGCAAATTCTCAACTCCCATCTACTTCTGCGCTATCGACATAGCTCGCAGTAATAAAAATGAATAAACCTTACGCTTAAGAGTAGCTATCGTATTCAGGTTTAAATAATTGAACTTCAGATGCATTAATTAATTGCTCCATATTTTCAATGATCGATTCATCTATTATCATAGTATCGTGAATGATTTTTTGAAATTTATCATTCAGCCAGTTCGAATTCCATACTTTAATTGATTTACCATAGGCTATTTTGCAAAGCGGCTCAGCATATACTATTGATTTATCAATTTTAATTGTCAATCTTTGAAGCCAAACTTCAATGTGTCCTGTATTTGGAATTTTTTTGAATTTTGCAGTTATTTTCTCTAAGATTTTATTTTGCATAGCAGTATCGTCAAGCAATACAAATAATTTACTTAAAATTGCAACAGTAATTGGATATGTACGTGGATTTTTATACATAATATCAACAAGGATACTAATTAAAACCTGAGTATTTGTTATTTTTGAAGTTTTGATAATTCTAGTATAAAATTTACCAAGTGCTTTATTTAAACTTCCAGAATTCGGAAAAGCCATCGAAAGGTTATGAATCAGTAACAAATGCTTTGAAATACTTTTACTGCCATTTTTTTGTATAAGCCAAAAAATTTTATCGCCTTTGATAGAATCTCTAACAACATTATCCGAAACAATTGTTTTTTGAGCATTTAATTTCATGCTTAAACTTATTAAAACTTCGGTTAGGAGTTTAAGAATCAATTCACCAGTTTGTGGATTGTTTGAAAAAATTCGATAATCATCTCGATATCTAATTATATGATAATCCACAACTTCACTATGGTCTTTAATTTTATTTGATAATTCAGTATCTGCATAGCCCAGCACTATTTCAGCAATAAAGTCCATCAATACACTTCCTTGCGGAATTCCATTTGTTTGACCAAATGACATTTCACGAAGATGTTTATCGATTATGTTACCAATTAATGCTTGATCAGTCTTATTGTCTTTATGTTTGGCAAAAGGTTTGGTGTGAATTGCCCAAGGTACTGAATGCGTGTAAATCGAACCGTAACAATCAGAAATATCAGTGTGCAAAACGTACTCATATGAAAGTGCGAGCTCAATTGATTGCTGCTCTATCGCATGCCACCATTGAGTAATAGTTACAGCTTTATCAGATTGAATCCCATCTGATACCAAAGGTACACTGTAGCATTTAATTTTTGAATTTAATTCAAATTTATTGAATCTATCTTTAATAATATTCCAATTATTTTTTGCAGTTATTTCATGTACAAGTGATACATATAAAACAGGATGAATTAGCTGAAATGGTCGCCAAGAAAACTTTCCGTCTTTATTATTTAATAAAATATAATTTACATTCTCACAATCACTTGGATTAAGTGATTTATTTTTATTATTTGCATCTTTAAATATAGCAAGAAATTCGCTATACTTATGCCCTTTTAGTTGCGTTGATACTGATTTAATAATTTCTTTAAAAGAAAAATATTTCGGCAAATCAAAATTAAAATAACTCTCTTCTTTGAGCAAGTATTTTCTTGCTTCTAAGTTATTAAGTTGTAAGATATTTTTCATTAAATAGTATTTATAGTAAATTTTCGATTACAAAGCCTCGCCCAACCTCCCCACCCCCTCAACAATCTTCTCCACATCCACAGTCGCAAAGCTCAACCGCAGCGTCGCCACATCCGCATCATGCGCATAAAACGGTGCTCCAGGCACGAAAGCTACCAACTTCTCTATCGCGCGTTTGGCGAAGTCTGTGGCGTTGGATGACTTGCCGCCCTCTCCCGTTAGCTTCGCCCAAAAGAACATGCCCCCTTGCGGCTCGTTGAAGGTGATGGCGCTGCCTAGCTCGCGGCGCAGGCTCTCGGCCATGACTTTGGCACGTTCGGCGTAGACAGTGCGGACAGCGGCCAAGGCGGTATCCAGCCGGTTCAGGGTCAAATAATGGGCGGCGGTGGCTTGGGTTAGGTTGCTGGTGTGGGCGTCGCTGAACTGTTTGCACATGGTGGCGTTGGCCAGCAGCGCGGGGGGGGCGATCATCCAGCCGACGCGCAGGCCGGGGCTGAGGATTTTGCTGAAGCTACCGCAGTGGGCGAGCAAGTCGCGCGAACCTGACACTTGTGCGGACAAAGCCAAGAGCGATGGCGGCGGTGGTTTGCCGAAGTACAGCTCGCAATACGGGTCGTCTTCTACCACCAGGGTGTTGTATTTAACGGCCAGTTCCAGCACGCGCTTGCGGCGCGCCAGACTCAGCGTTGCGCCGCTGGGGTTGCCAAAGGTGGGGATGAGGTAGACCAGTTTGGGTTTGTGC
>JAYVJL010000006.1:0-4463 GCA_043769295.1 Polaromonas sp. | reverse complement strand
GAACGGCGAAGGTTTGCAGCACGAAGACGGCCACAGCCACATCATGGCGGGCACGATTCCGAACTGCATCAGCTATGACCCAACCTTTGCACACGAAGTAGGCGTGATCTTGCACCACGGCATGAAACGCATGGTGGAGAAGCAGGACAACGTGTATTTCTACCTGACTTTGCTGAATGAAAACTACGCCATGCCCGGTCTGACCGTTGGTACAGAAGAGCAGATCATCAAAGGCATGTACTTGTGCAAGCCTGCAACTGCAAAAGCGGCTCAATCATCGACATTAACGGTGCAATTGCTCGGTTCGGGCACGATTTTGCGCGAATCTATTGCTGCACAAGAGCTGTTGGAAAAAGACTGGGGCATTGCCGCCAACGTGTGGAGCTGCCCAAGCTTCAACGAATTGACACGCGACGGCCAAGACGCCGAACGCTACAACCTGCTGCACCCGACCGATGCGCCACGCGTATCGTTTGTGGGGCAACAGTTGTCCGCCCACGCTGGCCCTGTCGTTGCTTCGACCGACTACATGAAGGCCTATGCCGAGCAGATTCGCCCGTTCATCCCGAACTACACAGACGGCAAACACCGCGCTTACAAAGTGCTGGGTACCGATGGTTTTGGGCGCTCTGACTTCCGCTCCAAACTGCGTGAGCATTTTGAGATCAACCGCCACTACATTGTCGTGGCCGCTCTCAAAGCCTTGTCTGAGGAGGGCAGCGTGCCTGTTGCCAAAGTGGCAGAAGCCATCAAAAAATACGGCATCAAAACCGACAAAATCAACCCGCTGTACGCCTAAGTTGTATATATAAACAGTAACAATACAAAACCTATCTAAAAATACGCGGGAGATAACTATGGCATTGGTAGACATCAAAGTTCCAGATATTGGAGACTTCGAAGAGGTAGCCGTCATTGAGTTGATGGTTAAAGTGGGCGACACCGTCAAGGTGGAGCAATCCATGATCACGGTGGAAAGCGATAAAGCGTCGATGGAAATCCCTTCCAGTCACGCGGGTGTGGTCAAAGAGATCAAAGTCGCGGTGGGCGACAAAGTCAAAGAAGGCTCATTGGTCTTGATGCTAGAAGTTGCGGGCGAGACTGCTGTGGCTGTTCCAGCGGCAGCTACCTCAAATCCAGCGCCTGCTGCTGCCTCGACTCCGACGCCAGCGGCTGCACCCGTAGCCGCTGCAGCACCTGCGGCCGCGTCTGCCGGTCCAGTCGATGTCAAAGTGCCAGACATTGGTGACTTCAAAGACGTGGCGGTGATCGAGATTTTGGTCAAAGTGGGCGACACCATCAAGATGGAACAATCCTTGATGACGGTGGAGTCCGACAAAGCGGCGATGGAGATTCCATCCTCTGCTGCTGGCGTGCTCAAAGAACTCAAGGTCAAACTGGGTGACAAGGTCAATATCGGCGATTTGATCGCGATTTTGGAACGTACGGGCGCAGCTGCTTCAGTTTCTGTGGCACCGGCAGCCACAGCACCCGCTGCAGCGCCGCAAGTTGCAGCATCCGCAGCAGAATCCGTAGCAGCACCCATTGCTGCCGTAGCCCCCGTCGTACCGGCAGCTGCCGTACCCGCCCATGCGCCTACGTCCAACACCTTGAACCTGCCGCACGCGTCACCCTCCGTTCGCAAGTTCGCGCGTGAACTGGGCGTACCCTTGGCAGAAGTCAAAGGCAGTGGTCAAAAAGGCCGCATCACTGAGCAGGATATTCAGCAGTTCACCAACTCTGTGATGTCTGGCGCTATACAAACAATAGCATCTCAGGCAACAAATACGCCGGCTAAAGGCGGAAATGGCGGCGATTTGGGGGGTATGACGCTGCTGCCGTGGCCAAAAGTTGATTTCACCAAGTTTGGCACGGTTGAGCGCAAAGATTTGTCGCGCATCAAGAAAATCAGCGGCGCTAATTTGCACCGTAATTGGGTGATGATTCCGCACGTCACCAACCATGACAACGCCGACATCACCGAGCTGGAAGCTTTCCGCGTTCAGATGAACAAAGAGAATGAAAAGGCGGGCATCAAGATCACCATGTTGGCATTCGTCATCAAAGCCATAGTCGCCGCGATGAAGAAGTTCCCGGATTTCAACACCTCTTTGGACGGCGACCAACTGGTTTACAAACAGTATTACAACATTGGCTTTGCGGCCGATACGCCCAACGGCTTGGTTGTACCGGTGTTGAAAGATGCCGATAAAAAAGGCATTTTCCAGATCTCCTCTGAGATGGGCGAATTGTCCAAAAAAGCGCGTGATGGAAAACTGGGTGGTGCTGATATGCAAGGCGGTTGCATCTCCATTTCGTCACTCGGCGGCATTGGCGGTCGTTATTTCCACCCCATCATCAACGCACCTGAGGTGGCGATTTTGGGCTTGAGCAAATCAGTGATGGAACCGGTTTGGAACGGCAAAGAGTTCACACCGCGCCTGATGTTGCCTTTGTCACTCAGCTACGACCACCGCGTGATCGATGGCGCTTCTGCCGCGCGCTTTAACGCTTATTTGGGTCAAGTCCTGTCAGATTACCGTCGCATTTTGTTATGAAGGCCTTGCTATGACCACGGTTGTCGTCGTTAAAAAAGGCAAGCAGATCGTCATCGCAGCGGAAACGCTGGTGACGTTTGGCGATACGCGCTTGAATCATCGGTTTGAAGACAACACCAAAATCTTTAAGTTCGACACGGCTTCCGGCCCGACCTACATCGGTATGGCGGGCACGGTGGCGCATTTTCCTGCGCTGCGTAAAGCTATCAACGCTTTGCCCAAGGCTGAGCGTTTGTTTGGTAGCAAAGACGAGGTGTTTGACACTTTTTTGAAGCTGCACCCCATGCTCAAAGACACCTATTTCATGCAAACCAAGGAAGAAGACAACGATCCGTACGAATCAAGTCAATTCAGTGTGCTGATAGCGAACCAAACAGGCATTTACGGCCTCTACAGCTATCGAGAAGTGTTTGAATTCAAAGAATTTTGGGGAATCGGCTCAGGACGTGGTTTTGCACTGGGTGCCATGCATGCCACCTACAGCAAAGCCAAAACCGCACGTGAAGTGGCCGTGGCGGGTATTGATGCGGGCTGCGAGTTTGACAAAAACTCGGGTGGCAGGATGGACCTGTACACCATCAACACGAAATAAACCAGACCTCAATGACATTGAGCGGTATGTAACGACACACAAAGAGTGAGACAAAAATGGCAAATATAGACATAAAAGTGCCCGATATTGGCGATTTCGCAGAAGTAGCCGTCATTGAATTGCTGGTCAAAGTGGGTGACACGGTCAAGGCCGAGCAAAGCTTGATCACCGTTGAATCCGACAAAGCGTCCATGGAAATTCCTTCCAGCCATGCCGGTGTGATCACCGGTTTGAGCATCAAGATCGGTGACAAAGTCAAAGAAGGCTCTGTCATCATGACGATGGATGTGGCGGGTGGCGCGGCGACAGCTGCGGCAGCACCAGCAGCCGTTGCCGCCCCTGCATCGGTTCCAGAACCCTCAAATGCGCCTTCAGCCGGCGTGAATATTGCCTCATTAGCTACAACTAGCATAGCATCCAGCTACGCGGGTGCGGTTGATTTGGAATGCGACTTGCTGGTTTTGGGTGCTGGCCCCGGCGGCTATTCAGCGGCCTTCCGCGCCGCAGACCTCGGTCTCAAGGTTGTGATTGTGGAGCGCTATGCCGCCTTGGGCGGCGTATGTTTGAACGTGGGTTGCATCCCTTCCAAAGCGCTGTTGCACGTGGCAGCGGTCATGGATGAAGTGTCGCACCTCGGTGATCTGGGTGTTGACTTTGGTCGCCCGATTGTCAACATCGACAAACTGCGCGGTCACAAAGACAAAGTCATCGGCAAATTGACAGGCGGCTTGGCGGCTATGGCCAAAATGCGCAAAGTGACAATCGTTCGTGGCTACGGCTCGTTTGTAAGCGCTAACCACATTGAGGTCGAAGAAACTGCTGGTGCGGCGCAGGAAAAAACCGGCACCAAGAAGGTCATCGCCTTCAAAAACTGCATCATTGCCGCCGGTAGCCAAGCGGTTCGCTTGCCTTTCATGCCAGAAGACCCACGTGTGGTTGATTCGACTGGCGCATTGGCGCTCAAAGAAGTGCCGAAACGCATGCTTATTTTGGGCGGCGGGATCATCGGCCTGGAAATGGGCACTGTCTACAGCACGTTGGGCGCGCGCCTGGACGTGGTGGAAATGATGGATGGCCTGATGCAGGGCGCTGACCGCGACCTGGTCAAAATATGGCAAAAAATGAATGCACCACGTTTTGACAACATCATGCTCAAGACCAAAACCGTGGGTGCAAAGGCAACGCCTGCGGGTATAGAAGTGACATTTGAATCTTCCGAGCCCGGCGGCACGGCTCCCGCGCCCCAAACCTATGACATGGTGCTGCAAGCTGTAGGCCGCACCCCCAACGGCAAAAAGTTGGCTCTTGAGAAA
>JAYVJL010000005.1:0-12504 GCA_043769295.1 Polaromonas sp. | reverse complement strand
ATGGGGTGGCTGATGGGGCTCGAACCCACGACAACAGGAATCACAATCCTGGACTCTACCAACTGAGCTACAGCCACCGCAAGCCTTAGATTATAGCCTTAATTGATGCTTAGTTGACCATCACCAGCTTGCCTTTGACGGCCCGGGAGCTCATGTGGGCGTAGGCTTGTTTGAGCTCTGACATGGGCATGGTGCTGTCGATGACGGGTTTGATGGTGCCTTTGGCGTACCAGGTGGCCAGCTCGGCCATCATGGCGGCATTGGCTTTGGGTTCTTTTTTTGCAAAATCGCCCCAGAAAACGCCGACGACAGATGCGCCTTTGAGCAACATGAGGTTGAACGGCAGCGCCGGAATGGGTCCTGCTGCGAAGCCGACCACCAAGTAGCGGCCGCGCCAAGCGATGGAGCGGAAGGCGGGCTCGGTGTATTCGCCGCCTACGGGGTCGTAGATCACGTCCGGGCCTTTGCCGTCGGTGAGGGTTTTGAGCGTGGCGCGCAGGTCTTGGGTGCTGTAGTTGATGGTTTCATCGGCACCGATAGACTTGCACAGGGCGCATTTTTCGTCGCTGGAGGCAGCGGCAATGACTTTGGCCCCCATCGCTTTGGCGATTTGGATGGCCGACGTACCTACGCCGCCGGCTGCGCCCAGAATCAGCACGGTTTCACCCGCTTTGAGCTGGGCACGGTCAACCAAGGCATGGTGCGAGGTGGCGTAGATCATGATGAAAGCGGCGGCATCGACATGTGAAAAACCAGCCGGCAAGGGCATGCACATCGCTGCCGGTGCGAGCGTATGGGTACCAAAACCGCCGGTACCGCTTAAACAAGCGACGTTTTGGCCGACTTTGAGGTGCGTCACGCCCGGGCCGACGGCTTCAATCACGCCGGCGTATTCAGAACCAGGCACAAAGGGCAGGGGCGGCTTGTGCTGGTATTTGTTTTGAACGATCAAAATATCCGGGAAGTTCAAGCTGGCGGCTTTGATCTGGATCAGCACTTGGCCTTCTGCAGGTACCGGGGTGGGGAGTTCTTTCCAGGTGACGGCGTCAATACCAATGGGGTTTTCGCAAAGCCAAGCGTGCATAAAAGTGTCCTGATTCAATAAAAATACAAGTGAAAATAAGGCTGAATGGGTTCTGACCTACATCTGGGTCAAACCAAATAAGATAAACACCAATACTAGGCGGTGCACAGCTAACTTTATGTCACGCCAGCGACCTACAATGACAGCATAATCGCCCTACCCGTACCAACCCGTAAAGACATGAAAATTCTAATTTGTAACGATGACGGTTATCAAGCGCCCGGTCTGGTCGCTTTGTATGAAGCACTGAAAACCATCGCCGAAGTGGAGGTGGTGGCCCCTGAAATCAACAACAGCGCCAAATCGAACGCGTTGACCTTGAACGCCCCGCTGTATGTCGAGCAAGCCGCCAACGGTTTCAAATACGTCAACGGCACGCCGGCCGATTGTGTGCACATTGCGCTGAAAGGCTTGCTTGGTTACGTGCCGGACATGGTGGTGTCGGGCATCAACAACGGTGCCAACATGGGTGACGACACGATTTATTCTGGCACCGTGGGTGCGGCGATGGAAGGGTATCTGTTTGGTATTCCGGCCATCGCTTTTTCACAGGTCAAAAAAGGCTGGGAGCATATTGATGCAGCGGCTTTGAAAGCGCGCGATATTGTGGCGGAGCTGATCAAACAACTGGAAATTTCTGGCCCGCTGGCGCAACCGTGGTTGCTGAACGCGAACATCCCCAACCTGCCGTATGAGCAGCTCAAGGCGATCCAGATCTGCCGTTTGGGCAAGCGCCATGCGTCTGAAAAAGTCATCACCCAGACGAGCCCCTACGGGCGAACCATGTACTGGATCGCCGGTTCAGGCCCGGCCAAGGACGAATCACAAGGCACTGATTTTTACGCCACCGCACACGGCCATGTCGCCCTCACGCCTTTGACCACTGATTTGACCGAGCACGACGCCATCGCCAGTTGGACGCAGACACTGGCCACTTTTGCCTAGACATGAAACACAAGCCTTCCTTCCCAGCCAAGCTTGATTTGTCGCCTGGAAAAGGCGTGGTTTCCAAGGCCGGTCTAACACCTGGTTCGAACGGCCTGCAGCGCATGGTGGCGACGCAGGGCATGGGTCTGGACTCCAGCGCGGTGCGTGCGAACATGGTCAAAAAGCTGGAGAAGCAGGGCATCCAGGATGCACGGGTGCTGGCGGCCATGAACGCCACACACAGACACCATTTTGTCGACACCGCACTGGCCAACCAGGCGTATGAAGACACCAGCTTGCCCATAGGCTGGGGCCAAACCATCTCCAAGCCCAACGTGGTGGCACGGATGATCGAGTTGCTTTTGCAGGGCAAAGAAGCGCCGCTCGGTCGAATTTTGGAGATCGGCACGGGCTGCGGCTACCAAGCGGCTGTTTTAAGCCATGTGGCGCAAGAGGTCTACAGCATCGAGCGTTTGCGTGGCTTGTTTGAAAAAGCACAGCACAACGTCAGGCCATTCGGCTTTAAAAACGTGCATTTGTTGTTTGGCGATGGCATGCAGGGTTTCCCCAAAGGTGCACCTTACGCCGGCATCATTGCCGCAGCGGGGGGCGAGGCGATTCCGCAGGCCTGGATCGACCAACTGGCGGTCGGCGGAAGAATTGTGGCCCCGGTGGCAAACGTTGGGCGGAAGGCAACGCGGGATGCGGGGAACTTTGGAAACATGACAAATGTCACACTTGGAGGCCCAAGTGAACAGTCCTTGGTGGTGATTGACAAAACTTCTTTGGGAATCAAACGCTCGGTTTTAGAACTTGTGCAGTTTGTGCCCCTAAAATCGGGTTTAGGCTAAAACTGACGACGCGTCGGTGCTTTTTTTCTGCGCGCTGTGACCGCAAAGTATGATGAGGATCATGATGACTAGATCAAATAACGTGACACCCCCTTGGTTGAAGTTCGGCGGCGCTATCGTGCTGGCGTTGAGCTTGTTTGAGTTGATCGGCTGCTCCTCGCGCCCGATCGCCCGTGCGCCTGTGGAAGAGCGGGGCGACAGCAAGGTCGTGCAGCCGGCGCCTGTAGACAGTAAGCCCTTACCGGGACTGAATGCCGCCAATGCGGGCAAACCGGGTTACTACACCGTCAAACCGGGCGACACCATCACGCAGATTGGCCGCGTTAGCAGCCAAAACTGGCGAGATATCGTGCGCTGGAACAACTTGGACAGTCCGAATCAAATCGAAGTCGGTCAGGTTTTGCGCATCACACCGCCAGAAGGTACGGCTGTGGCAACGCCTGTCAACCCTGCTGCGATACCGCCCAAGCCGCTGCCGCCTATTGTGGCGACACCAACACCTAACGCGCCCGCCGCGTCGGTCGCCCCCGAAGACGACATCGCCTGGATTTGGCCCAGCAATGGTGCTTTGATCGCCGGTTTTGATGAGATTAAAAACAAGGGCCTGAAAATTGCCGGCAAGCTGGGCGACCCCGTGGTGGCTTCTGCCGATGGTCGCGTGGTGTACGCCGGTTCGGGCTTGCGCGGTTACGGGAATCTGGTGATTTTGAAGCACAATGAAACCTATTTGACTGCCTACGCCCACAACCAAACCTTGCTGGTCAAAGAAGACCAGACTGTGCGCAAAGGCCAACGCATTGCCGACATGGGCAGCAGCGATGCCGACAAAGTGATGCTGCACTTTGAGGTGCGCCGTCAAGGTAAGCCGGTCGACCCGTCCAGGTATTTGCCACCTCGGTAACTTAGCAAGGGTTTGAGTGACCCGGCAAGAGTCATACAGTACTCATCCCTTGGTGAGCTTGTGTACCAAATCTGCGGTGGTTGAAGCCATGTATTTGCGCATCAGCCGTGCCCGGTAAATTTCAACCGTGCGGTGGCTGATGGCAAGCACTTTGCCGATTTCCTTGCTGGTCAGGCCGTCCAGCAAATATGCGGCAACTTCGCGTTCACGCCCGGTCAGTTCGGCCTTCACCGGACGTTCAGAGCTTAAGTCTTCAAACGTCCAGATACCGTTTTCATGCGGGTCATCACGGTTCAAGGTGCGACCTGTCACATGGCACCAAAATGTCTCGCCTTTCAAGCGGCCATCCACCCGTTTCATGATGCGGTTGTCGGAGTAGGTGCCGTTGCGGTTCAACAGGGGGGTAAGGCGCACCCCGGTCCGCTCAAACTCATCGGCGCTGGGGTAGATGATCTGAAAAGATTGCCCCACCAGGCGCTCGCGCGAGGTGCCAAACATTTCGCAGACCCGCTGGTTGCAGTCCATCATGGTGCGGTTGCGCGAGAGTATCAGGCCCACGGGGGCCAGATCAAAAGCGAGACGGTAATCAATGTCCATGTTGAAAAATGAAGGTTGGAGCTTTAAAGTTAAGGCTTGCTATAAGGCTTGCTATAAGGGTTGGTATCTAGGAAAAACTACGTATGCAATTAAGTAGTATCGTATAGCAATTCATCTACAAAAGGAGACCAAGCCCGTGAATAAGCTCTATCCCAGCGCAGCAGAAGCGCTCAAAGGCATCGTCAAAGACGGTCAACTCATGGCCGTGGGCGGGTTTGGCCTGTGCGGCATCCCCGAAGCGCTGATCGACGCACTGCGCGATTCTGGCGTGAAAGACCTCAGCGTCATCTCCAACAACGCCGGCGTAGACGGTTTCGGGTTGGGCAAATTGCTTGAAACCCACCAAATCAAAAAAATGATCTCCAGCTACGTCGGTGAAAACAAGGAGTTTGAGCGCCAATACCTGGCGGGCGAACTGGCTTTGGACTTCACCCCCCAAGGCACGCTGGCTGAAAAGCTGCGAGCAGGCGGTGCCGGCATTCCCGCCTTCTTCACCAAAACAGGTGTGGGCACCATGGTGGCCGATGGCAAAGACCTGCGCGAATTTGAGGTGGATGGCGTCAAAGAAACCTTCATCATGGAGCTCGCGCTCAACCCGGACGTGTCTTTGGTCAAGGCCCATACCGCCGACAAATCAGGCAATCTGCGTTTCAACCTGACCGCACGCAACTTCAACCCCGCCGCCGCCATGGCCGGCAAGATTTGCGTGGTTGAGGTTGAAAAAATCGTCGAAGTGGGCGAACTTGCCCCCGATGACATCCATTTGCCGGGCATCTACGTGCACCGCATCGTGTTGAACGCGACACCTGAAAAACGCATTGAAAAACGCACAATCACCGAGAAAGCAGGGAGCTAATCATGGCCTGGACACAAGATCAAATGGCAGCCCGCGCTGCGCAAGAGCTGAAAGACGGGTTTTATGTGAACCTGGGCATCGGTATTCCGACCCTGGTGGCGAATTTCGTCCCGAAAGACATCGAAGTCTGGCTGCAGTCTGAAAACGGCATGCTGGGCATTGGTGCTTTCCCGACCGAGGACGAGGTGGACGCTGACCTGATCAACGCCGGCAAACAAACGGTGACCACCATCAAAGGTTCGTCCATTTTTGGCAGCCACGAGAGCTTTGCCATGATTCGCGGCGGCAAAATCAACCTCAGCATTTTGGGTGCGATGCAGGTCAGCGAGAAGGGCGATCTGGCCAACTGGATGATTCCGGGCAAGATGGTCAAAGGCATGGGCGGCGCGATGGACCTGGTCGCCGGCGTCAAGCGCGTGATCGTTTTGATGGAACACGTCGCCAAAAAGAAAGACGGCGCCATCGACTTGAAAATCCTGCCGAGCTGCACTTTGCCGCTCACCGGTCTGGGTGTCGTTGACCGCATCATCACCGATTTGGCGGTCATGGACGTGACCGACGCCGGTTTGAAAGTGGTTGAACTCGCACCCGGCGTGACGCTGGAAGAACTGCAATCTAAAACAGGTGTGAAACTGATTTAAGCAAATTCACGCTATCAGTTGTTCAAAAGGTCGCTTGGATAACACCAGCGGCCTTTTTTACGCGCGCTCCCGGGCTTCTGTCACAAAAACGTTGTCCCAGTAAAAATGCTTACCTGAAACCCAAGCGTATGCACTCGCCAGCAAGCCCAGCAAGGTAACGGGTGATGCCCAAAGGTGCAAAAACAGGCATTGAGCTTGAAAAAGAGGCTGCACAGCTGCTAAAAGGGTTAAATAAGTGCTAAATATGGATCTAGCCGGCGTATTTATTGCCTAATATGCTATTAAATATATAGCGTTTTAGAATGAGTTGAACTGGAGCGGGTGAAGGGAATCGAACCCTCGTTATTTGCTTGGGAAGCAAAAGTCCTACCACTGAACGACACCCGCATGGCTCTTATTGTAATGGCTGGAATCCATGGCCGGTTCGCGCCATGGGCGGTTTGTGGAATGGTTTGCCCGCGTAAAAAAGCCTTGAAGGCGCTGCTATCAGCGTCTTTCAAGGCGGGTTTGTAACGCGCGGGCGCGTTGCAGATCTTTGAGCTTACTTAGGCAACAACACCTTGTTCACCACGTGAATCACGCCATTGGACTGGTTCACATCAGCGATGGTGACTTTGGCAGAGCCGCCGTTTTCATCGGTGATCATGACATCAGAGCCGCTGATAGAAGCCACCAAGGTGCCGCCAGAGGCTGTTTTCAACATCGCACGTCCGTTGCCCATGCCGATTTGCTTGCTCAGTTCGGCAGCGTTGAAACGGCCCGGCACCACGTGGTAAGTCAGCACTTTGGTCAGGGTGGCTTTGTTTTCTGGTTTCAGCAAGCTGTCTACCGTGCCGGCGGGTAGTGCGGCAAACGCATCATTCACTGGTGCAAACACCGTGAATGGACCAGCTGATTTCAGCGTATCCACCAAACCAGCGGCTTTGACGGCTGCCACCAGGGTGGTGTGGTCTTTGGAGTTGACGGCGTTGTCGATGATGTCCTTGTTGGGGAACATCGACGCACCGCCGACCATCACGGGTTTCATGTCTTGCGCCATCGCCGGTAAAGTGGTGAAAGCGCCCATCAGAGCGGTGGCGCAGAGGGTGAGGACTAATTTTTTCATGGTGACTTCCTGTTCGTATAACTAACCATTGAGTCTGCCTTGACAGACAGCAGTTCAAAATTGATACTGCATAGTAATAATACGACTAAATGGTCGCAACTGGATTCAACAATTTGTATTAGTTGAGTAGATTTGTAAAAAAAGAGCAAAAAAATGCCGAGACAAGATCGGCATGGTTGCGAAAGGGCGGCTGAATCAGCAATAAATCAGATCAACATCACTTCAAAATGTCCCCCATGCACAGGTATTTCATCTCCAAATACTCGTCCATGCCGTGCCGTGACCCTTCGCGACCCAGGCCGGACTGTTTCACGCCACCAAAAGGCACGTGCTCGGTGGCAATCACGCCGGCGTTGATGCCCACCATGCCGTATTCCAGGGCCTCGGCCACGCGGAAGATGCGGCCCACATCGCGGCTGTAGAAGTAACTGGCCAGGCCGAATTCGGTGTTGTTGGCGGCGTCAATGGCTTCTTGATCCGTCTTGAAGCGGAAAACCGGTGCAAACGGGCCAAAGGTTTCCTCGCGGGCGCACAGCATGTCGGCAGTGGCGTCGCCAATCAGCGTGGGTTCGACAAACTGGCCCTGTAGGCGCTTACCGCCAGCCAGCAACTTGCCGCCTTTGGCCAGTGCGTCGGCGATGTGGCGCTCCACTTTTTCAACCGCAGCTGGCTCGATCAGCGGGCCTTGCACCACGCCGTCTTCAAAGCCATTACCCACTTTCAGTGCTTTCACTTTGGCGGCGAACTTGCTGACAAACGCGTCGTAAATGCCGTCCTGCACGTAAATACGGTTGGCGCAGACACAGGTTTGGCCAGCGTTGCGGTATTTGCTGGCCATCGCGCCTTCCACGGCAGAATCCACATCGGCATCGTCAAACACGATGAACGGTGCGTTGCCGCCCAGTTCCAAAGCCAGTTTTTTGACTGTGGGCGCGCTTTGCGCCATTAAAATACGGCCCACTTCGGTCGAGCCGGTGAAGCTGATGTGGCTCACAATAGGGCTGGCGCAGAAGACTTTGCCCATGGCGATGGAGTTGTCGCTGTCGGCCGTCAGCACATTCAGCACCCCCGCCGGCACGCCCGCGCGGATGGCGAGTTCGGCCACCGCCAAAGCCGTCAGCGGTGTCAACTCCGCCGGTTTGATGACCACGGTACAGCCCGCCGCCAGTGCGGGTGCGACTTTGCGGGTGATCATCGCGATGGGGAAGTTCCATGGCGTGATGGCCGCGCACACGCCAATCGGCTGCTTCAGCACCATTAGGCGGCGGTTGTTGTCGAATTGCGGCAGCACCTCGCCGTTGACGCGTTTGGCCTCTTCGGCAAACCATTCCACAAAACTGGCCCCATAGGCGACTTCGCCTTTAGCTTCGGCGTACGGTTTGCCTTGCTCCGACGTCAAAATGCGGGCAATGTCGTCCTGGTTGGCCATGATGAGCTGAAACCACTTCAGCAAAATCGCATGCCGCTCTTTGCCAGTTTTGCCGCGCCAGGCGGGCAGGGCAGTGTGCGCTGATGCTATTGCTTTGGTAGCATCCGAGGCAAATAAATTGCCGACAGAAGCCAGTTTTAGCCCGGTAGCGGGGTCGTTCACATCAAAGCGGGCGCTGCCGGCAACCCATTCCCCGTTGATCAGGGCATCGGTTTTGAGCAGGCTGGGGTCGCGCAACAGGCTTAAAGGAGAAGTTGAGGTTGAAGTGTTTGTGTTCATGGTGGAAGCTTATCTGTTTTTAAAATGATTGACTGCTACTTGGGTGACCGCGTTGCCATCGGCGTGCTTTGACTCCATTTCTCCTTAGAAAAAGGGGGATTGAGGGGGATTTAAGCGGTTCAAATACCTAAATCTTCCCCAACCCCTCTTTGTTAAAGAGGGGGGTAAAGCGGGGATAATCGTTCTCTATTGATACAGACAAATAAGGAAGATTGACATGGGCGCGCAATGGAAAGCAAAAGGCAAAGAACTGGCAGCCAGTGCCAGAGGCAAGCTGTTCGGCCGTTTGGCCAAAGACATCATGGTCGCGGCACGCGGCGGGGCGGACCCGGCGTCCAACTCCAAGCTGCGCCTGGTCGTTGAGCAGGCCCGCAAAGTCTCCATGCCCAAAGAGACACTCGAACGCGCCATCAAAAAAGGTGCGGGTTTGACCGGTGAAGCGGTTCATTTTGAGCACGTCATCTACGAAGGCTTCGCCCCGCACCAGGTCGCCGTCATGGTCGAATGCCTGACCGACAACCTCAAACGCACCGCCCCCGAAATGCGCGTCCTGTTCCGCAAAGGGCAGTTGGGCACCTCAGGTTCCGTGTCATGGGATTTTGACCACCTGGGCATGATCGAAGCCGAACCAGCCACCAAAGATGCCGACCCGGAAGTCGCCGCCATAGAAGCCGGTGCGCAAGATTTTGAGCCCGGCGACCCGGACGAAGATGGCAAAGTCACCACCACCGTCTTCCTCACCGACGCCACCGACCTAGACCTCGTCAGCCGCGCCTTACCCGCCCACGGCTTCACCGTCCTGTCCGCCAAACTGGGCTACAAAGCCAAAAATCCTGTTGATCCCACCACCCTCAGCGCCGAGCATCTGGAAGAAGTCGAAGCCTTCCTGGCCGCGATTGACGGGAATGATGATGTGCAGAATGTGTATGTGGGGTTGGCTGGGTAATTATGACCAATAATCATGCCCCCGCCAATTTAAGTTTTATTTTTGTTGATGTTATTAAAAAATGATTTGGAGTTAATAGATGTTTAATAGACTAAAACATAGCATGGTGATTGAGAAGGCTTACCTTATATGGAGTAAGGACTTAGGTTTAGATATTAAAAATTTAATCTCCAAGCTTCCGTTTGCTGAAGGAGCGACGTATCGTGAGAATTTGCGTGACATGCAAACAAAAATGGGACTTGAACTATACGACGTAGTGGTCATGATGGTAATTCCATTTTTGGATTTTTTAGACACCCTTACTAGAGGTGATATTACATACGCTGTCGACGTGTGGTATCAAGAAGGACGCATTCAACCTGATGTGTACAATTTTTTTTCAACCAAGAATAAGAGCTAATATTGACATTAATGGGGACTTTTTAACGTGAGGTACTATTCCAATGATATTCTTGCCCACACATTTGAACAAGCAAATTACAGCGAGTTGTCGCCGATTTTTAATCAACTTGGAATTATTCAATCCGAAACCTATCCAAGCAGGTTTTTAGCAAAAAAGGTAACTGAAGAGGGTGGGAATGCGATTGCGAACATATTCAGAGACGGTGAAGCCACGGGGTATCTTGACGTGCTTAATCAGATTTCATCCGGTCTTGGTCTTGAAAATATCCAGCGTAGCCAGCCTGAAACGTTGCGGTTTGATGATTCCCAAATGGGACAAATCACTCTCAACAGTCGTAATCGAGTAGACGGAGCGATTATGCGACTGGAGAATTCTATTCTTGATCACATTTCACAAAAAATTCACGAGAGCTTAGACCCAGAACAGAAGGCTGCATTTTCTAGGGAAATTTCCGAAAAATTAAAAGATTTTGATAGCGCAACCAAGGCAAAATTGTTGGGTGCTGGCGGCTTGTTGAGCGTTGGTAGTATGGGCGGTTTTGCGACATATACAACGATGTCTTCGTTGTTGCATTTTATTTCTGCGGGCACTCTTGGATTTGGTGCTTATACAGCGGCCTCAACAGTCCTTAGTATCGCATTGGGACCAGTTGGGTGGGCGACTCTTGGTGTCTTTGCCCTCGTGCGATCTAGCTCCCCTAAGTTAAAGAAACTTTTGCCGATAGTACTTACAGTTGCATTGATCCGAAAACGTATCACATAGTTAGGTTTTCATGGAAGCTTATTTAAATCCTAAAGCTTGTTATGAAATTTAACACTCAGCGAACAGTTGCAAAATCAAGAATATCAACCCTTTCTCAAACCTAGATAAAAATCTCCCCATGACCGAATCCACACCATCCTTCCCCACAAAACCCGAACTCCCAGACCACCTGTCCTGCGACGCCCGCAGTCCCTTCCACGTCGCGGCCATTTTTGAGCATGACATTGGCATCCGCTTCAACGACAAGGAGCGCTCTGATGTGGAGGAATACTGCATCAGCGAGGGCTGGATCAAGGTGCCGGTGGGCAAGAAAGTAGACCGCAAGGGCTTTCCGCTGACGATCAAATTGAAGGGCAAGGTCGAGGCGTTTTACAAGTAAGCCTATATCCGTTCGGGCTGAGCTTGTCGAAGCTTTCTCTAAGGCATTTCGACAAGCTCAATACGAACGGAGTAGTCGGGTACGGGCAAACTTTATAATCATAGATACCTGTGATTTATAGAGTTAAAAGACCAACATGACCCAATCAGCCGCCCCAGCCCAGTTTTCCGTCGCCGACATCCGCAAGACCTTCATCGACTTTTACGCCGCCAAAGGCCACACCGTCGTCCCGTCTAGCTCTTTGGTGCCGGGCAACGACCCGACGTTGATGTTCACCAACTCGGGTATGGTGCAGTTCAAAGACGTGTTTTTGGGTCTGGACAAGCGCTCCTACGTGCGGGCCACAAGCGTGCAGGCGTGTTTGCGTGCGGGTGGTAAGCACAATGACTTGGAAAACGTGGGCTACACGGCGCGCCACCATACCTTTTTTGAAATGATGGGCAACTGGAGTTTTGGCGACTATTTCAAGCGCGACTCGCTCAAATGGGGCTGGGAGCTGCTGACCAAGGTTTACGGCCTGCCGGCCGAAAAGCTGTTGGCCACCGTCTACATTGACGACCAGGAAGCTTATGACATCTGGCATGACGAGATTGGCCTGCCAGCCGACCGCATTGTCCGCATTGGCGACAACAAAGGCAAAAAATACGCCTCTGACAACTTCTGGATGATGGCCGATACCGGCCCGTGCGGCCCGTGCAGTGAGATTTTTTACGACCACGGCGCGCACATCCCCGGTGGCCCGCCGGGCAGCCCGGAAGAGGACGGCGACCGGTTTATCGAAATCTGGAACCACGTATTCATGCAGTTTGACATGCAGGCGGACGGCAGCCTGGTTAAATTACCCGCACCGTGCGTGGATACCGGCATGGGTCTCGAACGTCTTGCAGCAATTCTCCAAAATGTACACAGCAACTACGAAATCGACATTTTCGACACCCTTGTCAAAGCCGCCGCGCGCGAGACGGGTTGCACCGATTTGAGCAACAAGAGCCTGCGTGTGATTGCCGACCACATCCGCGCGACCGCGTTTTTGGTGAGCGACGGCGTGGTGCCCAGCAACGAAGGGCGCGGCTACGTGCAGCGCCGCATCGTCCGCCGTGCCATCCGCCACGGCTACCAGTTGGGCAAAAAGACCCCGTTTTTCCACAAACTGGTGGCAGATCTGGTCAGTGTGATGGGCGAAGCCTACCCCAATATGGCGAAACAGCAGCAGCGCATCACCGAGGTGCTGAAAGCTGAAGAAGAGCGCTTCTTTGAAACGCTGGCAACGGGTATGACGCTGCTGGACGGTGCCCTGAAAGAGGGCGACAAGGTTCTTGAAGGCGAAGTCGCCTTCAAACTGCA
>JAYVJL010000004.1:0-9610 GCA_043769295.1 Polaromonas sp. | reverse complement strand
ATTGCACCGGCAACTTATGCGGCGCAGTTCCATTCAACTGTGCAGCAATTGGCTGCATAATTGAGATACTTGCCCGTCCAGTGAAGCAGGTACCTCTCAATTTTTAATATAAAAAAAGGGACATATGATGAAATTTATGAAATCAATCTGCCATTTAGCTATATTGGCAGCCATTGCTGTACCTGTAACCTCCGCCATGGCAACCGACGGTTACTTTTCACACGGTACAGGCATGAAGGCCAAAGGTATGGGCGGCGCATCAGTAACGTCAACGGACAACACTTTTGCAGGTGCCAATAACCCGGCGACAGCAGCTTTTGCAGGCGATCGCCTTGAAGGTGGTGTTGATCTTTTCATGCCAGACCGCGGCATGAGTCGCACAGGTGCTGGCCCGCTAGATGCGGAAGTTACCAGTGGCAGCAAAACATTCTTTATTCCTGAAATGGGTTTCAACAAAACCATCAATGACAGCATCAGTGCGGGTATAACCGTGTATGGCAACGGTGGTATGAATACCGACTATGCTGGTGGACAAATCAACTGTGGCAAAGGTTCTGCCAACGTCTTGTGCGGCGCAGGCGGGCTGGGTGTTGATCTGATGCAGTTGGTCGTTGCGCCTACTTTGGCGTACAAAATCAATCCCAATCATTCAGTTGGCATATCTCCATTGCTGGTGTATCAACAATTCAAAGCCAAAGGTCTACAAGCTTTTGCCCCAATGTCTAGTACGCCAGATAATATGACCAACACAGGAACCGACAGTAGTTCTGGTTTTGGTGTGCGTTTGGGTTACTTTGGCAAGATCAATGAGAACATCACAGTAGGTGCATCGTACGCTCCTAAAATAAAAATGGGTAAGTTTGACAAATATGCAGGCTTGTTTGCCAATGCAGGATCGTTTGATATTCCTGAAAACTATACGTTGGGAGTTGGATTCCAAGCAACTCAGAGCGTAAGCGTTGCGCTGGATTATCAGCGTATCAATTATTCAGGTGTGACTTCGATTGGTAACCCGAGTACCAACCGCGTGCCGCTTGGCTTTGCAGGTGGACCAGGCTTTGGTTGGTCTGACATTAACGTCTTTAAGCTTGGTGTTCAGTGGCAAGCTATGCCCGCTTTGACACTGCGTGCGGGTTTGAATATCGCTGACAACCCTATCCAGTCGCGCGACGTGTCATTCAACATCGTTGCGCCAGGTGTCACGACTTCTCACATTACTCTTGGCGGAACCTATGCCTTGTCGCCGACAACTGAGCTGACCGTGGCTTACATGCACGCACCTAAAAAATCAGTTACAGGGCAGTCCTTCTTGGCTGGTACCGAGACGATCAGAATGTCCCAAAACTCACTGGGCTTCCAGGTTGGGATGAAGTTTTAAGCTGACTTGTATCTATAGTTTAAAACCTTGGGCTGCAATATCACAGCAATCCAATACACTCAAAAGCATGAAAAACCTTATCGCCATCCTTTTTTCAGTGTTGCTAATGCCATTGCAGGCACAAGAGTTGCCAGCGATTTTTAAAGGTGCTGACTTAAAGCTCGGTGAGCGACTCATGGCTGAGAATAAGTGCGCAGCTTGTCATATTCAGAAGGTGGGCGGTGATGGAAGCGCTATTTATAAACCAGCTGGACGTGTGAATGGGCCGGGTATTCTGCGTGGCATGGTCGAGTCGTGTAATACCGAACTTAATTTCGGCCTTTTCCCCGAAGAGGTCACTTCGATAGCTGCAGTCTTGAACCGCGATCATTACCGTTTCAAGTAACTACTGACCAATACCCTTTGGATGGCGGAGGATTGGTAAAAACCCCTATTTCATTTATTTCATCATCGCTTATATTTGTAATTGATGATATATAAATGAAACCATTAAAACTCGATTAAGGAGAGTGTTTGATGCAAGATGATTTGATTCCGGGGAGAGTTCGCAAGGCTCCTGAAAACTTTTTGGACCGAGATGGAGTCAAGACCGTTTTTTCCGAAGCTAAAAATGGGCGCCGAGATTTCATTCGCAGCGCGTTTGCCGCTGCGGCAGCGGGTGTTGCAGCGCCTGTTGCATTTGCTCAAGGAAATCCAGTGCCCGTCGAGGGTGGTGATCCTAATATCCTCAATTTACCTGAGCACAGCAAAGGTTTGGGTCAGGGGGTGGATCCCGAGGGGAGTTACGGCAAGCCTTCCAAATACGAGAGCAATGTCAAGCGTCGCCAAAGCCCGGGTTTAACCCAGACGACGCAAGCTTCTGTGTCTTTTGCGCCCTTGCAATCTCTTTTTGGTATCGTCACGCCCAGCGGACTTCACTTCGAGCGACACCATCAGGGTTGGTGGGATATCGATCCTTCCAAGCATCGTTTGATGATCAACGGTATGGTGAAATCGCCTAAGGTCTTTACCTTGGATGAAATCATGCGGTTGCCATCTGTATCGCGTTTTCACTTTATTGAGTGCGGTGCTAACACGGCTGTAGATTGGGGTAATGTGGCGGTGCCCACTGCGCAGTACACGCACGGCATGATTTCTTGCAGCGAGTTTACTGGGGTGCCATTGATCACGCTTTTGGAGCTGACTGGAGCAGACCTCAAGAATGGTAAGTTTGTTTTGGCTGAAGGTGCTGATGGCTCTTCCATGACCCGCACTATTCCCATGAGTTTGATCAAATCTGGCGAGGTCTTTGTGGCTTATGGTCAGAATGGCGAAATGTTGCGTCCAGAGCAAGGTTATCCGCTTCGTTTGATTGTGCCTGGTGTTCAAGGCGTGAGTTGGGTTAAGTATCTACGGCGCATTGAGGTTGGTGACATGCCCTATGCGACCAAGGATGAGGCCGTTCATTACATAGATTTACAGCCGAGCGGACAACACCGGCAGTACACGAGTATTCAAGAATGTAAGAGTGTAGTGACTACGCCTTCTGGCGGACAAGTTCTGCTGGATAAAGGTTTTTACAATATTACCGGACTGGCTTGGTCGGGCCGCGGAAAAGTAAAGCGCGTAGATGTGTCTGTTGACGGTGGGCGTAACTGGAAAACTGCGCGACTCGAAACGCCAGTTCTTTCCAAAGCACTGACGCGCTTTAACCTCGATTGGGTGTGGGATGGCAAGCCGGCGATCATTCAGAGCCGAGCGATGGATGAAACAGGTTTTGTACAGCCAACCTACAAACAGCTCCGTGATGTGCGTGGTACGCGCTCCATCTATCACAACAACGCCATCCAGTCGTGGTTGGTCCAAGAAAACGGTGAGGTGAAAAATGTTCAGGTTTCGTAAAGAAGTGTTGGTGTTCGCGTTGTTCGCTATAGCGGGAATCGCAAGTGCACAAACCACTAACAATTACCCTGGTGTTGGCCGCATCGCTACATCAAAAGAAATTGCTGCATGGGATATCGATGTAAGGCCTGACTTCAAGGGCCTGCCTGCAGGCTCTGGGACCGTCGCCAAGGGGCAAGACGTATGGGAGACCAAATGTGCGAGTTGCCACGGGTTTTTCGGTGAGTCAGGCGAAGTGTTCAGTCCTTTAGTTGGCGGGACAACGCCTGCGGACATCAAGTCAGGGCACGTGGCCAATCTGATCACACCTGGCTTCCCTGGGCGAACTACCTTAATGAAAGTTTCAACATTATCCACACTGTGGGATTACATTAACCGTGCCATGCCATGGACTGCGCCTAAGTCGCTAACGACTGAAGAAGTCTATTCAGTGACGGCATTTTTGCTCAATCTCGGCGGCATCGTTCCTGATAACTTTACCCTGACTGATAAAAACATTCGGGAAGCCCAAAATCGCATGCCAAACCGGAACGGCATGACAACGGCGCACACCATGTGGCCGGGTAACGAGTTTGGCGGAGCTAAAAAAGCAGATACAAGCAATGTAGCCTGTATGAAAGACTGTGCACCTGAGCCAAAGGTTGCCTCCTTCTTGCCTGAATTTGCTCGGAATGCACATGGTAACTTGGCGGAGCAAAATCGGTCTGTAGGTGCTCAGCACGGTGCAGACACCACTCGGCCTGAAGCCAAGTTAGGTGCAGCAGTTACCACTCCTGCAGCAGCCCAAGCATCGCCTCCTGTTAAAGCAGTAGTAGCACCCAAGGCTGAAGCATCAGTTGTTGACAACAAAGCTGCATTGTCGCTGGCACAAAAAAACAACTGTACGGCTTGTCATGGCGTTGACACCAAGATACTGGGCCCAAGTTTCGTGGATATTGCTAAAAAGCATGCTGGCAAGGTCGAATACCTTACCGGAAAAATCAAGTCGGGAGGCTCGGGTGTATGGGGTTCTATTCCTATGCCAGCCCAGACTTTGAGCGAAGCTGAAGCCAAGACCATCGGTGTCTGGTTAGCCTCGGGTGCTGGTAAATAGAGCAAATAAGTTAAATGCGAATTCGTTCGGTATAACTTTTCAGTAGTATTGATTTAATTAAGGAGATTCTCATGCAAACACGTCGTAAGACACTAAAACAAAGCGCGGTTGTGGCGGGCCTATTGGCTTCTACAGGCTTGTTTCCACAATATGCATTTGCATACAACAAAGTTGCGTTTGAGGCAAAAAGCTTGGCTGAAGTGCTCAAGGCCGTTGAAGCTGGCGCGCCAGTAGAAAGTAAGGACGTCACCATAGGTGGTCCAGATATTGCTGAAAATGGTGCTGTAGTTCCGCTCACAGCTAGCACGACTTTACCCGGCGTCAAACAGATGCTTATTCTGGTTGAAAAGAACCCAGCTGCATTGATTGCAATGTTCAATATGACTGACAGTGTGGAGGCTAACTTTGCTACCCGTGCCAAGATGGGGCAGTCTTCTGACGTTTATGCAGTCGCTGTGATGGCAGATGGTAAAACGTTTTTTGCTAAAAAAGAAGTCAAGGTTACCTTAGGTGGTTGCGGCGGTTGATTAGAGACATATTTTTTGAAATTAATTTGATTTAGGAGTTAAAAATGGCAGATCCGATGCGTATTCGTGCCCAGGTTGCGGGTGACAAAGCAACTGTTCGTGTGTTGATGAGTCATGAGATGGAGTCTGGTCAACGTAAAGATGCTGCTGGCAAGACAGTTCCAGCTTGGCATATCACCGAAGTAACTGCGACACATAACGGCAAAAGCATATTGACGGCCGAGTGGGGTCCTGCAGTTTCCAAGAATCCATTTCTTCAGTTCGTCGTCAAGGGGGCGAAAGCTGGCGACAAAATTGGTGTGAGCTGGAAAGATAATAAGGGTGAAACCCGCGCCGACGAAGCCACTGCGTCCTGAACCAGACGACTTTTCCCGAAAAGGGAGAGGCTTGGCTTGCCTAGTCTCTTCTTTTTTCCATCACTTCCACAACCGCATGAGGTCTTTATGAGTATGATAAAAGCTATTTCGCTGCTAATGCTGGGTTGCATGACAACTACTGCGGCTTTCGCCCAGAAGTCTGCAATCCAAAGTATTGAGGAATACCGAGCCATGCTACAGGATGGTAATCCTGCTGACCTTTTCGAGACCAAGGGTGAGGACCTGTGGAAGCAAAAACGAGGTCCGAAGAATGTATCGCTTGAAAAATGCGATCTGGGTAAAGGGTCTGGCGTGGTCAAAGGTGCATTTGTGGAGCTTCCACGATATTTTCCTGACACCAACAAAGTGCAAGACGTGGAATCGCGCTTACTTACCTGCATGGCAACTCTACAAGGGTTAAATCCTGTCGAAATTGCCAAAACGCCATTCGGAAAAGGAGAGCAGAACAACATCACGGCTCTCGCCACTTGGATTTCTGCAGAATCCAAGGGTATGAAGTTCAATCTTTCTCAGTCCCATCCGCAGGAGAAAGTGTTTTATGAGGTTGGCAAACGCTTGTTTTTTCAACGCGCAGGGCAACATGATTTTTCTTGTGCTTCCTGTCACGGCCAGGACAACATGCGAATTCGATTGCAGGACTTGCCAAACCTGACCAAGAACCCGGGCGATGGCGTAGGATTTGCAGCTTGGCCAGCGTATCGCGTGTCCAATGGCCAGATGTGGGGTATGCAGCAGCGTCTGAATGATTGCTATCGGCAGCAGCGCTTTCCGTACCCTGGTTTTGCCAGCGATGCAACTGTGGCCTTGGGGTCTTATCTGGGTGTCAACAGTAAGGGCTCCGCATCCATTGCTCCCGCCATCAAACGCTGATCAAACAGAAGAAACCTCATGAAACAACAATACAAAATTCTACTTTCTTTGTTGATAGCAACGGCCCTCGTACAAGGTTGTTCAATTAGCCCTGGCGCAGTTGATCTTGACAAGCTGACGGCCGACATTATCAAAGCATCTTTCCGAGATGAAGGTATTGTTAAAGCTTCAGTTTTAGACACGGATGAGACCAACAAAGAATGCAGTGCCGCAGATGTAATTGGTAAACCTCTAGACGACAAAACGGCCAAAGCAATCGAAGCTTCAAACCTTAAGTCAATCAAGTGGCCTGCGAATGGTAAGTTTTTGGGTGATTGGGAGGAGGGCGAAAAATTGGCTCAAAGCGGGCGCGGATTGACATGGACAGACGACGCCAAGACGCCAAATGGTGGTAATTGTTACAACTGTCATCAAATCGACAAGAAGGAGATTTCCTTCGGTACTATCGGTCCTAGTCTTTACAACTACGGTAAGTTGAGAGGTGTGAAGGATCCTGCCAGCCCAGATTCCCAAGCCATCGTTGAATACACATGGGGAAAGGTGTGGAATGCCAAAGCATATAACGCCTGTTCAAATATGCCGCGCGCGGGTCACATGGGTATCTTGACAGAAGCACAGGTAGCACACATCGTCGCGCTGCTGCTCGATCCGAAATCGCCTGTCAATCAATAAGACAAATTTCTTGTCCGGCTCGTCCGGCTTTCTTTTTATTTTTTAATTCAGTGATTGTCGAAATATGAATTTAACAAAACGCGAATTTTTTCAAGTATTGGGTGCTGGTACCATGGCCGGCATGGGGTTGGGTACCTATGCAGAAGCTGATGCGGCGACGGCCTCAAATGGACTGTATGACATTCCGAAATTCGGCAATGTGTCCTTTCTCCACATGACCGACTGTCACGCACAGCTCAAGCCGATTTACTTTCGGGAGCCCAGTATCAATATGGGCATTGGCTCGATGAAGGGCAATCTCCCGCATCTTGTGGGCGAACACTTGCTCAGAGTCTCGAACATCCGCCCCGGTACCGCTGAAGCCCATGCACTAAGTTATCTGGACTTTGAGAAAGCAGCACGCCGGTATGGCAAGGTAGGTGGCTTCGCTCACCTCGCCACCTTGGTCAAACGCATGAAGGCCAGCCGCCCTGGTGCACTGTTGTTAGACGGTGGTG
Organism: Polaromonas sp.; assembly: GCA_043769295.1. Lineage (GTDB taxonomy): Bacteria > Pseudomonadota > Gammaproteobacteria > Burkholderiales > Burkholderiaceae_C > Aalborgiella. Next base: position 2,315 of record JAYVJL010000004.1, on the reverse strand, counting down.
ACACTTGGCAAGGTTCAGGTACAGCGCTATGGACCAATGGGCAGGATATGGTTGATGCCTGCAAACTGTTGGGCGTAGATGTCATGACCGGCCACTGGGAATTCACGCTCGGAATGGAGCGAGTAAAGGAAATCATTGAAAAAGATTTCAAAGGAAAAGTTGATTTTGTAGCTCAAAACGTCAAGACCAATGATTTTGGTGACCCTGTGTTCAAACCCTACGTGATTCGTGAAATCAATGGCGTGCCGTGTGCAATTATTGGACAAGCTTTCCCATACACACCCATTGCAAACCCACGATACATGGTGGCCGATTGGGCCTTTGGTATCCAGGATGACAACATGCAGAAGACGGTGGACGAAGCTCGAGCAAAAGGAGCCCAAGTTGTTGTTGTTTTGAGTCACAACGGTATGGATGTGGATTTGAAAATGGCTAGCCGTGTTAGCGGGATTGATGCCATCATGGGTGGTCATACACATGACGGCATGCCCGTCGCATCCATCATTAGTAACAAGGGCGGCAAGACTATCGTTACGAACGCTGGATCTAACAGTAAATTTCTTGGCGTAATTGATTTTGATGTCAAGGACAAAAAAGTTGCCGATTTTCGCTATAAATTGTTGCCTGTCTTCGCCAATATGCTTCCAGCTGATAAGGAGATGGATGCGCTCATCACCAAGATTCGCGCGCCCTATGAGAGTAAGTTAGCCGAGAAGCTCGCGGTTACAGAGGGCACGTTATACCGCCGGGGAAACTTCAACGGCACTGGCGATCAATTGCTGGTGGACGCTCTGATGGATGTACAGGGTGCCGAGATTGCTTTCTCTCCCGGTTTTCGCTGGGGCACCACGCTTCTGCCAGGTCAGTCCATCACTCGTGAATGGTTGATGGACATGACGGCCACCACCTACTCATACGCCACCGTGTCCGAGATGAGCGGCGAGACCATCAAAACCGTGCTTGAAGACGTGTGCGATAACCTGTTCAACCCCGACCCTTACTACCAGCAAGGTGGAGACATGGTGCGTGTGGGTGGTTTGCAATACAGTTGTAATCCACTGGGTACCATGGGGAGCCGCATTAGTGATCTGCGCTTGGGTGGCAATCTAATCGAAGCGAGCAAAAAGTACAAGGTGGCCGGTTGGGCGCCCGTGGCTGAGGAAGCAAAAACTGCTGGCAATCCGCTGGTGTGGGATGTTGTGGAAACTTGGCTTAAGGCGCATGGTGGCAAGGTCTCGTCGCGCAAGCTCAACGCGCCTAAAATCATAGGCGGTTTACCAAACCCTGGCTATGAGGCTTAGTTTGACTTTTGAAATGCGCAAGAGTGTATATTCGTATCATTAAAATGACAAGTCGAGCTTCAAGCCGACCAATTTTTCCATATGACCAAGCATTCAGTTAAAGAGATACCATCTGACCTAGATAAACCGGATGAGGTGTTTGACATGGCCGCGAAATTATTTCGGGTCATGTCAGCACCCATGCGGTTGAAAATTATTAGCTGCCTTTGTGATGGCGAGAAGAACGTAAGTTATTTACTCAGAAAAATTGACACCACCCAACCCAATATGTCGCAGCACCTGACAACTCTTTATCAGGCAGGAATACTGGGAAAACGCAGGGAAGGCGTCCAAATTCATTACCGTATTGTCGACAATCGTGTGGCAGCGCTTTGTCGTGCAGTCTGTACGCAGATTGAAACTGAAGGAAACTTCGCTAACAACTAAGGGGTCGATAAGATCCAGCGCGTCTGCAGCCGCTTTAAATACCCCGTGAAATTTGCAGGATTGCCAGTCCTGCAAGTATGATCACAAAAGAGTGTCTGCCCAAATGAGCGGTGACGGCAAAGATCAGACCTGATAGCAAAGCACGTAAATTACCATTGGCAGACAAAATAAGAAAACGACTAGCGCAGCCTCTGGACATGATCATCCCGACCCCAAATAGCAAGCCACCGATCAACGCACTGAAAGGCTGCCACGGGTAGCGATCTGCCGTGCTGTGCTGACATCTAGCGAATGTGTCAGTATGAGCAGCTGTACGCCAACCACCGCGCTTGAAAAGGCGAGCAACCACACGGACAGTTTCTCACCAAATTACGATGCCAAAATTCGATAGCAGCAGCACGCATGCAGAACTTGGAGCGTTGGGGGTAATCTTCCTTAAAAAAAGCATCATGTAAAAGTAGAATTTCAAGCCCAGCTGGGCAGAAAGACTTTTCATGAAAACTTCCAAGTACAGCGACAGCGCCATCATGGCCATCTTGAAGCAAGGGGAAACGGGCACGCCAGTGCCCGTTCTTTGCCGTGAACACG
>JAYVJL010000003.1:0-8949 GCA_043769295.1 Polaromonas sp. | reverse complement strand
TCTTCCGGGCTGGCACGCAGGGGTTTGATGGTGATCGTTTGGTCATTGATTTGAGCCAACGCACCTGCATAAATCCGCAGTAACAAGGTTTTAAACTCGTCCTGCAATTGCTTCTGCTGCTCTGGCGTGGTTTTTGACCAGCCAGGACCAACTGCCGAGGCCGTCATCCGCCGAAAATTCACGTGCGGCATCACTTTGGTATCGACCAATGCGTTCAGCTTGGTCACATTGCCCGTTTGAATGGCCTTGTCGGCTTTGATGGCTTCCATGACTTCATCCGATAAACGCTGAATAAAGGCATCGGCCGCCTCATCAGCCGCCCACACGGCACTCGAAAAAACGAATGCATTTGCCGCGACAACGCCGCCCAACAGGCCACCGACCAGTTTTCCAACATCACGGCGATTCATACGATTGTTCATAATTTGACTTTCAAAAAAATACACAAGTGGTGCAATCCGCACCACTATAACGTCGACAAACCCTCAAAAGGAGACACGAAGAGGCTAGCAAATGAGCACAAGCTGTGAACTATTTCACCTCTGCGCCTGTACCTGGTTTATTTTCCAGCATCGGCAAAGCCGTTCCATCCGGCTTTATATCCAGTTTCACGTCAGACTTTAGGTCAGGCTTGGCATCTGTTTTAGGTCCAGGCGCGGGTTCCGTCGTCGGTTCTGGCTTGTCAGTCTCGTCCATGACCTCTTCAGGTGCATTGCCATCAAAAACCTCATTTTGCCGCACCTGTAAAAAAACATCACGGGTAAAGCTGTACTTGTCCAAAGCGACGGCGTCCAGCACAGCCGTGGTGCGCAAGAGATTGGAACGTTTATCAACCAGACGCAGCGCGTACAAAACGTTTCTTTGGGTGACGCTGTCAAGCTGCCACACCAAATCGCCGCGTGCAATTAGCGTTGAAGCCAATGTGTCTCGCGTCGTGGATGGCCCCAACAATGGCAATACCAGGTAAGGGCCTGGAGGGACACCCCAGTGGCCCAAAGTTTGGCCAAAATCAGCCACGTGCTTGTCGATCTTCATCTCGCTGGCGATGTCCAAAAGACCACCCAGGCCCAAAAACGTGTTGACGTTGAAACGCATGAAACTCTCGACCGCCGCCTGTGGTTTGAGTTGCAGCACACTGTTGACAACCGTCCATGGATCGGTCAGATTACTGAAAAAATTGCTCACCCCCGTCCGCAAAATCGACGGCACCACTGTTTTATATGCGGTGGCGATGGGTTTGGCGATGGCTGTGTCTAACTCATCATTGAAGGCGCTGACACCTCTGTTGAATGGCTCCCAGGGGTCATGCGGGTGCGCATTGGGATTCGTTGCACAGCCAAAAATCATGCTAAAACACAATGCAGCCGGCATGAATATTGCCTTATTAGCTATAAATTTAATAGCATTTAACATCGCCTTGAGACTCTTTTCTTATTTTTTACTGTTCGTTGCCGCTGCATCTGCACCCGCCGCAGGTGCCCCTTCTGACGCTTTGCTGTACAAAAACTGCCCGATCAAATTCTCAAGAACGATCGCCGACTGGGTTGCAGATAATCTATCGCCATTGGCCAACAGCTTCTCTTCAGCCCCCGGCTCGATGCCAATGTACTGCTCGCCCAAGAGTCCGGACGTTAGAATTTTCAAGGAACTGTCTTTGGGAAAAGCATAGCGGCTCTCAATCGCCAGGGTTACACGGGCGCGAAATGATTTGTCATCAAATGTAATGGACTCAACCCGCCCGACCACCACACCGGCACTTTTCAGGGCGGCCTTGGGTTTGAGCCCGCCGATATTGTCAAACTGCGCTGTGACGCGGTAGTTTGACGACCAGTTCAAGTTGAGCAGGTTGGCCGATTGCAATGCTAAAAACAACACGGCTACCGCCCCCAGCAGGACAAACAAACCGACCCAGATATCGTTTTTAGAGCGTTGCATAAAATATTTTTCCCATCACCAAACACATCACACGTTGACCTAAATGCTGAACATCAATGCCGTCAGCATAAAGTCCAAAGCCAAAACCAATAAAGAGGCGACGACAACGGTTCGCGTGGTCGCATGGGACACGCCCTCGGGCGTTGGCTGCGCTTCAAACCCTTGGTACAAAGCTACAAACGTCACCGTAACGCCGAACACACAGCTTTTGACGATGCCGTTGCCCACGTCCCGCCACACATCTACGCCACCCTGCATCTGGCTCCAAAACGAGCCTGAATCGACCCCGATCATCACCACACCAACGACCCAACCGCCAATGATGCCCACCGCGCTGAAAACAGCTGCCAACACGGGCATGGTCAGCACGCCGGCCCAAAATCGAGGGGCCAATATCCGTTTGACGGGGTCAATCGCCATCATTTCCATGGCACTGAGCTGTTCGCCAGCCTTCATCAAACCGATCTCCGCCGTCAAGGATGTGCCCGCCCGTCCTGCAAACAAAAGCGCCGTGACCACGGGTCCGAGTTCACGTACCAAACTCAAGGCGACCAGTAAACCCACCGCCTCGCTGGAGCCATAGCGCTGCAAGGTGTAGTAACCCTGCAACCCCAAGACAAAACCCACGAACAAACCCGAGACGGCGATGATGGCAAGCGAGTAATTGCCTAAAAAGTGAATTTGATCACGCACCAAACCAAAGCGCTTCAGGCTTGACCAGCCCAAGCCACACAACTGCACCAGCAAACGGGTAGCACGGCCCAAGCCAGCCAATTGACTGCGAACAGCAAAACCCAGCCTTGCCAACCCATGCGTTAACCAGTTGCCAGATGTGTATTTACTCATGGTCCACTTTCCGACCTTGCTCTAACAGGGTTCCAAAATCTTGCGCTACGGGCATGCTCGGGTAGTGGAACTGGACAGGCCCATCTGGTAGTGCATTGACAAATTGGTTCACCAAGGGGTCTGCACTGTTGCGAACTTCATCAGGCGTGCCTTGGGCTGCAATCTTGCCGTTTGCCAAGATGATGACCTTGTCGGCAATGCGAAATGTCTCTTCCAAATCATGCGATACCACAATGCTGGTGATGCCCAGAGCATCGTTGAGCTGCCGGATCAAGCGCGCCGCCGTTCCAAGTGATATAGGGTCCAGGCCCGAAAAAGGCTCGTCGTACATCACCAGTTCAGGGTCGAGCGCGATGGCGCGTGCCAGTGCCACACGCCTGGCCATGCCACCAGAAATTTCACCGGGCATCAAATCGCGCGCACCGCGCAGACCGACGGCGTTGAGCTTCATCAACACAATGTCGCGCACCATGGCCGGCGTCAAGTCAGTATGCTCACGCAAAGGGAAAGCCACATTGTCAAACACGCTCAAATCGGTGAACAACGCACCAAACTGAAACAACATGCCCATACGGCGGCGTGCGGCGTACAACTCTTTGGTTTTAAACGCAGCAAGATTTTTCCCGTCAAACAGCAACTCACCCTGCTGGGACTTGAATTGACCACCAATCAAGCGCAGCACAGTGGTTTTACCGCCACCCGAAGCCCCCATCAAAGCCGTGACTTTGCCACGGGGAATGGTCAAGCTGATGTCGTCAAGGATTCTGCGCTCGCCATAGCCAAAGCTCAGCTGGCGTAGTTCAACAATTGAATCTGTGAGAATGGTTGAAATAGGTATCGCCATAAAAGAAAAAAGGCCGGAATATTCCCAGCCTTTACATCATAAGGGATCGCGCGATGATGAATATTATTGGCAATACTTTATCGCTTTATCGCGGCAAATCGCTGAATCCCATCAAAAACTCATCCACCGAACGTGCAGCCTGGCGGCCTTCACGAATCGCCCAGACCACCAAACTTTGACCGCGGCGCATGTCGCCTGCGACAAACACTTTAGGCACGTTGGTTTCATAGCCACCGATGAAATCTGTACCCGCTTTGGCATTGCCACGCGCGTCTTTGTCGATGCCAAACGCGTCTAAAACTGATGCAACGGGTGACACAAAACCCATCGCCAGCAAGACCAAATCCGCTTTCAACGTTTGTTCTGAGCCTGCCACCTCAACCATTTTGCCGTTTTGCCACTCAACGCGAACAGTGTTCAAGCCGGTGACTTTGCCCGCATCTTTCCCGGTTCCGCCGATGAATGCTTTGGTCGAAATCGCAAACTCGCGTTCACAACCTTCGTCATGGCTGGAGCTGGTGCGCAGCTTGATCGGCCAGTTGGGCCAGGTCATCGGACGGTTTTCTTCAACCGGAGGTTGCGGCATGACTTCAAACTGGGTGACACTGACCGCGCCGTGGCGGTTGCTGGTGCCGACGCAGTCGGAGCCGGTGTCGCCCCCGCCAATGACGATGACGTGCTTGCCATCCGCACGAATTTGTGTGATGTTGAGGTCTTTGAGTTTATCGCCCGCATTGACCTTGTTTTGCAATGGCAAAAATTCCATCGCGAAGTGAACACCGTTCAATTCACGCCCGGGTACGGGCAAATCACGCGATTGCTCGGCGCCACCGGTGAGTATCACAGCATCAAACTCTTTGTCCAGCTGTGCTGGCGTGATGGTTTCTTTGGCCCAATTGATGACTTTGCTGGCAGCGCCTTCTTTAGGCAGCTCACCCACCATCACGCCCAAGCGAAACTTGACGCCTTCAGCCTGCATTTGTTCCACGCGGCGGTCGATGTGCGACTTTTCCATCTTGAAGTCTGGAATACCGTAACGCAGCAAACCGCCCACACGGTCGTTTTTCTCAAACAAAGTCACGTCATGCCCCGCACGTGCCAACTGCTGCGCCGCGGCCATACCGGCAGGACCAGAACCAACCACGGCTACTTTTTTACCCGTTTGGTGTTTGGCCAGCACGGGTGTGACCCAGCCCTCAGACCAGGCGCGGTCAATGATGGCGTGTTCGATGGATTTGATGCCCACCGCGTCGTCATTCACGTTCAGCGTGCAAGCAGCCTCGCAGGGCGCGGGGCAGATGCGACCGGTGAACTCAGGAAAGTTGTTGGTGCTGTGCAGCACATCAATCGCCTCTTTCCAATCTGCCGTTTTACCGTGGTACACCAAGTCATTGAAGTCAGGAATGATGTTGTTGACCGGACAGCCGCTGTTGCAAAACGGTGTGCCGCAATCCATGCAACGCGCCGCCTGCGTTTTGGCCTGTTTGTCGTCCAGCCCGATGACGAATTCTTTGTAGTTTTTGAGGCGCTCGGGCACGGGCTTGTAGCCCTCTTCCAAACGCTCAAATTCCATAAAGCCGGTTACTTTACCCATGATATTTTCCTGAAATTAGTTTTTTCAATAGCGCTTTAGACAATAATTACGCCGGCTGCAGCGTTTTTTTATCGTTTTTTAACTTGACAGCCGCCATCTCACCCAAAGCACGTTTGTACTCGATCGGGAAGACTTTGACGAACTTGGCGCGTGCCGTATCCCAGTTGTCCAGCAGCTCGCGTGCGCGCTTGCTGCCGGTCCAGCGGTTGTGGTCTTCTAGCAGTTTCTTGAGCTGCGTTTCGTCGCTTTCTTGACCATTTTTGCCTTTGTGCCAAATCGCTTTGTCCATGGTCGCGGTTTGTTCGGTACTGGTCAGCACTTTTTCCAGACTCACCATGGCCGTATTGCAGCGTGATGCGAATTGGCCATCTTCGTCATACACATAGGCAATACCGCCACTCATACCCGCCGCAAAGTTGCGACCGGTTTTGCCCAAGACGACGACTGTGCCGCCTGTCATGTACTCGCAACCGTGGTCGCCCGTGCCTTCCACCACCGTGGTGGCACCCGATAGACGCACCGCAAAACGCTCGCCCGCGACGCCGCTGAAGAAAGACTCACCACTGGTCGCGCCGTACATCACCGTGTTACCGACGATGGTGTTGCGCACCGCGTCGCCCCGGAAATCAATGCTTGGACGCACGACGATACGACCACCCGACAAACCCTTGCCGGTGTAATCGTTCGCGTCGCCAATCAAATACAAGGTGATGCCGTTTGCCAGGAACGCGCCAAACGACTGCCCGCCCGTGCCTTCCAATTGGATGCGGATGGTGTCATCCGGCAAACCTTCAGGGCGAACTTTGGTCAACGCGCCAGAGAGCATCGCCCCCAAAGAACGGTTGACGTTGCGCGCTACTTCGATGAATTTCACTTTTTCGCCGCGCTCGATCGCTGCTTTGGACTTTTCAATCAGCACATTGTCCAGACTGCGCTCCAGGCCATGGTCTTGATTTTCAACATGGAAGCGTGGCACATCCGCGGGCACTTGCGGCACGGCAAACAAGCGGCCAAAGTTCAGGCCCTGTGCTTTCCAATGCGCTATGCCTTTTTTCATGTCGAGCAAGTCAGCGCGGCCGATCAAATCGTCAAATTTGCGGATCCCCAGCTGCGCCATGATGTGGCGCACTTCTTCGGCGATGAAGAAGAAATAGTTGACCACATGCTCAGGCTTGCCGGTGAATTTTTTGCGCAGTTCAGGGTCTTGCGTCGCCACGCCCACGGGGCAGGTGTTCAAGTGGCACTTGCGCATCATGATGCAGCCTTCCACCACCAGCGGGGCGGTGGCGAAACCAAATTCATCAGCGCCCAGCAAGGCGCCAATCGCCACATCGCGGCCGGTTTTCATCTGGCCATCAGCCTGCACGCGGATGCGGCCACGCAGGCGGTTCAGCACCAGCGTTTGCTGGGTTTCAGCCAGGCCGATCTCCCACGGGCTGCCGCAATGCTTGATACTTGACCAAGGCGATGCGCCTGTGCCGCCGTCATGGCCGGCAATCACCACGTGGTCGGCCTTGCACTTGGCAACGCCTGCGGCAATCGTACCCACACCCACTTCGGCGACCAGCTTGACGCTGATGCCAGCGTGCGGCGCGACGTTTTTCAAGTCATGGATCAGCTGCGCCAGATCTTCAATCGAATAAATATCATGGTGCGGCGGTGGCGATATCAAGCCCACGCCTGGCACGGAGTGGCGCAGTTTACCGATGTAATCACTCACTTTAGCGCCTGGCAGTTGACCGCCCTCGCCCGGCTTGGCACCTTGCGCCATTTTGATCTGGATCTGGTCGGCGCTGCTCAAGTACTCCGCAGTCACACCAAAGCGACCCGACGCGACTTGTTTGATTTTGGAGCGCATGGAGTCGCCCGCATTCAGGGCGTAATCGACCTCAAACACGTCTTTGCCCAGCAAATCAGACATGGTCTGACCTTGCTTGATGGGGATGCCTTTGAGCTCCTGGCGGTAACGCGCCGGGTCTTCACCCCCCTCGCCCGTGTTGCTCTTGCCGCCGATGCGGTTCATGGCAACGGCCAGGGTGGAATGCGCTTCGGTCGAAATCGACCCCAAAGACATCGCACCGGTGGCAAAACGCTTGACGATTTCTTTGGCAGACTCGACTTCTTCCACCGGAATCGCCTTGGCGGGGTCGATTTTGAACTCGAACAGCCCACGCAGCGTCATGTGGCGTTTGGATTGGTCATTGATCAGCTGGGCGTACTCTTTGTAGGTGCTCCAGTTGTTGGCGCGGGTGCTGTGCTGTAGCTTGGCAATCGCGTCCGGCGTCCACATGTGCTCTTCACCCCGGGTGCGCCAGGCGTATTCGCCGCCGGCATCGAGGCGGTTCGCCAGCACAGGACTCTCGCCAAACGCGGCCTGGTGCATGCGAATGCCTTCTTCGGCAATCTCAAACACACCGATACCTTCCACGCGGCTGGCGGTGCCGGTGAAGTACTTGTTGATGGTCTCAGTATTTAAACCGATGGCTTCAAACAACTGCGCGCCGCAGTAGCTCATATACGTAGACACGCCCATTTTGGACATGATCTTGGACAAGCCCTTGCCAATCGCTTTGACGTAGTTGTAGATCGCTTTGTCTGCGCTCAAATCGCCTGGTAAATCTTTGTGGATGGCTTGCAGCGTTTCCATGGCGAGGTAAGGGTGGACGGCTTCCGCGCCGTAACCGGCCAGCACCGCAAAGTGGTGTACTTCGCGCGCCGAGCCGGTTTCTACCACCAAGCCAGCTGTCGTACGCAAGCCTTCGCGCACCAGATGCTGGTGGATGGCCGACAGTGCCAGCAAAGCCGGAATCGCCACCTGCGTCGGCGTCACAAAACGGTCGCTGATGATCAGGATATTGTTGCCGCCTTTGATGGCGTCCACGGCTTGCGCACAGAGCGAGGCCAACTTGGCTTCCACGCCTTCGTCACCCCACACCAGCGGGTAGGTGATGTCCAAAGTGCAGCTGCGGAACTTACCGTTGGTGTATTTTTCAATCTCACGCAACTTCGCAATATCCGCAAAGTTCAGTACCGGTTGGCTGACTTCCAGACGCATGGGGGGGTTGACGTGGTTGATGTCCAACAAGTTTGGTTTTGGACCAATAAAAGACACCAACGACATCACAATCGCTTCGCGGATCGGATCGATCGGCGGATTCGTTACCTGTGCGAACAACTGCTTGAAGTAGTTGTAGAGCGGCTTGTTTTTGTCGGACAGCACGGCCAGCGGGCTGTCATTGCCCATGGAGCCAATGCCTTCTTCGCCGTTGGCAGCCATCGGGCTCATCAGGAACTTGATGTCTTCCTGGGTATAGCCAAAAGCCTGCTGACGGTCCAGCAGCTCGGCCGTCACGTGTTCAGAACCCGTTGTTTGTGGCTCAGTGGCGGTGATGGGCAGCTCCTGCGCCGATTCGCCAGCCACAGGGGTTTCCACATCGTCCAGTTTGATGCGCAAGTTGTCGATCCACTGCGTGTACGGCTTGCTGTTGGCGAGGTTGGCTTTGATCTCCTCGTCATCAATCATGCGGCCTTGTTCCAGGTCGATCAGAAACATCTTGCCAGGTTGCAAGCGCCATTTGCGGACGATTTTGTTCTCAGGCACCGGCAACACGCCAGACTCGGAACCCATGATGACCAGATCGTCATCGGTCACGCAGTAGCGGCTGGGGCGCAGGCCATTGCGGTCCAGCGTCGCGCCGATTTGGCGGCCGTCGGTAAACACGATGCTGGC
>JAYVJL010000002.1:0-5503 GCA_043769295.1 Polaromonas sp. | reverse complement strand
GGCGCACAGCTTTGCCCATGTGCCGATGCTGAGCCGCACCCACGGCCAAACCGCCAGCCCCACCACCGTGGGCAAGGAAGTGGCCAATGTGCTGGTGCGTTTGACGAAGGCGCGCGACAACATCGCCAAGGTCAATTTGATGGCCAAAATGAACGGCGCAGTGGGCAACTACAACGCGCATCTGTCGGCCTGGCCCGAGTTTGACTGGGAAGCCTTCAGCCAAGGCGTGGTGGAAAGGGCTGAACCCGTTTCGGGTTCAAACGCGCCGTTCGGCCTAGGCCTCACCTTCCAGCCCTACAGCATCCAGATCGAGCCGCACGACTACATGGCCGAGCTGTACGACGCCGTCGCCCGCGCCAACACGATTTTGATCGACTGGTCGCGCGACGTGTGGGGTTATGTCAGCCTGGGCTACTTCAAGCAGCGCCTGAAAGCCGGCGAGATTGGCTCGTCCACCATGCCGCACAAGGTCAATCCGATTGATTTTGAGAACGCCGAGGGCAATCTGGGCCTGGCGAATGCCATGCTCCGCCACCTCAGCGAAAAGTTGCCCATCTCCCGCTGGCAGCGTGATTTGACGGACTCCACCGTGCTGCGCAACATGGGCGTGGCACTGGGTTACGCGGCGCTGGCGTACAACTCGCTGATGGTGGGTTTGAACAAATTGGAACTCAACGAACAAGCCTTGGCCGACGACCTGGACAACGCCTGGGAAGTGCTGGCCGAGCCGATCCAGACCGTGATGCGCCGCTACAGCGTGCCTGAAGCCTATGAAAAACTCAAAGCCGCGACCCGTGGCAACACCGTGACGAAAGCCGATTTGCACACATTGATCAACGCTTTGGAGATCCCTGAAACCGAAAAAACCCGCCTGCTGGCCATGACACCAGGCAGTTACGTGGGCAAAGCGGCTGAACTGGCAAAACGGGCCTGAAAAGCGCTTGCACCTTACTTTTAGGTGCTAAATATGCATCTAGCCGGCGTATTTATTACCTAATGTGCTATTAAAAATATAGCATAAATTTACAATTTCGGTTGAACTCATTTTCTAAAATCTACTTATGGCCATCAAATCCACCATTTTCAAGGCCCAACTGTCGATTGCGGACATCGACCACAACTACTACGCCGACCACCAGTTCACCCTCGCCCGCCACCCCAGCGAGACGGACGAGCGCATGATGATTCGGCTCGTTGCGATGGCTTTGCAAGCGCACCAGCTGCAAACCGTGTGCGGCGGCGATGGCACACTGGCGTTTGGCGCGGGTTTGTCGAATCCTGATGAACCTGACGTCTGGCTGCGCGACTTCACGCAAGCCACGCGGCTGTGGATTGAGGTGGGCGCGCCCGAAGAAAAGCCGATTTTGCGCGCCTGCGGCAAGGCGGACGTGGCGATGGTGTATTGCTTCAACCACGCCGCCGAGATCTGGTGGAAGGCCCTGGAAAACAAGGTCAGCCGCGCTAAAAACCTGCAAGTCTGGCGCGTCCCTACCCTGCAATCGCAGGAGCTGGCCAAGCTCGCCACCCGCAGCATGCATCTGCAAGCGACGATTCAGGAAGGCGCGCTGATGATGAGTGACGGCGCGAACACGGTGGATGTGGAGTGCGTGCGCTGGCAGTGAGCTTGAGAAAGTTAAACGCTTAAAACTCTTTAAATGCTACACTTAATATAGCATATTAGGCAATAAATACGCCGGCTAGAGGCCAATTTAACCTCTAAATTTATCATTTCACCTATTTTGGCGATGAAACGCCTTCCGCCGCCCGCTCCGCATAGGTGTTGAAGCGCCAGGAGGTGCTTTCCAGCGTGATGCGGTGCCAGGTATCGCGCTTTTCTACCGGGGACATCGCGGGCCAGTGTTGCACTTCTTCAAAGGTGCGTCCGCAGCCTTTGCACATCTCATCGCCCTGGCTGGTGGAGCAGATGGCGATGCAAGGCGTGTCGGGCGTGGTCTCGTACCAGGCCAGCCACGCGGCCATGGCTTTGGGAGGAAAGCCCTCGCTGGCGACGGTGTCCTGGTGGTAAAACACCATCAAGGCGTACACCTGCGCCAAGGCCCGCAGCTCCGGGCACAGCGTGACGCCATCGGGCGAGGGACTTTTGTCCCGCCAAAAGTTGATGGCGGCTTCAATGTCGGTGATGTGGAGAGCGGCGTTCACGCTGAAATTCAATTAAAAATATGTATAAAACATCAGTACGAACAATCATACCCCGGGTGGGCACATTTTGTAGAATTTTGAAAAATGTTACGCTATGGTTATGAAATTAATTTTGAAATGGCTGCTCAGCGCCGCCGCCCTCCTCTTTGTGGCCTATATTTATGACGGCGTGGAGCTGCGGGGCTACCAAGCCGCCCTGATTGCCGCTTTTGTCATCGGCCTGCTCAACACGCTGGTGCGGCCTATTTTGGTGATTTTGACGCTGCCGGTCACCGTCATCACCGTTGGCCTCTTCCTGTTTGTGATCAACGCGTTGATGTTCTGGGCGGCTGCGTCGCTGTTGGACGGTTTCAATGTCACCGGTTTTTGGGCCGCGCTGATCGGCTCGCTCATCTACTCGGTGCTGAGCATGATCATCAACTCGGCGCTGGACAACCTGCTTTCCAGAAAATAAGCGCTCTCCCAGCCGAACTCGCAGCCGCTGCAGGAGCTACTTTAAAAGCTGCTTGGCGGCCTCTTTTTCGTCTTTGCGCTGCTCTTTCAGCAGCTCCTGCACTTGGCGGGTGCGCACATCGACGATGGATTCTTCAATAAAATCGCGCCCCGCAGCCACGCTGCCGGTTCGGACCAGCTCTTGCGCGGATCGAAAACGGTCCACCGCTGCGCTGTAGTCCAACAAGGCCACTTGCACCTCGGCACTGGCACGGGTCGCACGCAACGGTTGGTCCAGCGCTGCGTAGGCCGACGCCAGGAGCTGCCACGCCGGTGCGTCCAGCGGATGCGCTGCCACCCAGCTGCGCAGGTTTTGCGCCGCCATATCGGCTTTCTTGCTGGCGATTTGCGCCGTGGCGGCGAGGAACAATTCTGGTCGCGCTTGGCGACCGGAGCTGGTCGTGGAGGTGTCCAGCAACAAGGCAGGTGCAGCGTCACCCGCAGCCAAAGCCAGCTCGGCCGCTAGCAAATTAGCAACACGCAAGGCAGTTAAATCGCCGGCTACCACCGTTTTTAACCGGTTTACATAGCCTTTGGCGCGTTCCGGCTCGCGCAGCTTGACGCTGGCCAGCGCGGCGGCGTACAGCACGGCAGCCTGGCGTGACGGGAAGAAGGTGGCAAAGCCAGCCGCCCCGGTCTTTTGCGGCTCGGCCGCCCACAGACGCAAAATATCGACGCCCGGGTCGCTCAGCACCCGCGCACGCGCGGCCATCATGGCGTGTTCCATCGTGGCACTGGGTGCGGCTTTGGTGGGGAAGGCACTTTGCACGCGCGCCTGCATGTCGCCAATACGCTCGGTGGTCAGCGGGTGGCTACGAAGGTACGGGTAACTGCCGTTGTCGCTGAGCCGTGCGGACTGCTGCAGCAGGTTGAACATGCCGACAAAACCCTGCGGCGCAAAACCGGCGGGCTGCATCAGGTTGTAACCGATGCGGTCGGCTTCGCGCTCCATCTCACGCGAGTAATTGAGCTGGCCCTGGATGGCGGCGGCTTGCGAGCCCATCATCACCGCGCCGGCGACATCCGGGCTTTTGCGGGCCGCCAGCGCGCCCAGGAGCATGGCGGCGATCATCATAGGCGTTTGCCGCCCCTGCTTGGCGATAGAGCGTGAGATGTGGCGCTGGGTGACATGCGTCAGCTCATGCGCCAGCACCGAGGCCAACTCGTCGTGGGTGCTGACGATGCCGATCAGCCCCAGATGCACCCCAAAATACCCGCCCGGCAGCGCAAAAGCATTGACGCTGCGGTCGCGCCCCATCATCACCCGCCAGGCGAAGCGCTCGTCCATCTCAGGGGACAATTCACCTTTGGCGCGGGCGGCGGTCAACAAGGATTGCCAGATGCCTTCAACGTACTCATCCAGCAGCGGATCGTCGATGTAGTCCGGATCACGCAGAATTTCCCGTGCAATGCCATCCCCCATGCGGCGCTCGGCACCCAGCGTCAGGTCGCCGTCATCGCCAAAACTGGGGGTGGCCAAGCCTGACAAGAGGACGATGGCCAGGCTGAGAATGTGTTTTTTGAGTTTAAGTGGCTGCACAGCCTTATGATGACGCAAACGCCGCCAAGTTCTGCCTTTATTTGACGGAATATGTGCAAAGTTTGCGTGAATTTTTGTGACAAACCACGTGACCAACCATCTTTGGCCACCCTTAAACACTTTCGCCACTTTCAACGACTGAATTTATGAACGCCCCTTCCTCTCATTTGACCCACTTCGACGCCCATGGCCAGGCCCACATGGTCGACGTGGCCGCCAAAGCCGCCACCCACCGCATCGCAGTCGCCCAGGGCCGCATCGTCATGCTGCCCGCCACCATGGCGCTGATCGAAGCCGGTACGGCCAAAAAAGGCGATGTGCTGGGCATTGCGCGGATTGCCGGCATTCAGGGTGCAAAAAAAACCAGCGATTTGATCCCGCTGTGCCATCCGCTGGCATTGACCCGTGTTGCTATTGACTTTATAGCTGATGAGGCAATGAATACGCCGGATAATGACCAAAATAGCTCTCAAAAAAGAGCCATTATCTGCACCGCCACGGTTGAAACCGTCGGCCAAACCGGCGTAGAAATGGAAGCCCTGACCGCCGTGCAAGTCGCCCTGCTGACGATATACGACATGTGCAAAGCCGTGGACCGTGGCATGACGATGACCGATGTGCGGGTGCTGGAGAAGCACGGCGGCAAGTCGGGGAGTTATGTGAATCCGCAGATCAAATGACCCAAATTACCGTTCGGGCTGAGCTTGTCGAAGGGCTTCGACAAGCTCAGCCCGAACGGGATCAGCATGAACAGCGAATTTATTTTCTAGCCAAAACAGCCTTCAACGCCACCCCCGTGTGGGTTTTCAGCTTGACCACGCCTTCAGGCGTCGTGGCCGCCACCACCTGACCGCCGGCTTTGCCACCGTCTGGGCCGAGGTCAATGACCCAGTCGGCTTCGGCGATCACGTCCAAGTCGTGCTCGATCACCACCACGCTGTGGCCGCCGTTGACAAGGCGGTGCAGGACGTGGATGAGTTTCTCCACGTCTGCCATGTGCAAACCCACCGTTGGCTCGTCCAGCACATACAGGGTGTGCGGCGGTTTTTGGCCACGGCGGGTGATGTCGTCGCGCACCTTGCTCAGTTCGGTCACCAGCTTTATGCGCTGTGCTTCGCCACCGCTGAGCGTGGGTGAAGGCTGGCCCAACGTCAAATAACCCAGCCCCACGTCTTTGAGCAGTTGCAGCGGGTGGCTGATGTTGGGCATGGCCGCGAAAAATTCCACCGCTTCGTCCACTTCCATCTGCAGCACGTCGCCAATGCTTTTGCCGCGCCAGGTGACGGCCAATGTTTCGGGGTTGAAGCGGGC
>JAYVJL010000001.1:0-7360 GCA_043769295.1 Polaromonas sp. | reverse complement strand
CCACGATCATGGTGTCGTATTGCACCGCCAGCTCCAGCACCTTTTTGCGGCGCTCCAGGCTCAGCAAGCCGCCGCTGGGGTTGCCAAAGGTGGGGATCAGATAGACGAACTTCGGTTTGTGTTCGGCAATCAGCGCTTCCAGTTTGTCGGTCTGCACGCCGTTCTCGTCGATGGGCGCGCTGATCAGTTGTGCGCCATAAAGACGAAAGCACTGGATGGTGGCCAAAAAGGTTGGCCCTTCCACAATCACCTTGTCGCCGGGGCTGATCAGGGTCTTGCCCAGCAAGTCCAGCGCCTGCTGGCTGCCGGTGGTGACGATGAGGTTATCCGGCGCCACATCGGTGCAACCCTTGGTGGCCATGAAGGCGGCCAGTTGCTCGCGCAGCGGTTGGTAGCCCTCGGTTGCGCCGTATTGCAGCGCCGCGCCGGGTTCTTCAGACAGGGCTTTGTTGCTAGCCTCGGTAATGCCCGCCACATCAAACATGGCGCTATCGGGGAAGCCGCCCGCAAAACTGATGATGCCGGGCTTGCCCAGCAGCTTGAAAAGTTCGCGGATGGCGGAGGTTTCTACGTTGTTGAGGCGGTCGGCAAATTGCATGGTGATGGCTCAGTGAATGATTACTTATGACATTGTGCATAAATTTAGATTCATTCTGCGAAACTAGAGGCATGAAGAAAGAAAACATCCCTGCGTTTTTCGCCACCCTGAAAGCCGCCAACCCCATGCCGGTGACAGAGCTGGAGTACACCAGCGTCTTTGAGCTGCTGACCGCCGTGCTGCTTAGCGCGCAGGCCACCGACGTGGGCGTGAACAAAGCGACGCGCCGGCTCTTCCCCGTGGCGAACACGCCAACCAAAATATTGGCGCTGGGTTTAGACGGGCTGGAAAGTTACATCAAAACCATCGGTCTGTACCATAGCAAAGCCAGGCACCTGCTGCAAACCTGCCAGATGCTGGTTGAAAAGCACAACAGCATCGTGCCCAGAGACCGCGCCGCGCTGGAGGCCCTGCCCGGCGTGGGCCGCAAAACGGCCAATGTGGTGCTGAACTCGGCCTTTGGCGAGGCAACGATGGCGGTGGACACGCACATCTTCCGCATGGGCAACCGGACTGGGCTGGCTCCAGGCAAAACGCCGCTGGAAGTGGAGCTGAAACTGCTGAAACGCATCCCGCCCGAGTATTTGGTAGACGCACACCACTGGCTGATTTTGCATGGCCGCTATGTATGCACGGCGCGCAGCCCGAAGTGCGGGCAGTGCCAAGTGGCGAAATATTGCGCGTTTAAGGAAAAAACGACTGAATAGGCTGCAGATGAATCAAGCAGCCAATCAACCGGCTAAAAACAGCTTTTCCTTGTTGACCTTTGCTGACGGTCGCTGACCGTCGCCGGTCACAGCATTTGGTCTTTGGCCAAAAAATACTTGCGGGCGTAGGCGACAACCTGGGCGTCGGTGGGGTGGTCTACCGTTTCAACGCCGATGATTTTGTCGATGAGGCCGTGGTCGTGGGCTTGGATGTGTTTGATGAATTGCAGCTTGGCGTTGGCCGGACCGACGACTAAAATCTCGCTGGCACCGTCAAGTGCCAAGACGATGTCGTGGTAGTACTTTTGGTCTTCATGCGCTTTGCCAGAACCCAATTTTCCGCTTTTGATGTGCAGATTTTTATGCGGATCAGCTGGGTGGATGAGCTGCTTTTCAACGTCGTCCCGGTTAAAGTGCATGACGTGTGCCTCGGCATGGTCAAGCCAGACAACTGCGTGGTAGTGGGACATTGTTTTACTTTCTTTGATGATGTGGCACTAGCGTAGGTGCCATGGCAGATTACAGGTGTCAAGAAATGCGGCATATAGATGTAGGCCAATGGCGCAATCTGGCTGAAAAACCGCCACATACATTGAACAACATTGAACACCGCTTGACGTAAACTCCATCCTGCCTTGCCAAAACATTTTTGTGAATCACTGAACCCGGAAAGCCCCAAACCCATGGCCACCAGCAGCCTGCTAGCCCTCATCGACGACATCGCCACCATTCTTGACGATGTGGCGCTGCTCACCAAAGTTGCCGCCAAAAAAACCTCGGGTGTGTTGGGGGACGATCTGGCGTTGAATGCGCAGCAGGTGTCCGGCGTGAAAGCCGACCGCGAGCTGCCGGTGGTCTGGGCGGTGTGCAAGGGCTCGTTCATCAACAAGGCGATTTTGGTGCCCGCAGCCATCGCCATCAGCGCGTTTGCACCCTGGCTGGTAACGCCGCTGTTGATGGTGGGCGGGGCATTTTTGTGCTTTGAAGGGTTTGAAAAGCTGGCGCACAAGTTCTTGCACAGCAAAGAAGAAATTGAAGCGCGGCATGAGGAACTGGTGCAGGCGATGGTGGACACCGACAAAGACGTGCTGGCGATGGAGAAAGACAAGATCAAGGGCGCCGTGCGGACGGACTTTATTTTGTCGGCGGAGATCATCGCCATCACACTGGGCACGGTGCAGAGCCAGCCCATCACGACCCAGATCACCGTGTTGACGAGTATTGCCATATTGATGACAGTGGGCGTGTACGGCTTGGTGGGCGGGATTGTGAAAATCGACGATCTGGGACTGCATTTGACCGAGCAACACGCGGCTGGCAGCATCAGACACAGCCTGGGGCGCGGGATTTTGGCGTTTGCGCCCTACATGATGAAAACGCTGTCCATCGTCGGCACGACAGCCATGTTTTTGGTGGGCGGCGGGATTTTGACGCACGGCGTACCGGCGATTAATCACTGGGTGGAGACCGTCAGCCACGGCCTGGCGGGGTGGCTGCAGACGGTGGTGTCTTTGTCGGTGGACGCAGCCACGGGCTTGCTGGCGGGTGCCTTGGTGTTGGCGGGTGTGACGCTGGCAAAGCGGTTGCTGCGGAAAAACTAGCCGTCCGTCATCACAAAATCAATAAACCCGCGCTCGACGTTGGTGGAGATGAGTTTGACGCGGACTTTGTCGCCCACGACCACTTCGGTACGCAGGTCGACCAACTTGCCCTCTGCCGGCGGTGAAAACACCCGCACCCAGACGCCGTAGGACGAGCTGCCCGTGACAACACCGTCGAAATATTGGCCGATACGGGACTCTAAAACCAGTGCGGCTTCTGACTTGCGCATGCGGCGCTCGACTTTTTGGGCGGCGTCTTCTTGCGCGGTGCAGTGCATGGCCAGCGCGCCCAGCTCGCTGTTGGAATACGGCGCCGGCTCGTTGGCGAGTGCAGCTTTCAGCATGCGCGAGGTGATCAAATCAGGGAAACGGCGGTTGGGCGCGGTGGAATGGGTGTAGTCACGCACGGCCAGACCAAAATGACCAATTGGTACGCCGCCGGGCACCTCGACCACGTATTCGCCGCGCCCCATGAGCTTGACGATGACGAGTGACAGGTCGGGGAAGCGCAGCGGGTCGGCCTTGTGGCGCTTGGCTAAAAAGGCTTCCAGCGCTTTGGAATCTGGCTCGTTGGGCAGCGTGTCGCCATATTCAGCCGCCACGCCCACGATACGCAGCCAGCGCTCGGGCGAGCGCACTACGCGCCGCAACGACGCCCCACCGCGCGACGCCAGGTAACGCGCCGTGCAGCCGTTGGTGGCGATCATCACCTCTTCAATCAGCTGACGGCCCCGGTTTTGGACTTGTTGCTGAATATCGACCACGGCTTCACCGTCAAACTGGGCACGGGGCTGGAAGGTTTCAAACTCCAGCGAACCTTCGGTCCGCCGGCGTTTGCGCAGGTGCTGGGCCAGGTCGTCCTGCGTGCGCAGCTGGGCCTCCATGCCTTTGACGACGGCTGCCGCTTCTGGCAACGCGCCCTCGCCGTCAATCCAGGCGCTCACGGCGTCGTAGGCGAGTTTGGCATGGTTGCGCACTTTGGCGCGGTAGACGGTGGCACCAGTTAGTGACGCATCGGCTCGGAAAACCATCTCCGTCACCACGGCCAGGCGGTCCACATCGGGGTTGAGCGAGGTCAGATCGGTACACAGCTTGTTGGGCAACATGGGAAAGATGCGCGCCGAGGTGTAGACCGAGGTGGTGTTGGTGCGGGCGTGGTCGTCAATTGGCGTGCCTTTTTTGACCAAGGCGTCCACATCAGCAATGGCGACCCAGATTTTGACGTGGCCGTCCGGCATGGCCTCGCTGACGGTGAGTTGGTCCAAGTCGAGTGAATCATCGTTGTCGATAGAACACCACAACAGGCCAGTCAGATCGCGGATATCCTTGCCTCGATCGTCTGCAACCTGCGCTGCGCTGTGAATTTTGCCCAGCTGGTGGTCAACGCTTGCCGAGAACTCCGGTAGCAGGCCGCGTTCGGTCATTGCGGCAATGGAGATGCGAACCAGGTCTGAGCGTTGATGAGAGTGGGCGCCTTGCTTGCGTGATGTATGGTTCATGTGGCCAATATACAACTTCTAACGCTGCAGCACCACCTGCCGGTCGCATGCGCTGGGGGTGAGGCGGTAGGAAACATATCATTGCGACGTCATACATGCAGGACAACAGCGCGTAACGCGCATGAGGGGCGTTTTTATCAGCATCGACATTTCCAAAGCAGCCAGAACCGAAGCCATCACGTTCATAGAGCGGTATTTCCGTGAAAACATGGGCGAAAAGATCGGCAACATCGCCACTGGCGCAAGTACGACAAGCTAAAAAAGTTAAAGTAAACCCGATTCACTATTAATTTGATAGCTTCACAGCAAACAAATACGCCGGCTAGATGCCAAAATGGCACTTAAATCGAGAAAACAGGTTAAAAAACCAGCTGTGTGAAGCCACCAAAAGTGGGCACCTCACGCGGCCACTGCTCGGCCGTGTCGACCTGCTTGACTCCTCGCGCCAGCAGCGTTGCAGCGCGGATGACGCCGGCGTGGGTGATCCACAGCACATTCTCAGACTGCTGCGCTTGGCTCTCTTGCAGTGCTTGGGCGACGCGTTGCAGCACCTCGTTGGCGCTCTGCACACCGCCAAAACGGTGGGTGCCAAAATGGACGGTCCACAGGTCAATATCGGCTTTGGGAATATCAGACCACGGCAGGCCTTCAAAATGGCCAAAATCCATCTCCGCCAAACGTTCATCGGTGCAAATATCGGCATTGGTATTGGTATTGGCGCAAGTGCTTGATGTGATTGACAAATCTGGCCGCATTTGCCGCAAAGCCAGGGCCAGTTGTTGACAACGCTGCAAGGGGGAAACGCGGCACAGCATGTGGGGTGGCAAGACTCTGGCCAGCGACTCGGCCGCCAGCAACGTCAAAGCCTCATCCGCAGCCACGTCAGTCACGCCGTAGCAAATGCCGCTGGCGATGAGCGGCTGAGCGTGGCGGACTAGCCAGAGTTTCATGGTTGTCGTTTCAGCGGTTACCTATGCCAAACTGAGCGCCAAACCCAGGTAAAACGCCACTTCGCATACCTGCTGGGTTGCGCCCAGGCAATCGCCGGTAAATCCTTGCAGGCGCTGTGCAAACAACCGCCACATATAGAGAAAGGCGACACTCGCAGTGAGCATGGGAACTATTAAATCAATAGCATCATAGGCAATAAATACGCCGGTTATAGTCATAAATAGCCATAAAACAGCAATGAACAGGCTGAAACCGGTGATTTGATCGGCCAGCGGCTTGGATTTGCTGCCCGACACACCACTCACCAGATCACCCACATGCGGCAGCAGGCGAATCAGCAAGAGCGGAAAGGTCCGCGAGGCCACATGCGCGACAAAGATACCGACAACCATGACCTCGGGGTTGACGTCGCCAATCACCGCCAGCAGCACCACTTTGGCGAGCAAAACCAGCACCACCGCTATCGCCCCAAACGCGCCCACGCGGGAGTCTTTCATGATCTCCAGGGCGCGTTCGCGGTTCTTACTCCCACCCAGGCCGTCCGCGATATCAGCCAAGCCGTCTTCATGGAAAGCGCCGGTCAGCATGACGCTGAAAACCGTGCCCAACACGGCAGCGGCTAAAGGTGACAACGGCGATGCTTGCGGCAAAAACACCAGCAACACGGCCGTCAAAAGCGCCACCAAAGCACCCACCAACACCCCCACCCCCGGAAAATGCGCCGCACTGGCGCGCAGCATGTGAGGGCTGTACCCCACCCAAGCCGCCAACCGCCCCGTGACAGGGATGCGGGTGAAGAATTGAACAGCAAGAAGATAGTGGCGGATAAAAAGTAGGATGGTTTGCATTTGTGGCCAATTATCATGGATACAAATGCCCAACCTCAGCACTCAATTTTTTAAGCACGAGCTGGGTTTTCGACATTTTGCCAGGCAGCAGGAATGTCTTATGATGATATCAAGAGGGAAAACTAAGATGCAAAGTACATCGATTGACTCGAAACGCAACGCAGAAGCTACTCGGTATGCACTATTGAGAAGGCTGGCACCTGCAATGCGGCATGAAATGGCCGGTGGTTTTCAGCCAGTCATTATGTTGGCGACGATTGTTGAAAAACGATTACTCTCGGCATCTCCAGATTTTTCAACTCTGGTCAAGAATAGTAATGAAATGCGAACTTTCGCTATCGACGCGACCCACTCAAGTTTAGATTTGATGGGCTGGCTTGCATTTGACGACCGCGAACGCGTGAGTTTGGCTCAGGGTATCAAAGACGCCCTGCACCTTCTTACAAATGAGCTTTCATTCAGGGGATTCAAATTCGTCAATCAAACCGGGGGCGTGATAGCTGAAGTGGAACGGGACCACTTGCGCGGCGTTTTTGTGGCTGCTTTGCTTGCTCTCACTGACGCTGCAGCATCGCCCGCAAACATACTTCTGACTGTTAATCAGGATGGCCAAGACATGCAGGTGACAATCTCGTTGACGGATGTTGAAGCTGCTTTGGTAGCAATCGCGCCACACGAGGAATTTCAAATCGGTCTGGCGGCTTACCGCAAAATTGATTGGGACGATGTTCAAGCGATTGCCGATGTGGACGGCTTGTCCATAACACGTGAAGCTCGGAGCGTCATGCTGCGCCTGCCTACATCAGCGTCTTAGAGGTAAAAACAAGACATGCGCATCCGAATTTTCATTGCTTTGATGGTGGCTGCAATCATGCTGCCGTTGGTTTTGGCGTCTGCATATGCGGTGAACCAAATCAGGTTGGAAGAAAAGGTCGCGTCCCTCGCTAGCTTGCACAAAACGGTGGATGCTATCCGCCTGACAGTTGATAGGGACATTCAGTCGTCGATTGCGGCGATGATGGCGCTAGGCAATTCAGAGCATTTGCAAACCGGCAACTTCGAAGCGTTTTATGCGCAGGCAAAAGCTATTAACCCCGGTAATGACACTTGGGTAGCCCTGTACAAATCCGATGGGACGCAGGTTTTTCATACCTCC